>JACUUK010000105.1 GCA_014859315.1 Candidatus Aminicenantota bacterium
TCCTATGCCGCTACTGCTTGTTTTTGTACCTACTTGCTGACGAATTAGAGTTGGCAATGCAACATTAGATTCCGGATTCCAACACCCGACAATTGCAGGATTATTCATTAGAAAAGATTCCATATCTCTTTCTGATTTAAATGGTTCTAAAGAACCGATTTTTTCTGTTTGAACTCTCCAAATTTGTGATTCCATAATTTTCTCCTAATATACTAAATCTAGCTATGCCGGCAGTATCAATTTTTTGGGATTACTGCAAAACTTGCCGATCATGTAACTGGACTTTAACAACCTTAATCTTAATATATACACTATCTAACCTAATTCTTTTAAATATTTCAATTTTTTTATGAAACATCTGGCATCATCTTCAGTAAATTTTCTCAATTCGTGTACTGCATTGTTTCTAAATTCTCTTAACTTATGTAAATTGTCACATTCATATTTAAATTTTTTTGTTATGCATAAAAAATTCACTATTGTAAAAATTCTATCCTTTTCATTTTCAAGAGGAAACCCATACAAGGATAAATATTCATTTCCTATAAACTGCTCAAACGCTACTGCTGCCCAGAAGCCTGCAGTTTTAATATCTTTTTTTTGATAATACACTTCAGCAATCTTCAAAGGATTGTCACTAAGATAAGTTATTAATTCTTTGGGCTCGAGATTTTCAGGAAGTTGATCTGCAAGCAATTCTTTTAATTTCCTAAGATAACTTCCCTTTTCATAGGCAATTGCCCATACTATCATATCTATGCCTGCAGTCCTGGTGACTCCAAAACTGTGCTTCAGAAGTCTCATTATATTCACATAGTTCAAATATTCTTCTATATCGTTGGTACCTCTTTCTATTCTCAATATTTTTAATGGAGGGCGAGAATATATTGCATAAAATTCAGGATAAACGAATCTTAGTATAATTGAGACAATAGCAATATTCTTAAATATTCCATCTAAGCCCCCTATTATTCTTTCTTCATTTTCTGGCAAATTTACGAACCATCCACTGGTTTTTTTTAATTCTTCTTCTATTTGTTCTTTACTTGGCCACATCCAATATTTGCTAAACGGCCAACAGCTATCATCCCCAATAATTCCAAGGTCAGAATAAGCAAGAGAATTTCCCTTTCTCAAATGGTCGAGTTTCCCTTCAATCTTTTCGAAATTGGTTTCCATTCCATGTTTCTTTCTTATTAGCTTTTCAAAGAGTTCTTTATATTCATTCTTGTCCATTGATCTCTCCCCTTATTTTCTGTTTTTCCAAATAAGATTCAATTCTAAATTAAATATATTTTATTAAACATAAATTCGGAACACAATACGTATTTCCTAATTTTTATCCTTCTTTTTTCTGCCCGGCTTCCATTTCTTCGGTATCTTTCATGTCATTTTCTCGAGTTTTTTTCCTTAATGAATAAAAGAGGACTGTAACCTATTTATTTAATTCTAGAGTGAAGAATAAAGTAATTTATTTTTCAAGACCAAATCTGTGTTTTTTATAAAGTCAAATCAATCAACCTAAATTTATAACTTTAAAATTGATCTAAACTTTTCAGCCATCAACTTTTTTCTTTCTTTGATAAATTCCTCAAAATTGTGAAAACTCAAATCTATATTTTTTGGTATAAAATTCTTTTTCATAAATTCCTTTCTTTCGCATTCGTTCGGATAGCTCATTTTAAGCCACACATCAAAGTCCTTATCTGATTTTTCAATATTAGGTATTTCTTCTAATAATTGTAGATTAAGAAGATAATCATAATTCTCCAGGTAAAAATCAATTTTATTTTCTCCAATTCCTTTCTCTTTTAAATTTTTTCTAGTGAAGAAACTCCTGGGATAAATGTGATCAATATGAAAAACGTGCTTAAAATCCAAATATGGATACAATATTGCAAGTGTTGAAAAAGTATAGCCCTGTCCGTAGAGCAAAAAAAATAAATTTTCAATTTCTTCATCATTGAACTCAAGCGCTTTTGGTTTCCCTCTAAATTCTTCAATTATCTTATTTAAAGGAAAAATTGAACAATTCTTCGAAATAATACTTCTAATTGGTCTAAGAACGCTATCTGGGTTCCCTCCAAAAGCCCTTTTCAAGAGGGAAAGAATTACCCATTTTCTTATGTTCTTTCTATCTTCCACATAATGTGAAGAATAAATAAAATTATTCGGTAAGTCCTTTTTTAAAAAGTAATAAGCAATAGGAATTGCTACATAATTTGAAGTAAGAGTATATCGGTCATATCCAAAAACCGAAAGCAAATAGACAGCTTCTCTAAGACAATCAGCAAGACTATCCCAATTTTCTTCTATTTTTAACATGTTTTTTCTATTGAAATTATCTACTTTAAATCCAATATCTCGAATATCACTTAGGATTAAACATGATTTTAAAACAAAGTCCTTGTTAAAATTGAAACCTTTTCTAATATTATTGATTTCATCGACAAAGTTATTAATTTCCTCTCTTGCATCTTTATCTTGCCATTGTGCTGTGGCAATTGATAATAATAAATCAGAATAGCTTAATACAGTACCTCCACTATTAACCCTAATAAATATATTAAGTACTTTATCTAATTTTTCATCTTTTTCTAAAAAATAATTTATGATTCTATCGCTATGGATTACAGCATGTAGTTTAAATAAAGTCCTGTTTGCAAATTGTGCTTTTTCTCTATCATCTAAATTTAAAAGCCCATTTCCAATTAAATAATCATTAACCTGAAACTGTTCTTTTAAGTCTAAAATATCGCCAACTTTAAACCAATAATTATTTTCGTCCCTTTTTTTAGCTTCTTCCTCTGTTATAAATTTAAAATCATATTCCAAGTCAATGTTATCGGATTTCTTTAATAAATTTAGATAAAGCTTTCTTTCTGGAAAAGCTTGGTCATTGTCCCAAAATTTCCTAGGCAACTTATATGCATAAGTTCCTTTCAACCCAATATAAAGTGCAGTTAACCTCTGTTGCCCATCTAAAATTGAGGTAATTTCTTCATCTCCTTTGACATCGGCCTTGGGATTATGCTTTTTATATTTTTCATGATAATCTCTTATAAATTCATAAAATTGATAATCTTTAACTCTTTGTTTATTTACGTTCCAAAATAAAAAAGAACCAATTGGATAATTTCTCATTAAAGAATCAAATAAGCGTTCTGTTTGTTTTGTATCCCAGACAAACTCCCTTTGAATTGCTGGCAATAAATATTTTTTCTTATGAATGTTTTCAATTGCCTCTTTAACAGTTATTGGCGTTTGAAAGGACATGTTGGCTCTCCTTTGTATTTGTTTTTTGCTTGGAGTATTAGTTATTCCTCATCCCACTCTTCTATTATTCCTCCAATTTGTTTCAGGGTTTCTTTTACTTTTAAGTCGAGGGTATTTCGATCAAATCCTTCCTCAGATTCTGCATCTATTTGTACAGTTATTTTGAGATCCCCACCTTTATCCTTAAGGGGACGAATAACTCCGGTTATAACAGAAGATAGTTGATCCCAAGGGATAATAGCTTTTAAATTCAACCTCTTTACTTCTCCCTTTTTTTTCTCTCCCTCCTCGATTTCTGGAGGCCCTGGCAGTTCTCCTGAAGGATATTTACCTTCTTCTCCCTCTCCCCTTTCTTCTGCCTGTTTCTTCTTTAATTCTTCTGCAAAATCTCCTCTTAAAATAATTGAGTCGATATTTGGGCTGACAAGCTGCTTATAGTAAATATCTCCATCTTCCCGCAAACCAAGAATCCCCTCTTTTACACCTCTCTCAATAGCTTCCATAAGAACATTTTCATTTTCTAAAAGAGGCATCCCCGGAGCCTTAAAAGAAAGATCATATATCTCTCTTGCTGTCTTTTCCTTTTCCTCAGGCCCAAAATATTTCTGTAAAATATATTTCGGGGTCACAATAGAAAGTAATTTTTCCTGATCTTTTAAATACTGAAGGACTCTTTCGCTTAAATTCTGCCGGATAGTGGGCATTCCTAAATCTCTCCAGCTAATTCCTTGTTCTCCCAAATATGCTAAATGCCTGTAAGCATTTAGAATCTTAAAAGGAATTCCTTCTTGGACATCTTTAAATTTCTCTTTTAGTTCTTCTTTTCCTTTAGACGTGAGAGTTTCCAAGAGAGAATGATCTTCCTGAATACCCTTAACCGCTAAAAACCTCCTCATCGCTTTCTTTAATGAATTATAATGGTCTTCATCTGCTAACAGCAAAATTAGTGCATTTCTGAACGCTCTTAAGCCGACTCCGGCCCTATTAAAAACTTCTTCAACCAATTGTTTGCCTTTTTCCGATTGAAATGAGAAATCAGGGTCAAAAATAACAAGCTTTAGGCGTTTTGTGTCAGGAATATCAGAACTTTCTTCCGGCCATACATAAACATCCATCAAATTTCCTGTAAACTTTTGAATATGGCTTTTTATCTCCTCCTGTATTAAATCTTCTAATATTGTTTCTTCTTTATCGATGATAACTCTATTCAAATTCGGCTGATTTCGGAAAGAATACATATTTTTTTCAGAATGGAAATACCACAGTTCATCTCCAAGTTTAGCTACAGAATCACCAACTATAGCAGTCGGAATTCCTTCCTTTAATAGTGCGACTCTTACACGTGGTAATGTTGTGAATTTGCTCTCACCAGCACTGAAAGAATAAAGAAAAACGGATGTGGAAGCTCCCCTGGCAATATTGTAGTTCTCATATTCACTTCCCATTTTTTTATCTATTTGCGGTGCTTTTGCATTTTTACCTGCGATATCCGAAGCAATAACAGCTTCGAATTCATTCCCTATGTGTTTAATAAATTCCCTTCGAATGGTTTGATTTCTTAGGTTTATTAAAGATGATTGAATAAGAGGCGCATATTTTTTCTTCTTATAAAGATCAGCAACCACTTCCCCCAGTAGTCTCAAAACTCCTCTTGTTCTTTGGAACGTAGGATAAGAACCCCAGCGCTCATAAAGGACATCTATAAGCTCAGGATGAAATGGGTAAGCTTTTTCAATCCTTTCTTTGTAGCTTATTTCCCTCACTTCTGATGGGACATCTGAACTCATGCGTTGATATAGCCTGAAAAAGCTTTCAGCCACTTGCTTACGAACTTTCTCCTCTCCATAATTTTCGAATAACCTGGTACGGATCACTTCATAAAGCTCGACCCCTTCGACTGGCGTGTAAATGGCCTCAACTCGGCCTGATATTTTTTGCAATTGTTGTAAAGCTTTCTCTGCGTCTTCGCTATAACTCTCAAGAATACTTGAAGGTAAAGAAATGACTAAACAACAGTTTTCAGTTGCAGCAACTACCTCAGATAGCTCCTGCATGAAGGCTAAGGTTTGACCCTGAGTTATTTTTTCAAATTTCTCTGCGCGATTGGCTTTAACGATATATTCTAAGATTTCATCCATCAATATAAGTGTAGGGCCAGAGATTTCGAGTAATTTCCGCAGTTTTTCTTTTCCAGGTGCAATGCGTTTTAAATCATGATCTTTCATTATTTCATAATGCCCAAGTTGTTTTGCTATTTCCCCCCAAGGAGTTTTGCCAGAAACAGCATCTGCATGTGTTCCTATAAAAGCAGCAACTTTTGCATTTTTTATCTCAGGGAAAGAAGAAAGCTCTTCTAAGTGCTCAATTTTTTTTCTATTTTTTATAAAATGATAAAGAACAAGAAGAGCATGGGTTTTCCCGCCTCCAAATGGAGTTTGAACCTGAATAACAGGGTCTCCTTTTCCACCATCGAGCAAAGAAAGTACGTTTTCAAGAAGACTTTTTAAACCGCTAGTCAAATAAGTCTTTTGGAAGAAAAAACTTGCATCCTGATATTCTTGAGGCGCCTGCCCTAAAATAACATCTCCTAAATCCGCTGCAAAAATTGCTTCGTTTAATTTATTTTCCCTTATATCTTTATGTGGAATTGCTACCTGCCACCATGAGGGTAAGATCATTTTATTCCTCCTCAAATAATTCCATTTGTTTTTTTGTCGCCCGAATTTCCTCAGATCTATAGCTTTCCCTGCCATATAAAAATCCCTGGAGCATTTGTTTTTCTTTTTCTCCATCAGGAAGCACATCAGAAATTGCCTGAACTACCTGCCAGAAGGCATTGTTGTTTAAATTGCCTGTTTCTTCAAGCAATTCTGAAGTTGCTTTTCGGTTATTCACTTCCCAGTAAAGTATAGCTCCGTGAATAACATCAACCATATTTTTATATTTTCCTCTCTCAAGAAATTTTCTCCCTCTTTCCTTTGCGTCTTGGACTGAAATATATTCCTTTTCTTTTTTTATAAATCCTGTGTTCCATTGTTCTGTGATTTCTATCCCGACTGCCTGGCTGAGCTTTCGGGCATCATCGAAATGAACTTTCTTTGAATTATAAGTCCATCTCCATAGAAGATAAAACCTTGTTTCTTTATCGATACTTCCAAGATCAGGGCTTTTTAGAATTTTAGAGAGAGCATATTCACTGACAATCTTACGCACATATTCAAGCAATTCTTTTGCAGAAACCACTTCGCCTGATAGCTTTTCTACTCTTGCATGCTTTCCAAAGACTTCTAATGCAGGACCAATAGCCGAAATAAAAAAATCGCTTCCACCAATTCCCTCATTCCAGAATTGATCGAGCTTGCTTTTGATTCGTTCCTCAATAACCGGTTTAATTTCATTGTAATAAGCGGCTTTTTCTTCCGTGCGTTTTCGGCAAACCATAT
>JACUUK010000106.1 GCA_014859315.1 Candidatus Aminicenantota bacterium
AGAAATATTGAGGAAAGTGATGGATAAAACAAAGGAACAAATTATTAAAATAGGAAAGGCAATGCTGGCTTTAGGTCTTCAAAATACACACAGTGGAAACATTTCCATACGTATGGGCGAAGACATGTACATCACAAAAACCGGGTCAATGAAGGGCCATTTGCAAGAAAGGGATATTGTCATAAGCGGGTTAAAGGCACCAAAATTTGGCCTTTTCCAGGCATCCTCTGAGATAGGAACACATCAGAAAATTCTCAGATATGCACAAGCTGCGATGCATGCCCATTCACTTCCTGCTACGTTATTATCCTATATTGTTCCGGAAGTAAAACCAATAGACTTTTTAGGGAAGAAGTATTTGCATTCAATTCCAGTTGTTGAATTTGAATACCCTGTAGGTTCAAAGGAAATGGAAGAAGAAATCCCAATAGTGCTGGAAACCTCATCCACAATGATTGTTAAAGCTCACGGACCCTTTGTCCGGGGAGCAAGTTTGCATGAAGCATTTTTATTTCTCTGCATTCTTGATTATTCCTCAGAAATCCTTTTAAATCTCAAAACCCTTGGTGTTGACCTTGAAAAATTACCTGAATTCAATTATCCGGAAGCAAAAAAATATAAAGCCCCTGAAAACATAAAAGAGACACAGGACAAAGAACTAATATCCCAGTTTAAACGGACCTCCACAGATGTATTCTCATTGAAGCTGAGCCCTTTTCATACGGGCTCTCTGAGCGTAAGAGATGGAAACGAGATGATCTATTCGCCAGCACTTTCTTCGCCTGAAGACCTGGAAAATGATATTCTCCGGGTTAAAATCGGGCAGGAGGATGATGATTTTTTCAGGACGCTTCATCAAGCCGTCTACAGGTATTCAAGTGCAAAATCTGCAATATTCACGCACTCTCCATTTGCCATGATTCAATCGATAAAAACGACCGCAGAAGGTTTAGACAGGATAGTTCCAATAGATGCTGAGGGGGGCTATTTATACCCAGCTATTCCTGTATTACCTCCAGACACTGACTTTCAATCAATCATAGAAAAAGCCACAAGATACAAAATGGTTGCCCTGGCAGGACTTGGAGTTCTTGCTATCGGGCACACTCCAGGATACACCATCCATCATTGTTCATCTGTGAAAAATATATGTTTCTTAAAGACCCAACTCGAAATAATGAACAGGGTCGGACTTGTGGATGATATCTCAAAATACCTCGATGAACGAGGTAAAACCTGGTAGGAATTGGGGACAGTCCCCAATTATTTACTTCTCACTGTGACCTCAACCAATTTTCCTATGATGTAGCCCAATATCATGGCTCCTATGATAAAAATTACCTTCTGGGCTGAAAATTGCCAAAAAAGAATTTTAACATTCACAAAATCAGAATTTTGTAAAAGGACAATGACAGCAATAATTATTATCACTGTCAATAGGACTAATGCCTTATGCCTTAATAGAAAATTAAAAAATTTCATTTCCTACCCTCCTTCTTCAATTTTATTTAGTTAAAGAAGAAAAAATAAGATAGATGCCAACAACAATGAGTATCATGGGCCACCAGGTTCCCAAATGGAAGATTTGAGAGCCCCCGATTACAATCAGAATTGCCCCGCCGAGCAATTTTCCTTTTCTTTGTTTGCGGTACTTGCGCGTAGTGCCCCTGATAAATGCATCAACAATCAAAATTACACCCAAACCTGCAAGAAAATAAGTCCACCACTCACCCCAGGAAATATACTCCATGTTAGCAAGGAGAAAAATTGCTCCTAAAAGAATGAGTGTCAAACCTCCGGTAATCCCTGAAAATGGTTCATGCTTATGATCTTTCGTCAATGTTTTGCTCTCCTTTCTTTGGAACTATTACCCAAGTCGGGTTAATCCGAATTCCTTGGCCCAACGCAGGGCTTCAGCATACTCGCTGTTCTTTATGGGCCGGGCTATCTCAGGATAATCCCGTGCCTTGTACTCGGGTCTGTACTGACGCATAATGTTTATATAACAGTCCTTGGAAATTTCTTCTGCCACAAATTTCAATACTTCTCTTGCTCCTGAAATTCGGTTTGGAAGAACTAAGTGACGTATCATCAGCCCTTTCACAGCAATTCCTCTCTGGTCCTGCTTCAGATTTCCAACCTGCCTGTATATTTCCTTGAATGCAATCTTTGCATAATAGGGATAATTGTAAGCTTCTGATGAATACTTCGCTGCCATCTCAGGATCCATGTATTTAAAATCCGGAAGATATATATCCACAATTCCGTCGATTAGCTGCAGGGTCTTAAGGGATTCATATCCGCCTGTGTTATAGACAAGAGGAATCTTTAGCCCCATGGGGATGGCCATCTGGAGGGCGTTTACGATATTAGGAACATAATGAGTAGGTGTTACCAGGTTAATATTATGACAGCCCATCTTTTGGAGTTTAATCATTGATTCAGCCAGACGATTGTCAGAGACTTCAACTCCTTGCCCCTTAATGCTTATAGTATAATTCTGGCAGTAGATGCACCGCAGCCCGCAGTTTGAGAAGAAAATTGTTCCTGAGCCCCTACGTCCTACAAGCGGAGCCTCTTCTCCGAAGTGGGGAAAGGCGCTTGAGATTTTGACTTTGGCAGAAGCGCGGCATTTCCCAAGTTGTCCCTTGGTTCTGTCCACACGGCAGTCCCTGGGACAAAGGTGGCAATCCTCATAGATGGATTTTAATTCCTCTGCACGCTTTGCCAAGGTCCCATCCCGATATAGATTCAGGTAAGATGGATAGGCCTTTTCCTCATCCTTGTCCTTTGAAACTGCCGACTGCAAACCAAAGGGCAGAATAAACATAGAGCTTGCCCATACAAGTGAATTACTCAAGAAATCTCTCCTTGATAATTTTTCCATTTACCCTTTTTGTTATTTTGGCATAGAGTTAAAAAGTTGTCAAAGGGGTGCGGGACTTCGCCTAACGTTTAGGGATACAGGCATTTTTTCAAACGTTTAAATACAGCTATCACATTTTCTGATGATGCCTATGTACAGCGATAAGTTAGCACTGTCGGTGGTTCGAATTTTGGGGGTTAGTTCATTTAGGTTAAGTGCTCAATTAATATTTTTACTCCAATGCCAATTAAAATTACACCTCCAATTATTTCAATTTTTCTTTCAAAAAAGTGCCCAATTCTATTTCCAATATAAACACCAACAAGTGATAGCAAAAATGCTACAACTCCAATTATTATTGCAGGTAACGCAATGGGAACGTTTAAGAATGACAAGCTTAGCCCAACAGCCAAAGCATCGATACTTGTTGCAATGGATAATATAAATAAAACATAAACATTTAAAGGGTCTATTTTCTTTTCATTTGACCCCATTTTAGAGGATTCATAAATCATTTTACAACCAACTATACTTAGAAGTCCAAAAGTTACCCAATGATCAACACCTGAAATAAAATCTCGAAAGCCAAGTCCTGCTGACCACCCGATTAATGGCATAATTGCCTGAAATGATCCAAAAAATATTGCAATCTTTAAGGCATTATTGATTCTTAGGTGCTTTATCGTTAATCCGCTTGTGATAGATACAGCGAAAGCATCCATTGCTAATCCAAATGCTATAAATATAATTATAATGATATCCATATAATATCTCTTAGAAATTTGAGATGTATTCCGAATGCAAAGTTACTTTTTTCTGATAGAGAAAATCAGAAGGCATATTCTGTTTGATGTTTATAAAGGCAACTTTCTATAAGGTTTATGATCTTATTGAATTCGTCTTCAACTATATTGGCCCAATCCTCTTCAGTAATTGGTTCAATTTCCCAATTAAAACCATAATTGCTATTTTGCGCAGACCAATAATATGTTTTCCTTTTATATTCAACTTTGCCACCTGCAAGCCAATCATCAAATTGGGCGCGGTGATCTTGGGAATCAATAATTATTTTGATCATTATTGCTACCCCTTCCTTTCAATGATTCCGAATTGTTCCCGTCGGTCACTGTGGATCAAGGCAGAGTTGTATAACTCCTCTAACTCTTCGTAAAGCTTAAACATAAACCTTTTCTTGCAAGATTGCTTCCTGAAGCTCTTCTTCAGTTTTAAAACTTACTTTTTGATTTCCCATAATCTCTTTTACCTCATTAAATAAGCCAGCCGTTTTATACAACAGTATCAGCATATTTGACGTTGCGACCGATAAGGAGCAATGTCCATCCTGTCTCCCTCTGACGGGAATGGCATGGGCAAAGCTCGTGGCATATATGCTTTGTTATCTACTGTTGTTTGCTTCTTATTATTTTGTATTTTTCTCTTTTCTTTTTAAAAACTCCTTTTGTTCTTCAAGAAGTGTAAGCTGTGTTTGTATATTTTCGATTTCATATTTTTCCATGTTCAGCCGATATTTTTCTTCAATTCTTCCTTTTTTTAGTCTATCAATAATCATTTTATAATATTTCTCATCAATCTCGGCAGAGATATATTGCCTATTAAGAACTTTACATATCTCTATTTCTGAACCACTTCCTCCAAAAAGAATCAAAACCACATCTTTAGGAATAGTGCAAGATTTAATTAACATTTCTGAAAGTTTCTGCGGTATCTGGCAGGCATGGAATGTCTTTTCTCTACTTACATTTTTGACTAAATCGAAATAAAACCAATCGTAAGGCATTCTTCCCCTTGAACCATTTGCTATATTTTTCAAAATCCGTTTATCTGTTGGGTTTTTATAAGGAACTGCCACATTGTCTTTGTAAAATTTGTTGTTCTGTGTCTTTCGGCAATGCAGGACACTTCTATGAGCTGTTGTAAAACGCTTCGGGGTGTGTCCTACATTTGTATTATATACCCAAGCGTAATCAGAAACTTCATAGCATGTTTCATCTAAATATTTTACCCTTAAATAGGCGTTCTGTTTAGGATAGTTTATTAAAAACATATTTCCTGTGCCTTTGAGAACCCTGAGAGATTCTCTATCAGGATTTTCTTAAAATGATTGTTTTATGCCTAAAGGTCGTATTTACATCAATCTCAGCACCACATTCACGGCAAAAAATTCTCTCTTTCTCATTTCTAAATTCTGATTTCTCTACTTGGAACTCTCCATTTACAAACCTTAAACAATCGTAGCGATTAGGCATGGTTATAAAAGTCTTCGAACCACACTTTGGACATTTGGAATTACTTACTTGTTTCATATATGCCACCTCCAATTTTGTTCAGCCTTTTCATTGCTACATCTTCACTAACTTCTCTGTAATATAAGCTATTTTCCTTTATAATCACAGCCATAAATGGCATTGCTAAGAAGTCAATAAAATTCTTGAATTGGATTTTATCCAAAGTGCTTGTATTTAACGCTGTGCATTTCATCTTGTATCTCCCAAAAATTTCATCCAAATTTCTTTTTTGGTTGTCAATGCTTTGAATGAGGGTAGATAAATTTCCGATTTTTTCCTTGAGCGTTACAAGTCTATTTCTCAAATTCTGCAAATCCTCTTCTTTTGACAGCCCTTTCAACTGAAAAATATATTTTAAATCAAAAGGCGATAGTGGATATTCATCATTTAAATCTAACAACCTGCATAATAATTTTGTTTGTATTAAAAGAGAATCTTCTATCTCTGCATCTCTAATCACAGATTGCTCAAAATCATTGCAAATTACGGCAATAAAATCTGCATTGTGTTTCTCTTTGTGCTGCTTTAATCTTGTGAAGTATATTTTGCCGATACTTCCTCTTGTCGTAGTTTTGGCTTCAATAATTAATCGATAAGGGATACTTACAAGAACATCGGTATTACCTGCTCCACCGATATGCTCGCATTCAAACCCTAAAAACTTAAAACAGGATGCTATTGCTTCCTCAAATAAAGATGGCTTGTCACTTTTTATCGAGCTTGAAATAAGGTCTGATTTGATTTTTTCCGTTTCAGATAATTCGATGAGTTCAGGCTTTCCCTTCTCTTCGCGAAATTCCTCTTTGGTGATTTCCTTTTCTAAATAAATGATTTTTGAGAACATCAAATCAAATCTATTTTTAAAATCCGAAATGTCTATTCTTTTCTTACCGCTGACCTTTAGATACCAGACATTTTTTGCATTGTAGATGTTTATTAGCCACCTACTGCCAGAAATTTTCAAACCATCAATAATGGAAAGGATGAAATCTTTGTTTAACATAAAATTTATATCTTCTTCCCCACATACAAGGATCACCGTAAAATCAAATCTTTTTAATCTCTCAATTGCGTCTTTGTCTAAACCAAAGAAATATTTCTCCTTTCCCGCTTTTTCTCTTTTAGAATAGCGCAAATATACAAATCCATCCTTTGATAATTTATAAACCGTTTGGCCATAATACCGCTCTACTGCTCGATATTCTGCTTCTAATTTCTCCAAAATATTTGAGTAGTGATTTGTCATGTCATTCAATCTCCATCTTCAGCTTAACCCATTTATTATCTAATATAAAGTGCAGCCAGACTACAATTTAAATTTCACAATTTACTCAATTTGCCTTTTTGATTGAAACTTACCTTTTGATTTCCCATAATCTCTTTCACCTCATTAATTCAAGCCAGCCGTTTCACTTAACGTTCCGATCGCATCTGAAGTGCTGCAAAGCAGGA
>JACUUK010000107.1 GCA_014859315.1 Candidatus Aminicenantota bacterium
TTTCTATTTATTATATTTAAATATGGAAACAGGAGGAAAAAAATGAAAAAGTGGCCATTAATTATAGTATTTATCGTAATCATCCTTGTTGTTGCCTTTATTTTCCAAAAATTAGGGTTATGGAAAACCGTGACGGCTGATGAGCTCAAGGCCTCATTTGAAGTCCTGGATGTAGAAACAAAATGGGTTGAAAAATATTACCAACCCTGGCCTCCAAGGCTAATTCTTGTTCCTGCTATTTCTTTCAGAATAAAAAACGTTTCAGATAAGCCTATTCACTATATAAATTTTAATGCGAATTTCCGGTTTAAAGACGACTATGAAAATCTTGGAGACTGCTTTCTTGCCGCTATAAGAGGAGAACCTATTATGCCTGGAGAAATAAGCGAACTTATTCTTCTAAAAAGCAATTATGGCGTTGAAGGAAAATATTTGACGTCATTTGAAAACAATCCACAATGGAAAGTTGTCGATGTCAAGCTCTTTGCCCAATCAAAAGGGTCTCAATACGTTTTGCTTGGAGAATGGGAAGTATCCAGGAAAATCGACTTTAAAGAGCCTGAACCAGTAGGCAAAACTGAGGAACAAAAAAAGTAATTTCCTCTTTTTATCCCTTAAATGAAAGTTTGAAATTTGTATTTCCCCTGAAATCATGGATATGAGAAGCTCTTGCTGACAAGAGCACCCTTTGCGGTTAATCAAGAGGATTATTGAATCAATTCAAGAGGATTAGGGATTAGAATCTTAATGTAGCTTCGCTCTTTGAGCTTCTTTAAAAATTCCTCATACTTATTTCTCCTCTTCTCCTCAAAGAGCTTCTCTTCTATCTCTTTTCGGACCTCTTCAAAAGTTTTCAGACGGCTCTCCTTCTTGTCCACAAGCTTCAATATGTACCACCCACCTTTTACCTTCAACCAAGAACTTACTTCTCCAATCTTTAGCTTTTCCACTTCCTGTTCCAAGCTCTTCTCAAGTTCTCCCTTCTTAAAGGTTCCTAGATCCCCTTGAGTTTCTTTTTCGGGTCCATCAGAGGATTGGCTTGCCAGGGACCCGAAATCATTCCCTTCAGCAAGCTGTCTTTCAATTTCGTTCTTTCTCTCTTGAATTTCACTGTCATTCACTCCCTCGGAAATGAGATAAATCGCACTTAATCGATATTCAGGGGGCTCGGTGAATTCATCGTTGTGCTGTTTATAATAATTCACAATTTCCGCATCATCAATCACAATTCCCCTGTCAACTTCCGCAAATAATACCTGCTGTTTCAAAAAAGTTTCTTCCATCTTTTTCTTCCAGACTTCAAAATCAATGCCTTGCTGCTGCATAATCCGCATTAACTCTTGGTCTGTTTCGATGTTGTTTTCTTTCTTAATATTTTCTATGGTGAGCTTAATCTGCTCGCTCACATCCACACTAAGCTTCTTGGCTTCCTGAAGAAGCAAAAGTTCTGTAATCATCGTATTCAATAGTTCTTTACTCAATCGATTATACTGCTTCTCAAACTCTTCGCCTTGGATTTGTTCTCTCAACATTTGATAAAGCGAATCATGCTGCATTTTATAATCCGAAATAGTAATAATATCCTCGTTCACGATAGCTACAATAGCTTCAACAATTTCTTTTCCTCCAAGCCATGTAAAGGCAAAGAAAATCAAAAGCCACACGAATAATATTGTTTTTTTAGTCATTAGTATTCCTCTGATATGGAAAGGATAAATTTTCTGGATAGAAGCTCCATTCCATTTGGTTTTTTAGCTCACTTAAATGTTTTGACACAAAATTTTTGATTTTCTGGTCAAGCAGTTTCACTTGAATCTCAGCAGTAGCGTCTTCCTCTGAAACAAGCTCTGGTTCATATCTCTTATCAAGCCTGAAAATGTGGTATCCATAAAAAGACTCCACGACTGGACTTATTTCTCCTTCTTTCAAAGAAAAAACAACTTTTTCTATTTCAAAAGGCAACTGCCCCATTTCAAAGACCCCAACCTCTCCTCCCTTTGAAGACTCTGCTCCAATAGATTTTGTTCTGGCCAGTTCCCTGAAGGTTTCCTCCTGTGTATTCTTCAACTTTTCTAACACCTCAATAGCTTCCTCTTCTGTCTTGACCAATATCTGGCTGACTTTTACCCTTACTGACTTCAGGAAATCCCTTTTATGAAGATCATAATATTCCTGAATTTCTTCCTTTTTTACTTCTATATCTTTCACAAGATTGAAGATGTATTTTTCAACAAGCAGCCCTTCTATAAGGCTCTGTACTTCAATTTCATCTTTCCAAATATTCTTCCCTTTTGGCCAGGAGCTATTTAAAAGCTTCGTCAAATATTCTTTTTGCTCTTCCAATGAAATCGATATTTCTTGATTGCGTGCGGCCTCTAAAAAAAGCTTTTCCTCAATAAAATTGTCAGCCAGGCGACTCAAGGAATCAAGCGATAACGAATCGACATCTTCTCCGACGATACGCCGGACATGTTTTTCAAAATCAGAATTAAAGTAAAAGGAATCTTGAATTTTCAGGATAATCAGATTTTGCTTTTCTGGATCCTGAATAACAAAAGAAGGAGTTTCCTCACTATCTTGTTTTTTTCGGCAATCTATAACCAAAAACAAGCATATAAGTGATGTAAAAAAAATAGCTGGAAAAGATTTTCTCTTTAGAAACTTCATCTTTTTAAAATTCAATCCATTATATTACACAAGTGATAACTCCTTCAAGATGAATATTGTTTCATCCAGGATTTCAGCTTCCCCTCTTGAGGAAAGTTTTAGCGACACAACTCCCTGAGGCGTGATAGAACCTGCATATCTCTTCATAATCTCGGTCATTTGACTCAGGCCAGATAAAGCACTTGGGGAAAATCTGAGGACGATTTTTTGGCCAACGCGGTCAATAGCCGTGATTTTCGCCCGTTGAGCCCAATATTTAATTAGGCCATAACGAAGCAAGTTTTTTACCCCATGAGGAATAGGGCCGTACCGGTCTTGGATTTCTTCTTTTATTTTTTCAATATCCTCTTCCTTTTCAATGGATGAAATCATTTTATATAAATTGAGCCTCAGATTTATCTGAGGAAGATATTCTTCAGGAATTCGAATGTCGGCCTTCAAGTTTATCTTAGTTTTGATGTCTTCGACTTTCTCACCTTTAAGCTCTCTTATGGTCTGCTCTAATAATTTCATGTAAAAATCAAAGCCTACGGCTTCCATATATCCATGTTGTTCAGCCCCAAGAAAATTCCCTGCCCCTCTAATTTCAAGGTCTTTTGCCGCCAGACGAAATCCCGAACCAAGGGCGCTAAATTCCTGAAGTGCTTTAAGCCTTTCGCGAGCCAGGAGAGTAAGCTCGGACAAAGAAGGAACAAGGAAATATGCCACTGCCTGGCGTGAAGAACGCCCCACACGACCTCGCAGCTGATAAAGTTGAGCCAGGCCAAAGCGATCCGCACGATTGACAATAAGAGTATTTACAAGAGGTATATCAATACCATTTTCAATGAGTGTCGTTGACACAAGAACATTATATTTCTGTTGAATAAAATCAATCATCGTACGTTCAAGAGTCAAACTTGGTGTTTTCCCATGGATAACTGCCACCTTGGCTTCAGGAACCCATTTTTGAATCACTTCAGCAATCGTCCATATGTCGTCTATTCTGTTATGAATAAAATAGACCTGGCCCCCTCTCCTCAATTCATTTTTAATCGCATTAATTATGAGTTTCTGGCTAAAGGGGGTAATAACAGTATGGATGGCCAGCCGGTCTTTAGGAGGAGTTTCAATAAGACTGATGTCTCTCAATCCAGATAGCGAAAGATTCAAAGTTCTGGGAATAGGTGTGGCTGTCATTGTAAGCACGTCTATGTTGGCCTTCATCTGTATTATTTTTTCTTTATGATTCACACCGAATCTTTGCTCTTCATCTATCACTAATAGTCCCAGGTCCCTAAATTGCACATCCTTTGAAAGGAGCCGATGGGTTCCTATTACAATGTCAATCAATCCTTTTTTCAGGTGTTCCACAATCTTTTTTTGCTGTGCCAGGGTTTGCAGCCGTGTAAGACTTTCTATTCTAATGGGAAACAAAGCCATCCGGCTTCGAAACGTTTTTAAATGCTGGCTAGCAAGGACAGTTGTCGGGCATAAGACAGCCACTTGCTTGCCATCCATAACAGCTTTAAAACAAGCTCTCATTGCAACTTCGGTCTTTCCGTATCCGACATCACCACAGAGAAGGCGGTCCATCGTAGAGCTCGATTCCATATCCCTTATTATCTCTTTTATGGCTCTCCATTGATCATCTGTTTCGTTGTATTCAAAGGCGTCTTCAAAATCAGACTGCCACGTTCCTTCAGCACTGAAACTATGGCCAAGAACGGCTTTCCTCTGGGCATACAACTGCAAGAGCTCTTTAGCTAATTCCTCAATAGCTTTCTTTGTCCGCAACTTTATTCGCTCCCACGTTGCAGTCCCAAGCTTGGTAAGCACAGGAGTAACTGTCCCTAATTGTGTGTATTTCTGGACTAAATTAAGGTCCTCAACAGGGACAAATAGTTTGTCCCCATCTTTATAAAGAATCTGAATAAATTCTTGGTTTGTGTTATCGATATCCATTTTCACAAGCCCTTTGAAAATGCCTATTCCATAATCCGTATGAACAACATAATCTCCAGCCTTTAAATCCTGGAAAAAAGAAACAAAAGGCTTCGCACGAGGCCGGTGAATAAGAATCCCTTCATCTGTAAAGATGTCTTTCTCGGAGAAAAATATTAACCTCTCTGATGGAAAGCAGAAGCCCCGGGGGAGATCTCCTGTCAGAAGCACAACAGCAAAGTCCTTAGGAAAAACCAAAGGGCTATTTGACACTATGAATCGAATTTGATGTTGAGATAAAAGGTCTGCAAGTCTTTGGCGTATGCGTTCGCTTGAGAGAAAAAGGAAACACTGTTTTCTTTCTCCTTGGCTCTTCTTCAAATATTCCAAGAAAAATGGGATTTTATTTTTAAAGCTTGGCACAGATTGGAAGGGAAAATGGTATGTTTTTTTTGCACTTGGAGGCACAAATTCTTGCCATCGAATAGCATGCTTTTTAATGTATTCCCAAGCATCGAGGCAGTATATATCCCCTGGAGGAAGAGAAAAGTTTCCTTGTTTTTGAAGGTCATTCAATTGCTCTTGAAATCCTTCTATAACCTGTGCCCATTCCTTCTTGACTTCGTCAAATTCGTCGATAACAAAGATACAATCTTTAAAATATTGACGAAAACTGACAAAATGTTCCTTGTTAAGAATGGAGAGGTAGGAAAAAGAAGGGAACATTTCTCCTGTTTTCAAGGCATCCAGTTTTTTTCTTATATCATCCAGAAAATGCGTCCCTCCCTTTCTAATCGCCAATCCTCCCCATTTGTCAAAAAATGATATTTGGCTGGGGAATTCCCTTAGCGACGGGATAAGAACATGTTCCCTATGCAGGACAGAACGCTGGGATGACGGAGTAAACTCTCTCAGCGAGAGGACATCGTCACCACTGAATTCAATACGGAAAGGATTCTTCCCCCATGGAGACCAGGCATCCACAATTCCTCCACGCAAAGCATATTCTCCTGGAGAATTGACAATATCTTCCCTGACATAGCCATACTCGTTTAAAAGAGAAATAAGGCGGTCTCGCCCTAACAATTCTCCTTTCTCAACGGTTAAGAACATCTGTTTCAAATTGGAAATCTCTGGAAAAGGTTTTAGAAGGCCGAGGAGATTTGTAATCGTAAGTTCAGGAGGCTGTCTTAGCAATGAATAGAAAAAACTCATCCTCGAAGATACCGCCTCTAAAGAAGGCCAATAATCTTGATAAGGATTTTCAGATAGAGGGGGGAGAAACTGAGCCTTAATATCTGATGATAGTTGAGACAGGAAAAACTGGCATTGTTTATTGAATAAGAATAGCTCTGAGGCAATAGGTCTAATAAAGACCACTTGCTTTTTCACTGCCATTGAAAAAGCACTGAGGAAATATGACTTGCTGGCATCAATAAGACCCGTGGCTACTAAACCTCTCTCTCTAGTGGCTACAGCATGTAGAAAGCGCTTGAATTCATCTGTTTTGCTAATAAACTCTAAACTCATAACATAATTATTATACGATGATTTGAATGATGACGTCTAACATAAAGGGTTAGAGTGTCCCGATAAACATGGCTTATGCTTTTTTTAAGTAAACTGTTATAATAATTGGGTATTTAAAGGGGAATATTTTGAACAAGAAAAAGCTAAAATTCGATGTCCGATTTTATGAAGGATATAAGGGAAAAGAAGTCCCCCGGTCAGTTATTATTGGAAACAGAGAATTCAAAATCGAAAAAATTCTCTCAAGGAAAAGAACCATTGATAATAAAACAGGGCAAAGCGCGGAAGTCTTCCTTTGCAGCGTTGGGAAAGATATATACAAAATCACTGTATATGAAGGAGGAGATTGGGAAATCACCTTTTCCCATAAATAACGTCACAGCTTCCTTTATTTTCCAGAAGCTTGCAGCAGAGGGTAAGCATCTCTATTTCCGTGATGAGGGAAACATCTGACCTAATTGAGAAGTGCGGC
>JACUUK010000108.1 GCA_014859315.1 Candidatus Aminicenantota bacterium
TTCATTTTTTCCCTTTAATAGAGGCCAGTTTTTCTTTAATCTGAGGTTGGTTGGGAATAATCTCAAGAGATTTTTCCCAGACGGTCCTGGCTTCTTTAATCTCATTTATGCTTAAATAACATTCGCCAAGAGCATTCAGGAGATAGATGTTTAACCCAAAATGGGATATGGCTTCCTTAAAATGGGATATGGCTTTTTTGAAGTTACCTCTGATTTGAGCTGCTTTGCCTAAATAGAAATAAACTTCATATTTGATATTTTCTTTTTTAAGAAAAGGAGTGAGGATGCTTTCTACATCCATATATCTTTCCTGAACAAAGTAAGTTTTTGCTAAATGAATTGCAAAATCCATTTCTTCAGGTTTCTTGATCAGAGCTTTTTCGAACTCAATAGAAGCTTCTTCATATTTGCCCTTGTTGAAAAGTTGAGTTCCGATTCGAAAATTGTTTATAGCATCGTTACTGGCTGGCAGCGCCTTTGATTGGATGAGGGGCCTGGGGAAGCTGGTTACAGGGGATATGGAAAAATATTCGGATTTAAAAAGTAAATCTTGACCGGATTGGTCTTGTAAAGAAACTTTCAGAGTGTAATTAGCCGCTGTGAATTCAGATAGAGAGATCTCTTCCAGAATGTTTCTCGGATCAGAATATTCTCGTATATTTCGAGAAAAGGTTTTTATCGTCTCATCTCTTTTAACGAAAGAATATTTAATTTTTCCTGTTTTTATTAATTCATCACTTAAGCTGTAAAGTTGAAAATAAATGGTCATCTTTTCTGAAGGAAGAAAGATATTTTTAGGCTGAGTAAAAAAAAGTTTTTGGCCTATCTGAAAAGGACGGATTGCTGTCCGGGAGCTGTCCATTTCTTTGCTGCCGTAGCAGAGAAGAAGAGAACTCATTTCAGGAGTTGTAATTTTATCAGGAATAAATATAGTTTTCTCAAAGGAAGAGAACTCTTTTGATACAGTGTTTTTCAAAAGAAGAGAAAAATTGTAATTTCCTGGAATGAGAGGAAACATGTCATTAATCTGTAAGGGAGTGTAGGCCATAGATTTGATTCTATCTTCATCGAAGTTTAAAGAGTATTCCTTTTCAAATTGATAAATCAATTTCCCTTCTAAATCAGTGGCATTTCCGTTAAGAATAAAATGAGAATAATAGGTCTTTTCATATTGACCGATAGAAAGTCTTTTTGGTTCTATAAGATAGTGGACAAAAAACATTCCAGAGTCATCTTTAATTGTTTGAACCAAGTAGTCAGATTCGATGTAATTTATTGAATATTCGACTTCCACAATTCCTTTGTACTTTAAAAAATTTTCAGCATACAGATCTTTTATTTCTTTTTGGGGAGCAACGTTGATATTTTGAAGGAGAATATCTGAAGCAAGAGAAGGTCTTCCAGAAACCTCTGGTGGTTCTCCAGGGATGAGAGATAGAGAAACTTCAGCTATAGAAGGATTTATCTCTTTCAATTTCGCATAGAATGCAATGTAATCTGCAGGATCTATCTGAGGATTTTGGATAAAAAATGCCTGGGGCCCATCACTATTCGGACTGTAAAGTTCGAAATCACCGCCGAATCCCTTACGATAAAAAACCACATAAAAGGCTTGAGGTAATCCGTATCTTGTCATGTCCTGATAAAACCAAATTTCTGTATCCCAGAGTTCTCTTAGACTGGAATAGCTATCTTTTTGAAAAGGTTCTCCGAGTATGATATAAATTCTTCCCCGGTCTGTCCGCCAACCTGGTTTTGGAGAGCCGACACCTAATCGCTGATTGGCATAGTTAATTCTTCGATAATGTTCTATTTTGTACTCGTTCTCAGGAGTTCCTGGAGTAGGATCTCGCTGCTTCCAGAAAGCTTCAATAAAAAGATCTCTTTCCCTGTCGGTCTCAAGCTGGAGAAATACATCTTTCTCTTTAGGAGTAATAATGTAAACCGCTTCCTCTTCCAGCCATTTATTATGTTTTAGAGGAAGATCTTTGGCTGACTTTTTTTCTCCAGTCAAAGGGATGAAAAAAAATAAAAGCACAATAATTATTGAAAATATTTTAATTTTGTTTTTTTCCATCTTTATCCAATAATACTTAATATTATAACCATTTTGATAATGATTCAACTTTTTTTACTTTCTGGCTGAATTCGATAATTAATTGATACGATCTGATATCAATTATCCTTTTTTTTGTTGCAATTTTTGTGCTTGCTTTTTAGATGACCAGACAGAAAAATGGTATGGGATTGTATGGGAGAGAGTTCCAGAGATTTTTTTAAGATAGATGCGCACACGATAAAGGTTTGTGTTTCTTAGGCGGTAGCAGGGGGGAGGAGATAGACTTAGTGTCTGCAGCTCCATTTGTTGGATTCCCTGAAAAAGCTTTTTGTCGAACCAGTAAAGTTCAACATAGAAGACCCCGTCCAAAGAGCCAAATTCAATTTGAAGTTTATCGATTTTTCGCCAACAAGTGAAATTGAAGATATAATCCCGATTTCCTTCAGGAAGAGTGAATTTTCCTGGCTCGACCATGCGGGCTACTCGCCCAATAGAATAAAAGCGCATTTTTTCACCTGTTGGGAAATTGGCATCTGTTGGGTTGACTATAACAGTTCTTGGATAGAGAACAATCCAGAGAAAAAACACAAGCAATCCAAAAGAAGATATTAGAATGTGGATTGATAATTTTGGGGGAAACGAGTGACTTTTAACCATATAGTAGGACAATATTAAAAGAGCGAGAATTCCTAACCATATGAAATTTGGAGGCCAGTGAGAGTTTTCTATTTTTAAGTAAGATGGTAATAGGTTCGGCAGGAAAAAGTGAAGATTGCTTAATTGAAGAAATAATTCCCCTGCACGGTTTGTTTCTCCAAAGGTTGTTAGTTGATAAAGAGCTAAGGGGCTTTTTATAAGAAGGACAACGAAAAGGTAGCTCAAAAAAGCAGCAATGGCAAAGATATAGGAAAATATTTTTTTTGTATTGAAAGCAAGAAAATAGCCGAGAAAAATTGCGAGTCCCCAGGATACAGCAACCAGAGGCCTGGCCTGAGGAGCATATCCTGCACGCTGTGTCAGAAGGGCAGAGTTGAGAACATAGGGTGCGGTTATAAAAAGAAGAAGTAGAAAATCTTTGGGTTTTCTTTTCAGCATTTGAAAGAACCCAATAAAAGCAAAAAAATAAACAGGAGAATAGAAAAGGAGTCCATCTCTCTGGTCAAAGAAATATCCAGCTAAAGTTTCCAGCCTGTAACGTAGAGGAATGTCAAAAATAATTGATTTCAAATACTCCATGGATTCTGAAAAAGCCATTGCACCTCTCCAGGATATAGAAGAAAGTGAAAACGAACCATACAGTCTGAATTGAAAGAAAAAATATGCAAGGCCTAAAAAGATAGAAGGAGCAAAGAAATAAAAGACATTCCATCTGAGTTTATGTTGCTTGAAAAGACTCCATATGCTGTAAATAAACAGAGGGCCCATGATGAAGATGTATTTCAACGCATGAAACCAGATCATAGAAGAGAGAAGGGCGCCAATGATGATAAGAGTAAAGGGAGAGAGCGATTTTGAAAACCGTAGAATCCTGAAAATAGCCAATGAAAAAAGAGCAGCGATAATTTCCGGATACACATGGATGGAATAGAAAATAGCCGGGGAAGTAAAGCTAAAAAGGCACCACAGGATGAGGGCAAGCTTTTCATTTTTCCATTCACTTTGGGCGAAAAGGAAGAGTTGTATCCCAAGCAGGGCTCCAAAAATGCTCATGCCTAAGCGAATGATGAAATAGAAAGCCTTTCCGCTAAAAAGGGAACCAAGAGCATAAAAAGGAATGAGAAGGATGGAGACACCGGGAGAATGAAAGGAGTATTTTCCGTTTGTGTTAGGGGCTATGTGAGGTTTGATAGTTACATATGGAAGCATGAATTGCCGGTAGTCTTTTTCAGCGTAATTGTTTGCTAAATTAAAATCCCCGTCTTTTAAGATGCTGTGAGTTATTAAAAGATAATGTGGTTCATCTCCAGAAAAATGGATGTTGGAACAGAGGATGAAAGTAGAGCCTGTATTATATACAGCGATTGCAATCAAAAAAAGAAGAATCAATTTTTTTTTCAATGGAAGCAAAGAGAACTTTTGGAAAAGATTTGGGAGCTTAGTTGGATTCTCTTTCCATCTAAGATAAAGATTAGCCAGTTTTAGATAGAAAATCGCAGTAATCAAAGCAAGCAAGAAAAGTTTAAGGCGTGAGATGAGATCATTAGAGGTAAAATAATGGGAAAGGGCAAGAGGAGATAATCCCAGGAAGGCAAGGGGCAGCCAGCTCCAAAGGTCCTGCCATAGAACTTTGGGATATGAAACCTGAAAGAGTTTTGAAACGAGCTTTGAGTAAAGCAACCAAAGTCCAAGGAGAAGAAAAAAAATAATGACAGAAGAACCGATGAATGATAAAACGCTGATGCGGAGGGAATGGCTCTGAATGGTGAATTCAGGAGCTTGCTGTCGAAGATGGAAAAAATAACTGCAGGGCAAAGAAAGTGCAATGAAAAAGGTTATTCCTATGAAATACTGGATTTTTTTCATTCGAAATGACTATTATTAAAAACTAACGGTATTGTCAAGAAGAACATGCAAGCCCTTTTTTAAACTTAACTATTGAATTTTCCGTATATTAGATAAACAGTATAATGCTATTGCAGAACTCAACGGAGAATCAAAAATTTTAGGAATCAGATTAAAACGAATAAAAAAAGAAATCATGATTCCAATCAGAGTCAGGAGGTTTTAAATGAGACCGAAAAATTTTATAATTTTTGCATTGATTTTATTTTTTGGCTTTTCTTCTTTATGCATAGCAGGCGACACGATTTCACTTTCTTTAGAAGATTGTATTATTGAAGCCTTGAAAAGCAACTTGAAAGTTGCTGTTGAAATGTACAACCCTGAACTTGCGGATGTCAGCCTCACCCGAGCCAAAGAGATATTTATGCCTCGATTCGATTTAAGTTATGGCTCGCGCCAAACAGAGGAACCTTCTTATTGGTGGATTCAAGGTGCTGAAACCGTTGTCAGTGAATATAGCGATTATTCTTTGTCTCTGGTTCAGCAAATACCTACAGGAGGAAACTTATCATTGAGCTTAAGCAGTTATAAATCCGATACGAACCAGGGCTTCCAATTAATCAATCCCCGGTATGGGAGTATTCTTCAATTCAATTTTACTCAGCCTCTTTTGAGGGATTTTGGCTTTAAAATCGGCCGTAAGGAAATCATTATTGCCCAGAACAACCTGGATATTTCTCAAAGCCAGTTTAAATCAGTGTTGATGGATACCATTTTCAGGGTCCAGGAAGCATACTGGAATCTTGTTTTTGCAATCGAAAATTATAAAGTGAAGCAGCAGTCTTTACAGCTCGCAAAAGACCTCTTGGCAAAGAGCAAGAAAGAGGTTGAAGTGGGGAAGTTGGCGCCAATAGAAATCCTGAATGCAGAAACTGTTGTTGCGTCGCGCGAGGCAGATATTCTTCAGGCTGAAGCTTTAATAAGGAAAAGCGAAGATATAATCAAGAATATTTTAAATCTCCCTGAAGAAGATGGAATCGACACAAAAGAAATAGTGCCAGTCGATAAACCGGAATTTATAGAGGTAAAAATTTCTCTTGAAGAAGCCATACAACAAGCCAGGGCTTACAGGCCAGAATTAATGATTCAGAGGAAAACCATTGAGAGCAAAGAATTGAATTTAAGTGTGGCCAAGAATCAGATGCTCCCTGGCCTGAATCTTAATTTTTCTTATTGGAGCCCAGGAATTTCAGGAGACAGGTTGCTTTATCTGGATAATAACCCTTTCTTGGGGATTGTCATTGGAAAAGAGAAGGGCAGCCCGAATGACTCTCTTCGGGATGCCTTTAAGATTCTTTATAAAAACTGGTCTGTTGGTTTGACCCTTTCTATCCCAGTTAGCACTGTGCTGACAAGGGCTGATTATGTGAAAGCAAGGATGGAGCTCGAGAAGAGTCAAATTGAACTAAAGGATGCCGAGAAGCAGATACTTTTAGAAGTAAAAGATGCTGTTCGAGAAATAGAAACCAACGCCAAGATAGTTGAAGCATATAAACTGGCCCGGGAGTTTGCTGAAAAACGACTGGAAGCTGAGGAGAAAAAACTGATGGTTGGATTGACAACTAATTATTTTGTCCTTCAATATCAAGAAGAATTGGCAACAGCCAGATCTCAAGAGATTAAAGCTCTTGTAGATTATAATCTTGCTTTAGCTAAATTTGAGAAGGCTATTGGTATGAGTCTGGCGAAGAGAAATATAAAAATGCGTTAAATGAGCTAAACGGGATAGACTTGCTAGACTCGGAAGAAAAAGATGCGCTAGACTTGCTAGACTCGGAATGAGCTAAACGGGATAGACTTGCTAAGAAAAAGTGGGGAATTGCCTCTGTCATTGCG
>JACUUK010000109.1 GCA_014859315.1 Candidatus Aminicenantota bacterium
TACACTTTTAAAATTCATTTCAAAAAAATCCGCTTGAGTGCTAAAATGCAACTTCTAAGCAAGATTGTCTTACTTTGTGAGGTGTGCCATCAAAAAATCAAATGCTCCAACCCCTTTAATCCTTCTTACAAATGATGACGGCTTCTTTGCCAGAGGAATAAAGACGTTATTCCGTAGTCTTACAAGTGTTGGTGAAGTTTACATAGTTGCCCCTGACAAGGAATACAGTGCCACTTCACTTTGTTTAACCCTTCACCATCCTCTGCGCGTTAAGACAATCGAAGACCATATATACGCTATAGACGGCACTCCTGCTGATTGCGTTTACATGGCAGTGCAAATGCTCCTGCCCAGAAAACCGGATTTACTAATCTCCGGGATGAACCATGGACCCAACGTCGGCCAACAGGATATTTCTTATTCAGGAACAGTGGCAGGGGCTGTTCAGGGCACTTTTTTACAAATCCCTTCAGTTGCTATTTCTCTTTCTGCAGATAAAAAAGGTAAATTCCCTTTTGAATTAGGTGCAAAAATTGGCACTCTGGTTGCAAAAAAACTTCTGGATAATGCTCTTCCCGAAGGAGTGGCGCTTAATATCAACATTCCCCCTCCACCTGTGAAGGGAGTGAAGCTCGCTAAGCTGGGGCAAAAGCGGTATCATCCTGAAATTATTGTTAAAACAGATCCGCGAGGCCGCACATATTACTGGATAGGGACAGGAAACCCAAAAGGAGAAGGCGACAAAGACAGCGATGTAATGGTCATCCAAAAGGGATACATCACAGTAACACCAATGCATAGGGATTTAACAGATTACAATGCGCTTGAGCTTCCTAAATTGAAAGATATTTTTTCGTCTTTAAATAAAGAGATTCTTTAAAAAATAGCCACAAACGAGGTTACAACAATCCCTGCAATCGTAACTCCTAAAATGATTGCAGGAAATGCATAGCGGGGTTTTATATCAAACAAAATTGCTGCTACAGAGCCGGTCCATGCCCCTGTAACAGGCAATGGGATTGCAACGAACAAAGTCAGACCGATAGCACCATACTGCATGGCTTTATTGCTTCTTTTGTATGTCCGGGCATAAAACCATGTAAAAAATTTATCTATTATTTTAATATGGGATAAGGCCTTTCGAATGGGCTCTAAAAAATATATGATTGGTAAAACAGGGACCAAATTTCCAACCCAAGAAATGACATAAGCAGTTAGCACAGGCATCTTAAAATGTAAGACAGCCAATGGGATTGCCCCTCGTAATTCGAAAATAGGCATCATGCTAACGATAAAAGTAATTGCTTCTTTGTTTAAGCGGAAATTCCTCAGAAACTCAACAAACGCATCTAACATAATTCCTACTACTATATCCAACCATAAAACATTGTCAATGGAATGCTGAATATCTCATCTTTGAATATGAAAATAACTGAAACACGATCCTTAATTAATCGAATTAAAGTCATATCCCGTATTATCAAGGATTCCCGTATTTTCAATGCTCGAGCATAAAGGTTTTAATCAAATGTTTTTTTGGTTCATCACAAGAATGAGTACCTAAGGGATTGACCTTTGAGATAAACAGATAAATCTTTGCAACCGCATTATTTATATGGTAAAAATCTTAATAGAATTTAGGGAGGGATAAGGATTATGAATATTAAGCGAATTTTAATCTGTATTTATTTTTTATTTATTTGCCTTTCAGCCGCCGCTCTTTCAGCAGATACGATTAAAACCCTATGGTCGGTTTCTCATTTTGGAGATGAAGATTTCTTTCATCGGCCTTCTGATATAGAAATTGATAGATTGCAGTCTTTTATTTATATCGCTGATTCCGGAAATCATCGTGTTCTTGTATTTGATTTCAATGGGAAATTTATTAAGATCATTGGAAGAAAAGGCCAAGGAACTGCTGAATTTGTCAGTCCTACGGGATTGTATGTTTTCAAAGATTCTCGGTTGGCAGTTGCGGATTTTATAAACAATAGGATTCAGATTTTTGATAAATCCGGAAATTTCTTACGCTCTATTAATACCAAAGAAGTTCGTGTAGCTGATTTGATATTTGTCAATAATAAATTCTATACCATACCCTCTTTCGGCACAAGTGGCCCCAGTTTGAACATGGGTTCCAAAGAAGATGCCCAACCAATAGTTGTAGTCTTAGATGATCAAGGAAATAAGATTCAGGACATATCCGTGGATGATTTTCCTGAAACCCATCCCTTTGTGCGGGCAATTAAACATCGCGTTTGCCTTGCACTATCACCAGAGAACAAACTTTACCTTCCTTATTTTGCCATGAATGTGATTCACGTCTTTGATCTTGACGGCACCAAAGTGGCAGAGTTTAAAAGGCCTTTACCATTCAAGCCCATAACTCCCAAACTGGAACAACAGAAAAGTTCTAAAGATGGAGTCATACAAATGATCGCAAGCCTCGATATAGTATGCAATGCCGCAAAATTTGGTCCAGACAACAATCTATATATTCTATCTCACAAAGAGAGCTTACATAAGCGAATGAAAGGAATTAAAAAGTCAGAGGATCTACTCCCACCTCCAATGCAAATAGAAGTGATCGATCCTAATTCTAAGGAAGTAGTTTTCTACATTGCTACTGATCCGGGGGTGAAGGCTTTTGCCCTGATAGATAAGGGCCGTCTTGTTTATATTCATGAAGACAGCGAAGGTGAATTGATTCTTAAGTGCATTCAATTTTAACTACAGATTTTTGCTGTCCTTTCAGACAGAAATATAATCTGGCATAATATATATTCGAGTGAATGGCTGGCAATCATTTTTGCAATGAACCTGCCTTTTTTTAACTTCAGCCCATAGATTAACTATCTTATAATAATTATCTTATAATATGAATAATATGTTAGATATAGACATCGAGAAAAAATTACAGGCGATTGATAGAGCATTAATAGAGCTATCTCCTCATGAGGAGGAATGCCATTTGTGCCCAAGGGAATGCGGCGTTAACAGAAGAAAAGGAGAAAAAGGATTTTGTAAAACCGGAGTTCAAGCCATCATTTCTCATGCTGGCCTTCACTTTGGAGAAGAGCCGATTTTAAGCGGATATACGGATTTCCTTAAGAATAAGCACAATCAAGCGGAAGTTCAACGCGGATCAGGAACTATCTTTTTTGCCGGCTGTAACCTCAAATGCCTGTACTGCCAAAATTACCAGATAAGCTGGCAGCAGCTTGGGCAATCTGTATCATCTGAAAAATTGGCATCTGAGATGTTAAAACTACAGGCCCACGGCGCTTGGAATATCAACCTGGTCTCTCCTACACACATGATTCTTCCGATTTTAAAGGCCCTTAAAACCGCCTATGAACAAGGCCTCAAACTGCCTGTTGTTTATAATTCAGGTGGGTATGAGAAAGCAGAAATAATCAAGCATCTCGATGGAATCATCGACATTTATCTTCCTGATTTCAAATACTTCTCTTGCACGCTGTCAAAAAAATTGTCACATTCCCCTGATTACTTTCAGTATGCCTCAACTGCTATAAAACAAATGTATTATCAACTACCTTCTGTTATCCTCAACAATGATGGAGTCGCACAAAAAGGCCTTATCATAAGACATCTTCTCATCCCAGGCAATTCAAGCGATTCCACAAAAATTCTTGAATGGATAGCTCAGAACCTCTCTACCTCCATATACCTAAGCATAATGAGCCAGTACCATCCATGCTTTCAAGCACCCCCAGAAATCCAGATGACCGTTTCTCCTAAAGAATACAAGAAGGTAGTAGCTAAAGCTCAGAACCTTGGCTTCGACACACTGTTTATCCAGCCCGAACCTTTTGCCAGGGATGAACACCTTATTCCCGATTTTACACAGAAAAAACCCTTTAAATGGAATTAGTATTAATCAGGGTAGAATATTTTCTTTAAATCCCTAAAGTCTTTGCAATTTCTTTCAGCTTATCCTGGATTCTCTGTACATTTTCAGGTCCCATGCGTAAAAGGTGTTTTTGCGCCTCGCTCAACTCTTCTAATCTTGAATCAACAATAGTATATGTCACTACTTTTTTTGTCACTTTAATATCATCATAGATTACAGGAACTTTCATTAGTTCAGCGATTGCTCTGACAAGCGTGTTCTGAAAATCTTCATTGGGATATCCTAAATCTTTGTATGCTTCTTGAATTGCAGGATTCAACTGCCTGTAGAGTCTGACAAATGCCTTTGTATCAAGGGATGCAAACACATCGGCAACAATGTCATATCGGCTGTAGCTTTCAGGGTCAATGTAATAACTCCCTTTTTTCCTCTTAATCTTGAACTTCCCGTCAGGACTAAAAGAATCAATCTGAGGCCTTGGGCTTAATCCATTGGCAATATTATCCACTGCTGCTACAAATTTCCGGATGAGGTCGGTTGTCAACAGCCATTTTTCAAACGCAGGATGCGAAGAGAGCCCGGCTGCTAATTGGCGAATCAATGAATCACTCTTATCCAGTTCAACCTGAAGAGGCTCAGGGAATTCTTCCTTTTCCTGTATGCTCTCTTCTATTTCAGCCAGCTCTACTGTCTTAAGTTTCTCAGCAGCTGCTGCCCGTTCTTCCAATCGCGCCCGCACAAAAAAATACATCATCACCGCTAACGCTATTGCAAGAATAATAATAATTCCTGTTACGATGACCTTTTTATTTTCTTCCATTTGATTGCTCCTTTTTTCATTATATTTTTTTTTAACCTTTATATGAAGGAAATTTTAAATAAATTTCTTAATCCAATAATTTCATAGCACATAAATCCACTACCCGATGATAATCGGAAACAATGTTTCCCCTTGAATTGAACTTAAAAATCTGACATATTGAATTATGAAGTGGTTATTTATTGTGATAACTTTATCATTGAAATCTTTGAGTAAAGAATGAATTAAACTAAAACCTCAGGAGGAGCACATGGGAGGTTTCTTTGGAGTCGTTTCTAAAGAAGATTGTGTCAAAGATCTTTTCTATGGTACAGATTATCATTCCCACTTAGGGACAAAACGAGGTGGATTAGCAATAAAAGCCCAAGATGGATTAAATCGCTTCATTCACAATATAGAAAACACACAATTCAGGTCTAAATTTGACCAGGATATCGTCAATATACAATCTAAAAGCGGCATTGGAGTAATAAGCGACTATGATGACCAACCGCTTCTCATCCGCTCCCATTTAGGAAATTACGCTATTGTGACTGTTGGAGCAATCAAAAATGTGGAATCTATTGTAAAAAAGTCCTTCAAAACAAGGTGGCTCCATTTTTCAGAAATGAGCCGCGGTGAAATCAATCCTACAGAACTTGCAGCTGCATTGATAAATCAGGGACATACATTTGAAGAGGGGATACAAAAAGCTCACGATGAGATAGAGGGCTCTTGTTCCATGCTTATTTTGACTGCCGAAGGAATTTATGCAGCACGTGATAAATTGGGTCGAACACCTGTAGTCATAGGTAAAAAACAGGGAAGCATAGCTGCAACGCTCGAGACTTGTGCTTTCCCCAACCTCGGCTACAAAATCGAAAAGTACTTAGGCCCTGGAGAAATCGTCTTCATCACTGAAGATGGTTACGAACAAAGAAAAGCACCAGAAAAACCAATGCAAATATGCAGTTTTCTTTGGGTTTATTACGGCTACCCTGCTTCAAGTTATGAAGGTATCAATGTTGAGGATGTGAGAAACCGCTGCGGAGCCATCCTTGCAAAACGACATCCTGTAGAAATAGATTTCGTTGCAGGAATACCTGATTCTGGAATCGGCCACGGCTTGGGTTATGCGAGTTCAGCAGGAAAGCCTTTCAAAAGACCTTTTGTAAAATATACGCCAACCTGGCCAAGGAGCTTTTTGCCTCAAGACCAAGCCATAAGAGACCTTGTGGCCAAAATGAAGCTTATTCCAATCCGCGAGTTGATAGATGGAAAAAGACTGCTTTTCTGCGAAGATTCCATTGTTAGAGGCACTCAGCTTAAAGGCACCATTCAAAGACTGTATGATGTAGGAGCTTTAGAAGTTCATATGCGACCTGCCTGTCCTCCACTTCTCTATTCCTGCAAATTCTTGAATTTTTCAACGTCCAAGTCAGAAATGGACCTTGCCGCAAGAAAAGCAATCAAAGATCTCGAAGGAGAAGGAGAAGTAGACTTAAAGAAATATTCTCAATATGGCTCTGAAAAATACAGGGCAATGGAAGACAGAATCAGAGAAAAGCTACGGCTTACTTCCCTTAAATATCAAAGTCTTGACGACCTTGTCAGAGCTATTGGCCTACCCAAAGAAAAATTATGCAAATATTGCTGGAATGGAGAGGAATAGTGTTCTGATTGCAGAAACTCAGTAGCAGAGTCTCTAAGCTTTTTCCATTTTCCCCTCATCTACCGCCATTATCGCGTCCAACACAATCT
>JACUUK010000110.1 GCA_014859315.1 Candidatus Aminicenantota bacterium
GCGGATTTTTATTGACTTTATACTTTTGTTCTATGTATTATTTTTAATATAGCAGCTCAGAGGATGAAAATTTGATGAAATTTATAGAAAGTCGTAAGTTCAAAAAAAGGAAATTCCTATCTCTTTTATCTTCTTCTTTTGCCTTTCTTGTTCTTTTTCGGTTCTTGACTCCCGCCGCTGTCTCCTGCACATTCCTGATCCATGATTGATCCGTGTTCATATGCGCCTATGTCATAACCTTCACCTGCAGGCCGTATCATGCATTCACGGTCGACCGGGGGGGCACTCTCAGAAGTTCCTGTGTCGATGGCCGGGCTGTCCTCGTTGAGATGGAGGTCCACGGCCGGCCAGCCGTTCAAGAAGAGAGGATCGGATGCGATGCTGCCTCCCCCTTGGCCGGAAGCCCCAGCCCATGTTCCATCTTCGATCTCTGACCTGGAAAACTCAGGATCTCCCTCCACGAAATCGGCCACGATCTCGCAGTCCTGTCGGCTCCAGTAAATGTTGTTCCCTTCCCTTATCAGGTTCACACCTTCTCCCAGATAAATTCCTGTGGGTGAACCTACCTGAGGTCCCGTGTTGAAAGCAAAGATATTGTTCGTTAATAAAAGGTCGATCTCCGCGGAAATACCGTCTGAAGGATAGGCGGCGACAAAGGAATAGTCCCGCCCGCTGTAGCCGGGATCCCACATATTGAAAGCCACGCTGTTGTTGATGACTTCATATGATCCCGGGTAGATCCCGATAATGACAGGAGCTATTCCGGAGCCCCATACGACATTGTTTTCGATGCGCCCGCCTGACCAGAGTTTTATGCCACTGCGGTGAGCACGGACGATTTTATTGCGCTTTACCTCTATTCCGGAGACATTTCCCGCTGTGTCACGGGAATTGAGGTCGATACCGTCGCCCAGAATGTCGTGGATGGTGCAGTTCTCGATGAGGATATAGTCGCCGCGCTCCACGGCGATGCCATCGGCGCCGAACGAAGGATCCCCTTCCGCCACAGGTCCGCATATCTCGAGATTTCGGAAAATCATGCGATGCCCCGGGCCCGGCGTGCAATCCACGGCCGTATACACCTGACCCTGGATAAGGGAATCTTCGAGAGTGATGTCGGATACAGGGCCATCGACCGGGGGCTGCCCCGAATCTCCCCAGGTGATGCGCACTCCCGCTTCCCCTCCGGTTATGGTCAGTCCCCTGAGGGTAATATGGTGATTGTTTCCCCTGAGCCAGACTCTCCAGATGGATTCCCCCTCGATCTCTAAGTCGCGGATGTTCATGCGGGATGCGCCGGCGGCAAACTCAAGGCTTTCCACAGTGACCGTCTCATCCGGCGCTGCCGAGAATGTGATGGGGGCGTCTGCCGTACCGGAGTATTTGAAAACGACCTCTTCTTCGTAGGTGCCGCCGTGGATGATGACGGCATCACCCGGCGCCACCGAATTTGCGGCATGCTGGATTGTGCGCCAGGGATTGGACAGGGTCCCCGGGTTTGAATCGTTTCCGGAGATAGAAACATGGTACTCTGCCGCCTTTGCCCACTGCCCATCCAGGAATGAAATCACAGCCGAAGAGAAAAGGGCCAGAAAAAGAATCAGAAAAATGAAGATGGCTTTTTTCATTCGATTTATCGCCAAATGCATTAATGGCCGGCCCAGCGTTTCTTCTGCGCGTACGGCCTTTCCTCCCAGGGCGACGGCTTCTTGCGGTCGTTCAGCCTGGTGTTGGTGTAGATCCACGCTTCCAGTGCGCCATCGGCGCCTTTATGAACCTTTATGATCTCCTCGCGGTAATCACCGATCACATCAGCCGGGTAGATGTACCCGATCCCTAAATTATCGATCATCCGGAATGTCCTCCCGTCGCGGACACCGCCGATATCATGGAACGCACCCCCTGTCCAATTCACGGGAGGATAAATATCCCAGTTGTTGATGATTTCACCACCTGACGACAGCAGGGTGGGACAAACCATTTCGCTCCCTCCTTTTTTGAACTTGACCCACAGCTCCATTCCAGGGTAGTCGCCGCGAATGTCTGCGATCCATCCATGATGGGCATGCATGGAATTAGGACACAGGGATTTGCCGGGATGCTCCCATATGACTTTTCCATTTTTATCGGTAACATAGACACCGCCGGGAGGCTGTTCCAGATGGAAAAAAACCTCCAGGCCGGGATTTTCGGGAATGATATCTCCTGCGTGCACACCGTCGACGTGCCGCCACGGATTCGACCACTTGATAGAGCCGTCGTTATCGATGCAGTACGCCCCGTGAAAAACCTCATCTTTGCCGTCACCGTCGATGTCTGCAACTTCAAGCTGGTGGGCGCCGCCGTAATGTTTACCGGCCGGCCAGTCGACCTGCCAGGCAATCCCATCTAAATTCGCCGGGTAGGCTGTGATCGTATTGCGCTCTACGGGATAGGTGCCCTCTTGATAAATAATATGCGGATTGACGCCGTCGAGGTAGGCGATGGCGATGGTTTTGCCCCCAAGGATATCTCTGTAACTCGGCACCTTCACCTTATTCAGGGTATCCCCTGTCTGGCCGTTTTTGATGTATAAAAAATAGTCCTGGCTGCTGCCTGTCTCGTCTTTTCTTATCCCGATCAGCTCCTCCCTCCCGTCGCCTGTCAAGTCCCAGAATGTCCAGGGAACTCCGGCCGGGTGGATCGAGAGCCCCAGGTCTATGTCCGCAGCCCGGCGGCCATCGTGGTAGTAGATAATCATGTGCGTACTGGCGAATTTGTTATCACCGGTTACCTCCCGGGTGATGAACATATAATCATAGAGCCCATCGCCGTCTATGTCGCCGGTTTTAACCACACCATATTTTGTGTCGTAACCCGTCTCTCCTCTTGTGATATTTTTGATGTGTTTGTAAAGCCTTGTTTCAGCACCGCCGGCCGTGATGCTGACTTTGGAGGAATAACCGCTCTCACGGCCGGAGGGGTCGACCGATGTCACCACGTAATGATAGGTGGTATTATCGGTGAGTTTGTCGTCGATATGGTTGGTCGATTTGCTGATTGGATTGGATGTTATTTTCTTGTATGGCCCTTTTTTCGCTGTGGCACGATAAACATTGTAGCTGAGACCGGTAGGTTCGGAAACCATTCGCCATCCGATGTACGCTTTGCCCGGTCCCTTGGGAGAGGCGAAAACGGCTTTAGGGGGATCCGGAAGATCCGGGGAATTCGGAAGCGGAGCGGACGATGCTTCGGTCGGGCCGGCAGCCAGAAGAGTATGGGGCTGAGGACGGCTTTTATGGCTGCCCTGATGACAGACTCCCATTAGATGGATCAATCCGATTGTTGCCATTACGGTTAATTTCTTTTTCATCGGCTCACAACTTTCAAAATAATTTTTTCATAATAATTTGCGGCGATACCAGGGCAAATTCCTGATATTGATGCAACAGAAAATGGTATCCACATTTTTTATTAATAATCCAGGTTATTGGCCATTTCAAAAATAGCAGATGCTCGATATTTAAGCAACCTAGGCCCGGCGCTATTACCATTCGGCCAAGAGAAGGATGGGATAAAATGCTATCGACGCACAATCAGAAAAATCTTACAAGAGAAATCCATGTATGAAACGCTTTCTGTTTCCCTCGGTCTTGGGGAGGCATCCGGCATGGCTTTGGTGAAATCCAGAGGATTCATTTTTGTTTGTGACGATAGGGCTGCCAGGAGAGAAGCCGGATTATTGGATGTGAAACTCACCGGGACACTCGGCATACTCAAAAAAGCCGTGAGGCACAAAACGATCGATCTGAATGAAGGCCGCCTCATCCTGTCCAGATATAATAGGACGCTGGGCGTTTGACGAGGGCTTTCTCCATAACAGGATGTCCTTTATCTGTGGTCCCCGCCAGGTCGGCAAAAGACTCTCGTCCAGAATTTTCTCGAACAGATAAAACAAATTGGCAACTACCACAACTGGGATAGCTTATCTTTAAAACAAAAATTTGCCGCAAATCCCCTTTTCTTTATTGAGGACATTGCTGTTCCATTGTCATCGGATACCAGCCTTCCACCTGGAAAGCGCCAGTGGGTCGTTTTCGATGAAATTCATAAATATCCGAAATGGAAAAACATACTCAAAGGGTATGAAGAAACGGCCCAAAAGTATCCGGTCGTCTGCATGCTGGACGGATATGAGATTTTTGGCCTGCAGCTTCAGACCTATCAGCAGTCGGCCTTTTTCGAGACGGTTCCGCCTCTGATCCTGGTGGGGATCAATTGCGGATTCAAAGGAATTGGTGCGCAAAATGATGGAAGCGACATGGATCAAAAAAGACGCTGAGACCCTGAAGGAGTTGTTAGCTCCTGACTATCTTTTCTCCTTTCCATCCAACAGCTCCAATCCTGTGTCCATAGAAGAATTGAAATTAATTGTTCTTTCCGTCTCTTGTTTTATTCATCCGGTTTTGTTTTTTCAACTTCTTGGATGGCTAACTCAAGAAGTTCGGTAACTTTCCATTGACTCGCAGCTTTTTTCAAATAATCATAATCGAGTTGATTCTTCTTCACGGAAAGAACTCCAATGACATCCTCCCATTGTCTTTCAGACTTCCTGTTGCCGAGTTCAAACCACTGTAATTTTCGAACGATAATATCCTCTGCGCTCGTTAAATAAAGCTCTTGTTTTGATGTTTCCGAAATAGGATAGCTTTGGCGCCTGGCCACCTCTTTTTTGTATGCCGGATCTTCCTTAGGATGAAAACATCGACTTTAAACATGGTCTCGAGATGAATGAGATTGAATGAGGAAGATTGCTTTATGGCTCTGTTAACCATATCCTCGTCAATGTAAAAATCTTTTTTTAAAGCCCCTGTAAATTCTTCAACATGATGGAGCTTCATATCAGCCACAATATCTACATCATGAGTTGCTCTGGGAATTCCATGTAAGGAGCTGGCAAGAGAACCACTGATCATGTAATCGATATTTAGCATCTGGAAAACACTGGCAATTTGCAGCGTGACCTGAAGTGGTTCTCCAAGAATCACTTAATATCCCTTGATCTTAGGATCCCAACCAAACACCTTGATCATTGTTTCCCGGTCCAACCACAACGATGCTAAGTGTAACCGCTGTTCCCTTTCCGATATATCTCCGTACTGAGCGCGTATTCGTGCTAAAGCCAATTGCAGGATTGATTTATTTAACTCATTTACCGTCTTAAATTTTTGTTGAGGCGTCATTCTCCGGTAGCCATCAATCAGTATTTTCTGAATTTCTGATGGAGTGTCCGGATTCTGTTTTTTCATTTGATATTTGTTATTATATCAACATTTCAGCCGTTCAACCAATTTGAGATATTGAAAATATACAACCTGAGCCTTGGAAAATCGATTCTTCGCCGCACCTGAAATTCAGGAACACCATTTTTCGCACTCTGTTTTCGGAAGAGGACCTTTTTCAATACCCGGCTGGCTTTTCGGCTGCGGCTAAGGCCTGGCGGATGAACTCCCGGATGTGTTCGTTGGAGAGAGGCAAATCCTCATCCCGGAGATACATCATGTGGCCGCTCCGGTATCCCTCGAAGCGGAATCTGCCTTTGAGTTTACCGCTGGGGTCCAGGTTCCACATGGTGTATTTGGCTGAAAAGTAATCCGTGCCTCCATCAAAATAGCCGCTCTGGATCATGACGTGGAGGTAAGGATTTTGATCCATAGCCGTCCTGAGGGATTCTCCGGTGTTGTCTCCCTCCCGGTTCCAGGGCCGGACGGGCCCGAAGATGTTATAGCGGTATAACGAACGAAGTGCCTGGTCAAGGTCTCCTATGATATCGTCAGGGTTTTCGCCACCTACGCAGAGCCTTATCATTTGAGGAGGAATATCAGCCATCCTGCGGGCTTCTTTCCCCTGCTGTTTATGAGTCGATATCGCAGGAATAGTGGCAAGACTCTTGATGCGGCCAAGGTCGGTCGCCCTGAAAATTAGCTTTAGATTGTCAAAAACCTTTCTTGCATTTTCTGGCGGGCCATCCACACGGAAACTCATTAGATGACCATAGCGATTTATTTCATTACCATTGCCATCATCAGAATCAACCAGCTTCATGTATTTTTTAGCCAGCTCATGTAGGCAAGAACTTTGTAATCCAAGGTAATCTACCTGATAAACTCTGGGGTGATGGCTTATAAATTTAGAAACCTTCTGGCAGTTCTGGCTTAAGAAGTCCATTTTAGAACGAAGCGTGCGTATGTCGTTCAATGTGAAGAGAGTAAACATATTTCTGTATGCGTTGGATTCTGGCATGATTTTTGAATCAAAATTCCT
>JACUUK010000111.1 GCA_014859315.1 Candidatus Aminicenantota bacterium
AATAACAATTATTATAAGAGGAAAAAACGAAATAAGTTTGAAAGAAGTAGCATTATTCTATATATTTTATAAAAGAAAATAAATGAGTGGACAGAACATCTCCTTCAGTCTATTAAATATAATAATCAGTCTTAATAAAAGGAAAAGAAAATAAGGCCGTGAGCTAAACTCATATCCCAATTAGGAGAAGAGATATTATGAGCGGAAAGACATATGTAAAGACAGGGCGAAAAGAGTTTGACAATTTTTTTCCTGAGATTAAATTATTTCTAAAAAAAGATGTCCTTGATGTTGTGATTGATGGGAAGAAAATCCGTGGATACCGAACTCCTGATGCAAAATCCATCTGGATAAGGGATTACAGCGATATGTTAAGGGCAGTCAAATATTTTGAGCGCGACCTTAAAAGTACAGTCGAACATTTTGCCGAGACCCAGGCAGCTAATGGCCGGATATTTGATTACTTCACAACTTTCCCTGAAAAAAAGCCGTGTGAGAAAGAAAATTGGACAAAGTATGTGCGTGTTCCTGTTGAGGCAGATGTAGAATACAGATTCGTAAAAGCTGCATTTCTTGCATGGCAGGCGTCAGGCGATGACGGGTGGATACAAAGGCTTATTCCAGCCATGGAAAAAGCGCTCCATTATGTGTTGTCTCACCCATGGCGTTGGGATAAAAAAACTGGACTTGTGAAGAGAGCATACACTATTGATACATGGGACTTTGCCTATACAGCAGGGAAGCATAACTGGCTTCAGTTCCAGATAACAGAGGATACCTTCTGGGGAATCATGCACGGTGATAACAGCGGCTACTATGAAGCTTTTCGTATAATGTCAATGTTATACGACTATTTTCAAAACGCGCCCCAGGCAACTTTCTGGAGAGACTGTGCGGAGTCCCTACGTAGAAACATGAACAAAATTTGCTGGAATGGAAGGTTTTATACTCATTTTGTCAAGCTCTCTCCAGTGGAAATCCCAGGAGTTGATGAGGAAAAGCAATTGAGCTTGAGTAATCCTATGGATATAAATAGAGGGGTTGCTTCCCATAAAAAAGCGGTTTCGATTATTCGGGAATACTTGAGGCGGAAGAAAAAAACTGATGCCTTTGCGGAGTGGTTTTCCATTGATCCTCCATTCCCTGACGGCATTTTTGGAGATGATAAATTAAAAAGAGGAGCTTATGTAAATGGAGGAATAATGCCTCTTGTTGGCGGGGAGCTGGCAAAGGCGGCTTTTGATCATGGATTTGAAGAATACGGGGTGGATATTTTAAGGCGCTATTATCAAATGATATCCAGGAACAATGAGACATATCTCTGGTATTTTCCTGATGGAACAGCAGCAAGTGTAGAGACAAGCACGAGTCCTGAGGCAGAACCTACAGATGCATGGGGATCGAGTGCAATGCTTTATGCTCTGGAGGAAGGCCTGGCTGGGGTGGAAGACAAGCTGAAGCTCTTTGGATCCGCTAAAATTTCACCGCGCTGGCTTGCAGCAGGAATCCACAATGCAGAAGTCCATGTTTCCTACGAAAGTTCAGGCGCTTCGCTCGGATATGATTATAGCTTCAGAGGAGGCGATATTTTACTCGATCTAAATTCAATAGAATCTGACGTCCTGTTTCATGTTTTACTCCCCTCAGACTCTGCTGCCAGGAGTGTAAGCGTCAATGGAGCGGATGTTGAATTTAAAAACTTAAAAGTTGAGAAGAGCGCTTATGTAGATTTTAAGGGAAGAATTGAAGGCAGGGCTTTGGTGAAAATTCAGTTAAAGAAAAAGGGAAAAGGGGAATAGTATTGCGAATCGGTATTGATAATTACGGTCTTTATCCTCTCGAGTTAAGTCCTTTGAAAATATTGCAGTGGGCAAAGGATAATGGAGCCGAAGGTGTTCATTTTTCGGGTCTTACATATAAAAAAAGAGAAAAAGTGGATGAATCTTACTTGAAGGAACTTGCAAAGTTTGCAGCTTCCAACAACATGTATCTTGAGTGGGGTGGAGGAGAGCATATTCCATACGAAACAAGCACCTGGAAGAAAAAGGACATTTTTTCAGTAAATCTAAAAGCAGCCAAAGAAGCAACAGTTTTAGGCACACGCATAATAAGGTCATGTTCTGGAGGATTAATACGCTGGCATCGCGAGAGCCCGATGACTGAAACTCTGTTAGAGGAAATGGCAAAAAATCTTAGCTCTCAAAAGCAAATGCTTAAGGACCATAATGTAATTCTTGCTATTGAGACCCACTTTGAGTTTACAACACATGAGCAGCTTCGGCTTTTCGATATGTGTGACGCAGAGCCAGGAGATTATTTAGGAATCTGCCTGGATACAATGAACCTTTTAACCATGCTGGAGGATCCTTCTGAGGCCGCAGAAAGGATTTTGCCCTGGGTGGTTAGCACACACATTAAAGACGGCGGACTGCTTTTAACTTCAGATGGATTCATAAGCTTCCCAACAGAAATCAATAAAGGCGTAATTAATCTTAAGCAAATAATTGAACGAATCTCTCTCCTTCCGTGGGAAGTCAATCTTTCGATTGAAGACCATGGCGGAAGCTTTGTGCTTCCTGTTTTTGACTCTCTTTTCCTATCGAAATTTCCAGACCTGACTGTCCAGGAATTCGCCTCCCTTTTGAAGATGGCAGATAAAACAGCAGATGCTGTTCAAAAAGGCCAATTGGCAATCGTGGAGCGGGAAGAGTGGCCTGAAATTTGCGAGGCAAGATTGAAACAGGATATCAAGGCATTAAAAGAATTAATCAAATCTTAAATAAATTAGAATTAAATCTGGGGGCTTGTGTTTAGCAATATTTCTATTTCTTTTTTTTAGACAATTTAGATATTATATCTATAGCAATGACTCAACACGAACCTTTTTCATTCAGGTCGAGCGAAGAGCTTCTTGAGAAAACTGAAAAGTTGGAAGTTGAGATTCCTTTCCAGGATTCAATCAGCCCTCTTTTCGACAGCATTATAATAGGCCGCAGTAAGATTCCTAACAGGATGGTAGTCCAGCCAATGGAAGGATTCGATGCAAATCCTGATGGTTCTCCCGGTGAACTTAGTTTTCGGCGGTATGAACGTTATGCTAAGGGTGGCAGCGGACTAATCTGGCATGAAGCAACAAGCATTATTCCTCAAGGCCGTTCGAATCCCCGGCAATCAATGATTACCCGCAAGAATCTTGATAGTTTTAAACGCCTGGTTGAAAACATCCGGCGCCAAGCTTATAAGGCCTTTGACAGTAAACATGAGGTTTTCCTCGTGCTTCAATTGACACACTCGGGCCGCTTCAGCATGCCCAAAGGAAAGCCGCAGCCCCAGGCAGCATGCCTTAACCCTTTTCTCGATAGGAATTCAGAGAAAGTGCATATTTTATCGGACGAGGAACTGGATTATTTACAGGATAGATACTTGCAGGCATCAAAACTCGCATATCAGGCCGGATTTGATGCTGTTGATATAAAGGCATGTCACGGATATCTTGTAAATGACCTTTTAGCAGCTTTTATGAGAAAAGACAGCCGATACGGAGGAATGTTTGATGACAGAGCAAGGTTTCTTACAGAAGTCGTTCAAAATGTTAAGAAGAACACTCAAGGCCTTGTTATCGGCGTCCGCTTTAATGCATATGATGGAATCAAATTTCCCTATGGGTTCGGTGTAAAAAAGGATAGCTCCCTCTGTATAGATCTCAGCGAGCCAAAAGCACTGGTTAAACAGCTTGTTAAAGCAGGGGCTTCTTTTTTTAATATAACCGCAGGCATTCCACGTTATAATCCCCATCTTGGCCGCCCATTCGACAGGAATCTTCCTGGAGATCCTTTGCCAGAGGAACATCCTTTGGAAGGAGTCTCCCGTCTGATAAAAATTACAGAAAAACTTCAAGATGAATTTCCTGATTATCCGTTTGTTTACACAGGTTTTTCCTGGCTTCGCCAATTTTTTCCTAACGTTGCGGCTGCGATTATAACTTCAAAAAAAGAAGCACTCATTGGTCTTGGTAGAAGCTCTTTTGCCTACCCTGATGCTGTGAAAGAGCTTATGGACACAGGCACTTTGCATCCCAGAAAAGTATGTATTACATGCTCCCGGTGTACTGAATTGATGCGCGCTGGATGTGTTACCGGATGTGTGGTCCATGATAAAGAGATTTACGCCAGGGAATATCATAAGATTTCGTATAAGTATAAGGAAAAAAAGAATGAAAAGAAGCATGGTTAAATGTGCTGGAGTCCGGCTTCCTCTGTGTTCCATGAACACTCTCATCATAGGAAGCGGTGCGGCTTCCTTGAATGCTGCGGTTCAACTGTATGAAAAGGGACAGAAAGACATAGCTATCGCTACAGATTACTTTGGAGGGGGAACATCCAATAATGCAGGTTCTGACAAGCAAACTTATTATAAACTTTCTATTTCAGGCAAGTTTCCGGATTCTCCATTCGAGATGGCAAAAGACCTGTTCGATGGAGGCTGTATGCATGGCGACATAGCGCTTTGCGAGGCGGTGAATTCTGTCAGTGCCTTCTTCAATCTTGTGAAGCTTGGCGTTCCATTTCCACATGATAAATATGGTGCATACGTTGGTTATAAAACAGACCATGACCCCAAAGGCAGGGCGACTTCTGCTGGCCCTCTGACCTCGCATTTGATGTTTGAGTGTCTTGCAAAAGATGTTCAGAAGAAAGGCATTGAAATTTTTGATAAACATGAGGTAATCGCCCTCCTAACAGAGAAAAAAGGCAGTGAAAAGCATGTAATCGGTGCAATCGCGATTGACAGGAATAATCTTAACTCTGAAAATTATGGCTTTGTTGTTTTTAATGCAGTGAATGTGATTCTTGGGACAGGTGGGCCAGCTGGTATTTATAAAACCTCGGTATATCCTGAAAGCCAGGTTGGTTCCCACGGCCTTGCCTTTGAAATCGGCGCTGTAGGCAACAACCTTACTGAATCCCAGTATGGGCTGGCTTCGATTAAATTCAGGTGGAATCTATCAGGAACCTATCAGCAGGTTATCCCCAGATATGTTTCCACTGACAAAGATGGCCGCAACGAACAGGAATTCTTGAACAACTATTTCCCTGATATGGGGAAACTTGCCACTGCCATTTTCTTGAAAGGATACCAGTGGCCATTTGACCCGAGAAAGATAGAAAATTACGGCTCGTCCTTGATAGACATCCTTGTTTATCAGGAGACAGTAATAAAAGGAAGGAGAGTCTTTCTTGATTTCACTAAAAATCCAAGCGGCAGCGGTATTCTCGAAGATTTTTCCTTCGACCTTCTGGATGAGGAAGCTTATTCCTACCTTGAAAAATCAGGGGCTCTGTGTGGCACTCCTATCGAAAGATTAAAAAAGATGAACCAGCCAGCCATAGACCTTTATAAAAGCCACGACATCGATATCACGAAGGAATACTTAGAAATAGCTGTTTGTGCCCAACACAACAATGGCGGGCTTAAAGGAAATATGTGGTGGGAATCAAACATAAAACATCTTTTCCCAGTAGGAGAAGTAAACGGCACACATGGAGTTTACAGGCCAGGCGGGTCTGCCTTGAACTCAGGCCAGGTGGGAGGAATGCGGGCAGCTCTCTATCTTTCGAAAAAATACAATACAAGTGCGCCAGATGAAAGAGTCTTTATGACCGCTGCTGAAGAGCAAATAAAAGGAAAACTTGAATTTGCAAGGCAGGTCATCGGCCGAAGCGCTGAAGGCGACTCTTTAATTCTTGATTCAAGGAAAGAAATTCAGGAAAGAATGTCAGGTTGCGGGGCTCATATCCGTTACCCTGAAAAAACCAAAGAAGCTGTCGATGAAGCATGGAATCTATATTCCAGAATGAAGGAGCAGATAAGAGTGCCATCAAGAGAAGCTCTGGCAGATGCATTTAAAAATATCGACCTTTGTCTGACTCATGCACTTTATCTTGAGGCCATAAAAGAGTATCTGGAAAAAGGCGGTCAAAGCCGCGGCTCTTATCTTGTTGTTGACCCTGAAGGCAAGAAACCTTGTCCAGAGTTGGGCGAGGAATGGAGATTTCGTGTGACCCCTGAGGATGCTTTTGTGAATAAGAATATATTAGAAATTTACCTTGATGAAGACTTCAAAATAAAGAAACAATGGGTGCCAATAAGACCCATTCCCCAGGAAGAACCCTGGTTCGAGAAGGTATGGAACGAGTTTAAGTGATTGAGTGTTGGGGGGCACCCATTAGAAGGGGGAACTGCGAAACGGTTCTCCCTCCAAGTTGACTGATAATTCTGACTAGGACATCGA
>JACUUK010000112.1 GCA_014859315.1 Candidatus Aminicenantota bacterium
GGTTTATGAATCTTATATAGGACTTCTTTATCGAATGAACCTCGAGAATCACTCTAAAAAATTGGAAAAGGATATCTTTCGAATGGTAGAAAGAGCAAAAGCAATAGGTTTTTTAGAAAGTCTCAGGGATTCCCAGTCTATTCTCCGCAATCGCTTGAGCCCTGATAGGGAAGAAGAGGAGCGGATGATTTCATTAAAGATTTCCACTTTGATGAATGGTCTTTTGTGTGAAGATTTAAACGAGAATGACAGAGAAAAACTTTTAGAGCAATTGGTGCATGCTGAAGATGAATATGTGGTTTTTCTCTCTAAAGTCAGGAGAGAAACTCCTGAACTGAGGTACATTCTATCTCCTGAACATATTCGTGTGGAAGAGGTGCAGCAGAAGCTTCTCGACGAAAAGACAGCTTTAATAGAATATTTTCTCGGTGACGAGCAATCGTTTATGATTCTTATTACCAAAGAGAATTTCAGTCTATTTTTATTGCCTTCTATTGAAGAAATCAGGGAGTCCATTAAGCCCTATTTAAAGATTCTTTCTGATCCGCCCGCAGGACGATTTAAAGGAAAACTTGCAGCCCATCGAGTGTATAAAGAGCTTGTTTATCCAGCAGAAAGGCTTCTCTCTGAGGAAATCGAGAATTTGATTATTATTCCTGATGGAATACTCTATTATCTTCCATTTGAAACTCTAATTCGTTTAATGCCAGTAGAATCTGATGAAGCCGGCTTCTTAGTTTCAAGATATCGGGTCTCCTATGCTCCTTCGTGCTCGTCTCTGCTGCTGTTATCAGAAAAAACAGTAGAGAAAGAGCATCCTAAGAGCTTCCTGGCTTTTGGGAATCCAGCGTATACATCAAAGCGTTCTAATAAAGTTGGGAGTAAAACTTCTGCAGATATTTTAAGAGAACTGTATGAAAGTGAAGGGTTTGATTTTTTACCTCTGCCATATAGCGAGAAAGAAGTCAAAAAAATATCACGGTTTTTTCCAAATACAAAAAAGAGCATTTATTTGAAAGAAAAAGCCCAGGAAGAATCCTTGAAAAGAACTTCTTTAAAGGATTACCAGGTTATTCATTTCGCATGCCATGGATTCTTAGATGAAAAAGCTCCATTCAGGTCAGCTTTGGTTTTATCTTTAACAAAAGGACAGGATGAGGATGGCTTTCTTCAGGTGAGGGAAATATATAACCTTCGGCTTGCTGCTGACCTTATTGTTCTTTCTGCATGCCAGACAGGAAGAGGAACATTAGAGAAAGGAGAAGGGGTGCTCGGACTCCCACGTGTATTTTTCTTTGCAGGAGCAAAGTCGGTTGTATCCACGCTCTGGAGGATTGGAGATAAACCTACAGCACAGTTTATGCAATATTTTTATAAGATGCTTTCCCAGGGAATGGGAAAAGCTCAGTCACTGCGTTTAGCCAAGATGAAAATGTTAGAGTCAAAGTATTCTCATCCTTATTATTGGGCTGCATTTGTGTTAAATGGAGAGCCCAATTCTTGTTTGAAGTTTGATTGAGAAGATTCCAGTAAAAAAACTCGATGATTGCTACTGTTTTATAAAGAATTCTTTTAAAGAGGATTCGATTTTTTTTCCGTTATGAAGGAAAGCAGTTACCATCCAAAAGTATGGCTTGTTTTTTTGCAGCTTCATGTAAATATCCTTGGGTAGAGTGAGTTGATTTTCCGAAAGCCCTTCTTTCTTCCACACAGGATAAAGTGTCTCATCAAACAGTTCGAGTATATAATAATCAGATTCGGGGATAGAGCTCCATCTGAAAGTCAGTGGCAATTGAGCTGAGCTATTGTATATTGGTTCGCTCAACTGGATTTGAGAAGTTCCAGTGCTCCTGTAGTCAATCGTCCTGGAACTCTTTAAAAGAAAGGCAGTAATAATAAAGAGGAGAACCGCAGCTCCGGCAAAAACCGTGGCATATTTCAACCGCCTGGTCATAGCAAAAAGTCTCAACCGATTTTTTATTCGAGACTTCCAGTGTTGGATTTCTTGTAAAGTGCCCTCTTTTTTTTGGAACGATTGTATCACCTGGCTTATTTCTTCATTCAATTTGTTTTCGTATTTTAAAATATTTTTTGCATAATCGAGTTCCTGTGCACAATAATAGCAATTTGCGATGTGGTCCAGAAGTTTCGTTGTTTTGTTTTTGGAAAGTTTTTTGCGAAGGAAGTCAAGAATATCTTCAGGGGAAGGACAGTTTTTTCTGGAAGATGGAGTTTTCTCAAGGAGGTAAGTTTTATAAATATTTTGTAAATCTTTATGCTTAATTTTCATATTCGATTCCCTTTTCCTTCAGTTTCTTCTTTAAGTCATTCAATCCGCGGTACAGCAAATTTCTTGTTTTATCATTACTCCAGCCAAAGGAAATGGCAATTTCTTCTATGCTCATATCTAATAAAAATAACTTTACTACTTTCTTCCGCGATTCCAGGAGAGATTCTATAGCATGGCCAATTGTCTCCTCCATTTTCGCGTCTGGCAAAGGATTTCTTGCATAGCGTGTTTGTCTTTCAGAAATTTTTTTCTGCCTTTCGTGGAAGATGACTTCTTCGTGCTTTCTCAATCTTCTTAAATGATCGATAACAGAAGAATCCACGATTTTCTTTATATATGACGAATAGTTTATTATTTTTTTCTCACTATTTAATATTTTCCATATTTTTATTTTTACTTCCTGAAAGATGTCATCCGGGTCAATGCCTCTCTTTGGGAGATTGAATCTTTGAATATTGGCTTTAATAAACCTGGAAAAACGTTTGATAATCATGCCAAATTCTTGAGTTTTTTTCTTATCCCTGTCCATTTTTCCAAGAATTATATCATCGGATTTAAAATCAAACAATGTATCATTACATATATAGAGTGTTTTTTAAGTGAAATATTCTCATATCAAGAAATTAAAATTATTTTTATGCTCGATTTAAGAAATTTTGAGAAAAATTACTGCGCTTAGCGTTTTTATAATAGTAAAGCATCCTTATTGTTTTTATCCGGAAATTTGGAATGGAGTTATTAGACACTAAAATCATTGGTAACAGCTTGGCCGTAAGGAAAAAACTGGAATTTATCCGCAAGGTAGCAAATAGCAACAAGAATGTTTTAATCTTAGGAGAGACAGGAACAGGCAAAGATTTGGCCGCAAGAAAACTCCACGAAGAAAGCAACAGAAGAGACAAGCCATTTGTTGCTATTAATTGCGCAAATATCCCGGTGGAACTGTTTGAAGCAGAGCTTTTTGGGTATGCCCGCGGTGCTTTCACTGGAGCTGTCAAAGAAAAGCCGGGATTACTGGAAGTTGCACAGAATGGGACCATTTTTCTTGATGAAATCGGAGACTTATCCCTGTATCTTCAGGCAAAAATATTAAGAATGATTGAAGAGAAAAAGGTTCGAAGAGTTGGAGAAACAATAATGCGGAAAATCTATGCGCGATTTATTTTCGCAACAAACAAATTTTTAGAGGAAGAGGTTATTAAGGGAAAATTCCGGAAGGATTTATATTATCGAATTAGTGTTGTAAAATTTTATATACCTCCGTTAAAAGAGAGGAAAGAAGATATCCCTTTACTGGTGAGGCATATTCTGGAAAGAGAAGTGTCTCAAAGCCAGCAAAAAAAAGAAATTTCTCCGTATGCAATTAAAAAACTGATGAAATATGATTTTCCTGGAAACATTAGAGAGTTGGAGAATGTCATTGAAAGGGCATGTATTCTTACAGATGGGGAAATAATAAGGGAAAATGATATTGACCTTGATTTCGAACAGGAAGCGACTCGAAAAACATCTCGGATATCTCCAGAGTTCTTGAGAGAAACGTTGGAGAAGTGCCGCTGGAATAAGACAAAAGCGGCTATGGAAATTGGAAAAAGCCGGAGGCAATTTTATCGATTACTTGAAAAGTACCAGATGGATGATTGCATTAAATGAGACTCTTAAATCCTAATTTTCCGTTCTTTTTCCTTATGGTTATAAGGATTGCTCCGCATATCAAAAGAAATGGAATACTCAATAAGATCCATTTTTTACTGGCCTTCGGAAAGACGACTTCGTCAGCTTTGCCTGAAACGATGAATCCTGCCCAATAATACGGGTGGGACAGTGGTGTGTGGGAAGAGAGCATCTCTAATTTTGCTTCACGCAGAGCATCCATGATGGAGTAAGATAAGCGTAGATGCGAATAAAAGCGTTCCATGAGCTGGTAAGTGGCCTGGTCATTTACAGCCCAGAGACTCATCAAGACTGAAGATGTGCCAGCATAAAAGAATGCTCTGTTTAGTCCTTCGATTCCTTCGCCTTTAATGAATTGTCCCAGGCCTGTTTCGCATGCGGAAAGAGTGACAAGGTCACAATTGAGATTCAGATTATAAATCTCTCTCATTTGAAGCAACCCATCTTCAACATGCTCAGTGTCCTGAGAAAGCAAGATTGAGGAACGTGAAGGCGTTTTGTCATCGATGATACTGTGTGTGGCAAAATGGATTATTTTATAGTTTGATAAAGGATGGCTTTTCAATCGGTCTTCAGAAGCGTTCTCTCTTACGAACAGATGGCTTTTTTTATTTTTAAAGAGAGATTGAATCCTCTCGATTTCCACACCACTGTAATTTAACCTGTAAAAATTTTTGAAGATATCTTCTCCATTGTCCTCTGTTTCTGAGGAGCCAAAATACGGGTCTCCAAAAGCCAGGATATCCATCGGACGTTTTTTTCCGTTCGACCTTTTACGGGCTGTGATTTCTCTCAAGGAGGAAATAGATGGGGCATATGCGATTCTGTAGTCTTCAAGCAGCCACTGGTCTGTTTTTCCCTGGAGAAGAGTTTCAAATGGAAGGATATGGAGAATATCATCAGGGATGAAAATGATGTTTTTTATGTTTTTCTCAAGGCCTGGCTTAACAAGCGTGCGAAAGAGCTCACTGCCTGTGGAAAAATTTTGATTATCCTTATCCGATATTTCCATCAAATGTTGTTTGACCATTTTCTGGAGTTTATCTTTTGGCGGCACTGGAAAAACCTTTAGTGTTTCCTGAGTGAGTGCAAAACCCAAGGATTTCTCATTGCTTATGCAGTAAGTAAAAAAGGATGTTTTCGGACCAAGAAGTTTTTGGGCATCTTCAAGTTTGATAATTTCTGGATATTTTAGGTTAGCATAAGTAGGACTTTTAATTCGAATTTCTCTTTTCAAAGACTCCAGTTGGTTCTCTTTTTCGGTCAACTCGGCTTGAATTGTGTTTTTTTCATCAGGGGATAGTTCTGCTGCCAAAAGCTTTGAGTAGAGTGATGAGATGTCGTTCATGAGCTCTTTTTCCTGGTTCTGCAATTTGAAGTCCACTCCTTGTGAAATATTGACCTTAGAGAGTTCTAAGCTGTCCAGAAATGCTCTGGCTTTGGCCCTTTCCAGGTAATGGAAAGCTTCCCTGTCATAAGATTTTTCAGGATGGGAATTTTGGAGAGCCACCAGCAGGTTTATGAGGTTGTGGTAGGCATCTATTCTCTTGTCAGTACCGAAAAAGCTTGCTTTTAATTCTTCCAGTTTCATGGTTGATCGGATGTTCTCGATGATATTTATGGAATTTTTATAATTTTCTAAGGCCTTACTGAAATTATTCTGTTTCGTGCATGCTTTGGCAAGCTCCAGATAAGCTTCCCAGAGCATCTGTCCGGATTGAATTTCCTGGCCCAAATTAATAGCTTTCTGGTAGAATTTAGTGGATTCTTCGTAATTACCTAAGTTGAAATGCACAATCCCCATGTTCGTCAGAATCATGCCTTTTGCTTCAACATCCTGAATCTCTTCAGCTTTCTCATATGCAGATTTAAAATATTCAAGTGCTTCAGAGTATTTTTCTAAACCAGAATAGACTGCTCCTGTATTATTAAGTGATTTAATTTCAATCTTTGTGTCATTATTTTTTCTTGCTAATGTTATAGATTCTTTAAAGTATTTAAGAGCTGCATTAAAGTTTTCTATTTTTTCATCTATTTTTTCTGAAGAAAAGCCGATGTTGCGGTAAATTTCTCCGATATTATTTAAATCGATAGAAATAAAATTATTTTTTTTTAATTTTTTATCTATTTCTAAAGATTTTGAAAGAAAAAAAAGTGATTTTTCGTAGTTTCCAATATTTCTGTAAATCAATCCTATATTATTTAAACAATCAGATTCTTCTTCTTGATTTTTTAAATACTGGGCAATTTTCAGAGCTTTTTCATAGTAACTCAATGCTTTTGAATAATTGTCTAATTTCCAGTA
>JACUUK010000113.1 GCA_014859315.1 Candidatus Aminicenantota bacterium
AAAGGAAAAGAGAGAGATTGAAAAATTGCAATTTGACAGGATGAGGAGTTTATGTAAAATAATGGTATGAAATTAAAGAAGTTCATGATAGGTATATTTTTTTTCTGGTTGGTTTCTTTATTGTTTTCTTCTCAAAAAATTAACGTAAAAGACCTTCCTCAGAAATACAGAGAGTGGTTGGAGTTGACGGAGTATATCATTCTTCCCCAAGAGAAAGATGTCTTTATGCAGCTTGCAGCAGATAGAGACAGGGATATTTTTATTGAGACTTTCTGGAAACAGAGAGATCCTACCCCTGGCACTCCACAAAACGAATACAAAGATGAGCACATTAATCGTTTTTTATACGCAAACAAGTATTACAGACGCGGGACGACACGCCCAGGATGGATGACAGATATGGGAAGAATTCATATCATTCTTGGTCTGCCTGCCAGCATTGAAAAGTTTGAAGGTGTAGCCGGAATCTATCCCTGCCAGGTCTGGTACTATTACGGGGATAGGAGAAAAGGGCTTCCCACCTACTTCGCGGTGGTATTTTATCAAAGGCAGGGTTCTGGAGAGTTTAAGTTATACAATCAGCTTTCGGATGGTCCTGCCAATCTACTCATCGATGAGAAAGGGCTGGATTTAACTAACTATCGTCAAGTGTATGAGAAGATCAGGGAGCTTGCTCCAACTCTGGCAGGTGTCTCCATATCCATGATACCAGGGGAATATCCTTATAATTATCAACCTTCTCCTAAAAATAACATGATATTAGGGGATATTTTCAAATCGCCGAAAAAGGATGTGAGTCCAAGCTATGCCACTCATTTTTTAAATTATAAAGGAGTGGTAAGCACAGAGTATTTGACGAATTATGTAGAAAATACCACTAATATCGCTTTGATCCTGGATCCCATCCTGAACATCCATTTTTTACATTTTTCCATCAATCCCAAGAGTGTTTCTATCGATTACTTTGAGCCAAAAGACCAGTATTATTGTAATTTTCAACTCAATGTAAGTTTAAGAAAAGGAGAGAATATTATTTCCCAGTACTCCAAGGATTTTCCGTTCTATTTTGACCCAGGGGATGCAGATAGGATAAGAGGAAGCGGGATTTCTATACAGGATTCTTTTCCTTTGATTGAGGGAACATATCAGTTAAATATTCTTGTTCAAAATTCCGTGGGTAAGGAATTCAGCGTATTTGAGAAAGACATTTCTATCCCAGAGCCCTCAGAGCTACCAAAGCTTATTGGACCTGTTTTGGGCTATAAACTTCAGGATTATTCAAGTCATCTCCGTATCCCTTTTAGTGTCGCGGATAAATTGTTGCTTATCGACCCCCAAAATACTTTTTCTCAAACAGATGATGTGGCGATCTTTTTCAGCCTTATGAACGTTAAAAGAGAACTATGGAAAGAAGGTAATGTGGAAGTTTTCATAAATGGCCTTAGGGAGAAAGACCCAGTAAGAAAATCTTTTCCCCTAAACCTTAAAGATTATCCATACAATGAAATTCTTGGCATCTTTTACGCCATTCCTGCAAGAGAGTTAGCCCCGGATTATTATAAAATGAAGTTGATTTTAAAAAATAGGGAAGGTGCAATAATTGACGAAAAAGATTCAAACTTTATCATATCTCCAAAAGAAATGCTCCCTCATCCCGCTACATTAGCCAACTCTTTTCCTCTTTCCAACAGTTTTTTGTATTTGTATTTCTTGGCCTACCAGTATGATAAAGTGAATAATTATAAGAAAGCTGAAGAATTCTATAAAAGAGCCTATCTGTCAAAGCCTGATTATAAAAAAGGATTGATTGAATATACTCATTTCCTCATAAAGGTCAAAGAATTTGATAAGAGTTTAGAATTGGTCGAAAATTTGAAAGACGACGAAGATTTAAGATTTGAGTATTATCTCATAAAAGGAAAAGCTTACATGGGAATAGGGAAGTACCCTAAAGCGATAGAGAATCTGCTTGAAGGCAACAAAATCTACAACAGCGATATAAGGCTTTTAAACGCTCTTGGTTTCTGCTACTACAAGACATCCGAAGAGAAAAAGGCTTTGGAAGTTCTTAAAGCATCTTTGCGCCTGAATCCAGGACAGAAAGAGGTAAAGAAGCTTGTCGAGGAAATCGAAAAAGACAGTAATTGACTTATTTTACTTCAAAATCGATAAGTTTCTCTAAAGACTTTCCTGAGATGTTATCTTTAATATTGAGGGAAAGCGTATAAGAGCCAGCTTCCAAATCTTTTTGTTCTTTTCTCTCTGTTGTTTCCTCTCCTTTAGTCGTCTTGATTATAACTGTCTTTTTCATGGGAAGCGGCTGACTGACAATGGGAGATTCGTAACCTTGAGGTGCGTAGCGGATGACTTTTTCTTCGCCTTTTGAAACCTCATAGTTTATTTCTATTGAGTATTTTCCAGCATCATCCGGCTGTGTGCCGAAAATGAAAAACAAAATATCCAGAGTGTCTCCCGGGGAAAAAGTGTTATCCATGTTTGGTTCGATCTTTAAAACCGAATAAGTGAAAAATCCTTTGTGTATTTCTGCCTTTGTCTCAGGGGCTGACATTCTTTCTATGTTTCTGCAGAAGAAAATGGGTGTAGTTTCAAGCTGCTCAACAAATGAAGCGGGAGCAGGTAATGTGAAGGAGAAGTATTGTGTGCCAATCTTATCCAGGTTTCTGGAAGTGATAGCCATAGATAAAATATAATCTCCAGGGGGGAGAGGGTAGGCTGTTGAGTAGAGCCCTTCTTCATCAGGGATGTATGTTGCTCCGTCTATTTCCATATTCACAGGTATATATACTTCCTTGATAAGTTCACCAGGGGTATCCCCTTCAAGCGTGTTAAACTGGAGAAAAACATGCGCGTTCGCCCGAAGCTTTGCAGGGGTTTCTTCGAAGACGGATTGAGCTTCTTCTTTTTGTTCTTGTGCCTGGGGTTCGGCAGGAACTTCGATGGGAGCGAATCCTAAATCTTCATTTTTAACTTTAAATAAAAAGATGCTATGAAGATTTTCCCTGGCAGGAAGATAAAGATGCTTCTCAATTGTAAAAGGAATGTCCAGGCGGGCTTCCTTTGTTGAAAGGCCTTCCTGGAAAACGTCCTTAACTTCCTTGGGTATAATAATTACTTTTTGTTCTTGGCCTTTTTTGTCCTTTTTAGCAATGGCTACCGGGGCAAAAACCAAACTCAAAATAAACCCAAAGAGAAATAAGGGGATGATAACTTTTTTAAATTTCATTTTTCCTCCTTGAGAATGACCATCAAGGTTTCTCATCTCTTAAAATCAATTAGTTTTTTGGAGCTATAAATTACTCCGAAATAAAAAAGTAATATACCAAAACTTTATTTTTTTTTCTATAGCTTTTTTTATTTCAGCACCATTTAATTTTCTATGAAAGAACCCTCCGCAGTCATTCCTTCTTATTGTTCCCTCCGTCATTGCGAACCCCGTCAGGGGTGTGGCAATCTCATCCTTTTCTCTTCTTTTCTTTACTCCTCACTACTTACTACTTACTATTATTTAATACTCCTCACTCCTCACTCTATCACCGGCCATGTATTTGATATTTTATTACAGCTTTTTGGTGCTCTTTCAAAGTACTGCTGAATATGTGAGTCCCGTCATTTTTAGAGACGAAATAAAGATAGTTAACATCTGCAGGGAAGAGAGCTGCCTGAAGAGATTCACGGCCTGGGTTTGCGATGGGCCCTGGAGGGAGTCCAGGATAGATATATGTATTATACGGAGAATCCAGCTTTAGGTCTTTCCATCGCAGTCGGCCTGAATAGATGCCTTGTTGCTTGAGAGCGTAGATGATTGTAGGGTCGCAGTCGAGTTTCATCCTTCGTTTCAAGCGGTTATGAAAGACAGCGGAAATAATTTTTTTTTCATCTGCAAAGGAAGTCTCTTTTTCTATGAGAGAAGCCAGAATCACAACTTCTCTGACTGAAAAGCCCAATTCTTTGGCACGAATCCTCCAATCACTTGAGAAAACAGACTTGAATTGGGCTACCATTGTTTTTACGATGTTTTCTCCTGTTACTCCTTTTGGAAAATGATATGTTTCAGGGAAAAGATAACCCTCAAGGTCTGATGCCTTATCATTAAAGCTCAAAATGGGAGAGGGATCAGATGACGCCCTTAGAAAGTCCTCAGCAGAAATAATGTGGATGGCTTCAAGATGAGAAGCTATTTCTTTTTGTGTCAATCCTTCGGGGATTGTGATTGGATGAAGATAAATCTTCCCTTCTATCAATGTACGCAAGATATTTTTTGTGGAGACAGGCAGTTCTATGGAATACTCTCCAGATTTAAGGGTATCTCTCGAGAAAAACAGTTTATACCCGGTTAGGAAAACCCACTTTCTCTTGATGATTTCTTTTTCCTTCAGAAGTGAAGCTATCTGGCTTACACTGCTCCCTTTTTCAATTTCCAATAATATTTTTTTTGGGGGAGCGTTTAGCAATGAGAGAAATTCTACAGCGAACCATATAGAAAAAGAAAGGAAAAGAAGAACAGCAAGGAGAAAGGCACGTTTAATGATCTTCAGAGTCATTAGAGGATATCCGTTTGTTTTCGAGATAACTGGCAAGGATGATGGTGGCAGATACCTGATCCTTAATTTTTTTTCTGCTGCGGCTTTTCATTTTTTGGGGACGTATAATATTTAATGCCTGTTTTGTCGTTAACCGTTCGTCCCAAAAGACAATTGGAATGCCCACGGTATTTTCAAGCCAGTTTGCAAATTTTTTTGTCTTCTCCACACGGCTTCCTGGAGTCCCATCCATTCTTAATGGAAGGCCGATGACAATTTCGCTGATTTCGTATTGTGCAACAAAATCTTGGAAATATTTTCCATCTTTTTTTTTGCCTCTGAGAGTATATTTCCCGAAAGATTGTGCGGTCAGTTGTAGCGGGTCGCTTATAGATAAACCAATATGTTTATCCCCGAAATCAATTCCTAAGACTCTCATTTTGGGAAGCTGCCCCTTATCCTTTTTTTCTTCTGGTGGCGTTCAAATCCAAAATCGATAAGCATTTCTAATAGTTTAGGAAAAGAAATCCCACTCGCTTCCCATAACTTAGGATACATACTTATTTCTGTGAAGCCAGGAATGGTGTTGAGTTCATTTAGAATAATTTTCTCTGTTTTTTCTTTAAGGAAAAAATCTACCCTTGCCATGCCTGAACAATCGATTGCTTTATATGCGGTAATGGATATGCGCTGAATTTCTTTCACCGTGGTATCTGGAAGTGAAGCGGGGATACAGAAGGATGTTTTTCCTTCGATATATTTATCCCTGTAATCATAAAATTCTCTAAAAGGAATGATTTCTCCAGGAAGAGAAGCAATTGGGGCGTCATTTCCCAAAACACTGCATTCTATTTCGCGGCCTTGGATTCCCTCCTCCACCAGGATTCTTCTATCGTATCGGAAAGCTTTTTCTATAGCTGTTTCCGCCAGAGTGAAATCATTCACTTTTGTTATTCCAACGCTCGATCCTAAATTAGAAGGTTTAATAAACACAGGAGGGGAAAATTGCGATTTTATTTCTGTAAGGATTTCTTTCCTATTTTCAAGCCAGTCCTGTTCGCAGAGCAATTTATGCGAAACTACAGGTAAATCTAACGTTTTCCATATGATTTTACTTAGTGCTTTGTCCATTCCAACTGCTGAAGCCAGCACGGATGCTCCCACATAAGGCACATCCGCCATTTCGAGAAATCCTTGAAGAGTCCCATCTTCTCCATATGGGCCATGAAGCACAGGGAAGTAGATATCGGCCTTTATGGTTTGCGCCATATGTATGGATTCCCAGGGAAGAAAAGAATGAAAAACTCCTTTTTTTAAATTCGCAAAAGATTCTAATGGGGACTCGACAACACGCCATTTCCCTTCTGGGTTGATGTAAAGCGAGATAACATCGAATTTGTTTCTGTCGAGATTATTGTAGATAGAAGCAGCAGAAATTAAGGATACTTCGTGCTCTGCGGATTTTCCTCCAAAAAGTAATGCCACCTTTATTTTTCGCATGGTTTTTCTTTTTGCCATTTTTTACAGCATCATTTTATATAAATAGAAATATCAAGTCCAATTTATTCACACGAGACCTCCTTCACCTGCCTTTAGATTGTTTATTTTTTTATGTTAAGAAGAAGACGAAAGGATGTCAAGATTAGGTGCTTACTGGTTGATATGTGTATG
>JACUUK010000114.1 GCA_014859315.1 Candidatus Aminicenantota bacterium
ATGAGATCTATCTTATTGATAATATGTAAATTGCTGGGGCCCGACCCCAAAATCACCTCCAAAATCACCCCAAAATCACCCACATTTCCCTGTTGATGAATTTTCAAAATCTTCAGGATTCAATATGCTGCTCCTCTATTTACAGATCCTGCAACAACACAGTTCCTATTGCAGGTTTTAGCCATATTCTGCAATAAGAGATGTCTTATTACTGAATTCTGCAATAAGCAATAGTCTTATTAATGTATTTTATCCCTGTACCTTAATTGTTGCGCCTGCATCGTTACCAAAAATGTCTACTACACGCACAGCAATGGTTCGTTTCTTTTTCTTGCCTAAAGTCTCTGTTGCTGTAATCTGACATCCTCGTTTGCTTATATTATAGTGAGAATATATGTCCAGTCAACAGCACTCTGAATCTATACCAATCCCCCTTTCAATCCCTCTTTCTATGCCAGGGCTTCTTTGCCTTTAAACATCCGATAAGGCGATAGGATTTTTAACACTTCCCTGTCCTGCTCTCTGAGCTCCTTTTGAAGAACTATTCGAGCTAACAACTCTCCAAGACCTGGGCCTATCATAAAGCCCTGACCGCACATTCCAACAGCTAATAAAAATCCTTTAACCTCGCTTGCCCAACCGACCAAAGGCGACTCGTCAGGAGTCATTGGATAAAGCCCTCTCCAGACGCGCCGAATACGAATATTCACAAGCCGAGGCATTAAATTTATCATTCGTTTTGAAACCATTGGAAGGAATCCGCTTGTCTCTTGCCTGTCAAACCCCCAGATTTTCGGATGGGGGGTTATACAGAAGCAAACTTGCCCTGTATTCAACTGGTGGAAATAAAAATTGTCTGAACCCGGAAATGTTCGGATGTCCACTATCATGGGATAAATGAATTCAGCTACAGGTTCTGTGATGCCTGCTTCATGGGAATCTGGATTAACTGGCAGGTCGAGCCCTACAAGGTTTCCTACTTCTTTTGCCCAGGCTCCAGCTGCATTAACCACAATTGCTGCCCAATATTCCCCTTTATTTGTCTTTACTCCCTGCACCTGGTTATTATGGACCTTGATTTTAAAAACCTCTTCGTTAAACCTGAATTCACAACCGACATTCCTGGCTTCTTCATAAAACGCATGTCCAGCTAAAAGCGTTGAACAGTGGCCATCATCTGGAGAATACGTACCGCCAATCAAACCCTCAGGATTCAGGTCTGGAACAATTTTTAAAAGCTCATCTTTATTTAACCAGTTAATATTCAATCCGTACGAATTTTGGGTTTCAAGCAACTCCTTAAGAGTTTTTTCATCTTTTTTGCAATATGTAACAAATACATACCCTCCATCATTCCATTCAATGTCATGGCCGTAAGTCTCTTTCCATGTAGAAACAATTTCTAAACTGCGCTGGCAGAGGCGTATTTTTGCAGGGTCTGAGTGTGTTGCACGAATCCCGCCAATAGCAGCTTTGTTAGATCCCTGGCCTGGGCTGGCAAACCTGTCTAATACCAAGACTTTTAATCCTGCCTTTCCCATTGCAAGAGCAGAAGGAACACCAATGCTTCCTGCACCAATTATTATCACATCATAGGTACTGCTCTTATTCATTATCTTTGCTCCTCTTCCCAGCAAATACACCTAAAGGAACTTCCATGATTAACGGTCTTTTTACATTTTCTACTACCTTTTCTAAGGAAATTCCTTCCTCAGCAAATATACGCAAGATTATAGGAGAGCACGTTTTGCCCCCACATGCTCCCATCCCGGCTCTCGTGACTGCTTTGATTTCGTTCATATCATGGCAACCTTTTTTTATAAGGTCGCGAATCTGTCCGGCTGTAACTCTCTCGCACCGGCAGATGATTATATCATCTTCAATACGCAAGATTTTTTCGTCCATTGCCTTAGTAATAACAGGCGGCTGAATCCTGATACCAGCAATTCTCCTTGCATATTCTTTAGGGGATTTTAATTTAACAAGAATAGTTCTGTCATTGGCTTTTATCGCACGAACTCCAGTGACTTCCACTTCTCCAAGAGTTGCTCCTTCATCATCCATCGCATAGACTCTATCCCCAATGTTGATGTTATCTTTCAAGAATTCATAGGCAATGGTAACCGTAGGCCAGTCTGGATCTTTGCGATAGTCAACAAGCGTAACTGCCAATCCCGGACAGATTACCACACAACGTTCGCAGCCAATGCATCCTTTGCCATTATGAGGCCCGATATACTCAGGAACTTTCCGAATATCATCTGGAGGAATGGTTATAAGTTGGTTTGGGCAAACAGCAATGCAGGGGTCACATGGAATCTCCTGAAAGCAATGTAAAACAGGAAAAACTTTTTCTTCGCTCAAAACATCCGATTTTTTATATGTTTTTCCTGGATTGGATTTAAGAATATCAGCAGTATGATACCACTCTTGAGGAATCTCACCAACAGCAATCCCAAGTGCCTGAGCAATTTCCATTCCTTTTATTTTCCCATAAAACATGGCTGACGAGGCCTCGGCAATTTCTTCGGCATCACCTGATGCAAATACTTTCATCCCGTATTCTTTTGCCTTATGATAAAATTCATCCACAGAATCAAGCCCAACTGCAATAAGGATTGTGTCGCAGGAGAAAGATTTTTCAGTGCCTGGGATTGGATTGAAATCGCTGTCTACCTGGGCAATTGTTATTGACTCGACTTGATTATCGCCATTGGCACTGACTACTGAATGAGATGTATAAATGGGAACTCCCATGCGGGCCAACTTGTCTCGATGGACTTTATATCCCCCGCATTCAGGCATGGCTTCAGCCAAACCAACAACCTTTATCCCGGCTTGCAATGCATGATACCCTGCAATAAGGCCGACATTTCCACCCCCGATGATAAACAAACGCTCTGCGGCTTCGACCAGATCCCTGTTAACCAAAGTCTGGAATGCCCCTGCCCCATAGACACCAGGCAAAGTATTGCCTTTAAAAACGAGTGATTTCTCCCGAGCACCCGTAGCTATTAGAAGCACTTTCGGTTTTATGAGAACATACTCTTTTCCATCCTTAAGAATCCCGACTTTATGGTCACTAAAAACTGCCAAGGCCGTGCTGTTGAGCCAGATATCCACACAATCATTTTGTCGAATTTTCTCCTCTAACTTTGTTGCAATATCAATCCCTCGCGTACCTGCATAGACTGCATCGACAGAGCCAAAGAAACGGTGTGTCTGGAGCACAAGTTTTCCCCCTAAACGATGCTTGTCATCTACAAGGAGCGTCTTGACACCATATTCCATTAACTTAATGGCAGCAGACATTCCAGCAGGCCCACCTCCAATGATAAGCACAGAAACTTCTATGGTTCTTATTTGATGAGTTTGGATTGCGCCTTTTTCCTGCGGAAGATTTGGCAAACTATCCAATGGTTCTATATTCATTCCTGGGGCAACTTGAGTCATGCAAGCTTTCTCTGGCTTGCCGTTTGCAATGACAAGGCATTGTGCACATTGGCCATTGGCACAAAACATTCCCTGAGGTGCTCCATCCTTCGGATGATGCCCAAATATTCTGATTCCATTTGCAAAAAGAGCAGAAGAAATCATCTCCCCTTTTTTCGCTTTTAAGGGGCGCCCTTTCCACCTGATTTCTATCTCCTCAGAAGGTTCAACAGTCAAAATTGGGTGCTTATGAATACGGTATTCAGCCATATAATGCCCTCCGCCAAAACTAAAATCATTATAGAGATTTATTCGCTTTTCTAAGATGAAAAAAACAATCTAATTTGTTAAAAAGCGAACAACTCTGGGAAAGCTGTCCTGATATATTACAAATAATTATAACGAAAATAAGCATGAAATAAAATATTTGTTACGCTTTTCATCACGTGAGCAATTTAATCAATGCGTAGTCAGACTCTACATCAATGCGTTTAGGCTGAATAGCAATCTCTAAAGGTATGGTCGTAAGGTTCCCATCTTTCAATGCAACACACAGATTTGACTTTCCCTTATACAATAAATTCACAGCATAGCTTCCCAATCTCGCTGCCATGACACGGTCTAATGCCGTTGGGTTGCCACCCCTTTGGATATGGCCCAAAACAGCTACACGCGTCTCAAGGCCTGTCTTTTCTGTGATTGCACTGGCTATTGCGCTTGCCTTTGCTTTTCCTTCGGCTACAACAATTATCCAGCTTACCTTTCCCTTTGCATTTCCTTCAATAATTTGAGCACACATCTCATCAAGGTCAAAATCTTTTTCAGGGACTAATGCTTCTTCACATCCTCCTGCTAATGCTACCTGCATAGCAATGTATCCGCAATCACGGCCCATTACTTCAATCACAAAAATCCTTTCCAAGCTCATGGCTGTATCCCTAATCTTATCGATGGCATCCATAGCTACGTTGACAGCCGTGTCTGCACCCAAGCTCAAATCAACGCCATTAACGTCATTATCTATGGTCGCAGGAATGCCGATCGTAGGGATATTGTATTTCTTTGCAAGAATGTGAGCTCCTGATAGAGAGCCATTGCCCCCAATTACAATAAAACCATCCAACTGGTTCTTTTTTATATTTTGAAGTGCATATTTCTGCCCGGTTTCTGTAAAGAATTTTTTAGAACGGGAGGTTTTAAGAATAGTTCCGCCCAAATTAATAATTCCTGAAACTGACCGACGGGACAACGGGATAAAGTCTCCAGAAATCAAACCTTCATAGCCACGAAGTACTCCCATGACTTCGATTCCGAAAAAATCAGCTGTCCTCACAACAGACCGAATAGCAGCATTCACTCCTGCACAATCTCTTGTTAGAATACCGATTCTTTTCATGCATTCAATATTAGATTATTTGACATGCAACTTACAACTATTTTTGTTTTCATGTAAATATTTTTTTCCGTGAGAGTATAAAGGGATTAACACATGAGGATGGCTGAAGCTGCCTTCGAAGATTTACCTTTTATCTGCTGTATCTACCCATTAATTGCCCTTCTGCAAGGATGTGCCCTTCCATGGCTTTTAACAACTGTGATTCTGTCGCTCCTGGCTGAAGGTCTAATTCTGTATCAAGCGCATAGATTCTAAAAAAGTATCGGTGAGTGCCTCCAGGAGGACATGGGCCGCCGTATCCGATTTTTCGGAAATCATTCATTCCCTGTATGCCGCCGTTTGCAAGCTCCTGTTCAGGTGGGATATTTTCAGGAAGTTCACTAATGTCTCCAGGAATATTGTAAATGACCCAGTGGACCCAATTGCCTATTGGCGCATCTGGATCATCACAAATGAGTGCAAGCGTCTTTGTTCCTTGAGGCACTGAACTCCATTTAAGGGGTGGTGAAATGTCTATTCCATCACACGTATACACCTCAGGTATCATGCCTCCTTCCTCAAAAGCAGGGCTTGTTATTTTAATTTCCATTCTTACCCTCCTTTATTGCAAATAATCGTCTTTTCTATTTTGCAAGAACCCCGGTATCCCCAACCTTCCATGTCCCATTAATCTGTACATATAGAATTGTCCTTAGAACTTCCCTTTCTTTTTCTGTTTTGTATTTCAAATCTATAAGCATCCAGTCTTCTAATCCTTTATACATCATTTTCAACTGGGCTTCATTGGGGCCTGCAAAATTTTTCCCTCTGAATTTACGAAGTATTGACTTATCTTTTCCATAATTTTTCATCGAGACAGGAAAAAGGCCTTTTTGCGCTGAGTCTAACTTGATGAATTCCTCTACAAAATTTTTTGGAGCATAATTTTCGTCGATTATTTCCCATTCATAATCTGAATCTGTTGATTTGAGACTCCCTTTAAGAGATTTATACCCAAAATACCCTCCAACCACTACTGCATCAAAAATAAGAAATATTAGTAAAATCTTAATTATTTTGTTCATTAAAGCCCCCTATCCAAGATGAAAAATCAAAATTACTGCGGAGAAATTCGTCTGTCTCCTCCTTCTCATTTCTGCTCTAATAGTATTTTTTACTTCTTGAAAAGTCAATAAAAAAGGTTTTTTAGCAATTTTGTTAGTAAATTTCATATTGACTTGA
>JACUUK010000007.1 GCA_014859315.1 Candidatus Aminicenantota bacterium
TTGCCAAGACCCTCCCACCCTCCACAATGGGCTTCTGATGGAGAAGGAACCGTCGCCGCACTTCTCAATTAGGTCTGATGTTTCCCTCATCACGGAAATAGAAATGATTACTATTTTGCTGGCCCATTGCTTTTGTCCAGATATTTTGATAAGTTTTTTAATGAATGGGAAAAGAAGAGAAAAAAAATCCAAAAGTATTTCAGACGCATTGTCCAATCTGCAATTCTTTACTATGGATCGACCCGGTTACGCAAGAAGTAATAAAACATGAACAGGTTAAAAAGAAAAAGAGTTCATTAGATGAACTGCTTTTAGAAGAGAAAGAAAGAAAAGATAAATTTGACAGGAAATTTGAAGCAACAGCAGAGTTGGAGAAAGAAAAGTTAAGAAAAGCAGAGGAAAAGTTTAAGAAAGCCCTTCATAAAATAGGTGATGATGAAGCAGATAAGAAGGACTAAACTTTATTTAGCTTTTAACTTCCAATCTGAGTTTCATCTTCTCTTATTTTTGGTGCCATTGTGAATTTCGTGAATCCATATATCGCCAGGATAATTACAGAAATATAATTCATGAATGCCCACGGGAGATAAGAGAAAGTGGAAACTCCAATCGTTCCCGTGATATAAACACCTGCCATACTCCATGGAATCAAGGGAACTATGATAGCACCACTTTCTTCTATGATGCGGGATAGATTTTTAGCTGCTAAACCCTTTTTCTTATAAATAGGAGAAAGAAGCTCACCAGGAATGATCATTGAGAGATAGGAACTTCCTGTGATAAGCGCTGTTGTGATGGAAGTTACAATAGTCGTTATGACAATACTCCAGACTTTATTAGCGAACTTCATTACTTTATCCAATATAATAGAAAGAAGTCCTGTGCTTTGCATTATTCCGCCGAAAGCGAATGCTGTGAAAGCCACGAGCTGTGTTTCCATCATGCTCATCATGCCTCCACGGGAGATAAGCTGGTCCACGGCTTCGACGCCTGTATTGGCTTGGTATCCTGTATTCACGGCAGTCGCGATTTCTGTGATAGAAGCTTTTTGAAAAATGATAGCTAAAATGCTTGCAGTAATCGATGAAACAAGCATCCCAGGAATAGTTGGCTTTTTAGTCGCCGCAAAATAAAAAACAATCACCATGGGAACAAGAAGAAGTATGTTGAAATGAAAATGCTCTTTTAAGGTTTGAGTGATAAGTATCGTCGTCTGTGATTCTACGGTATTGGCCCCGTATTTGAGGCCAATAAAAAAGTAGATGATTAAGCCTATAATCCAGGCAGGCGTGGCTGACCAAAGCATGTGTTTAATGTGGTCAAATAGATTAGAGCCTGCAGCTACAGGAGCAAGATTTGTGACATCAGAAAATGGGGACATTTTATCTCCAAAGTAAGCCCCAGCAACGATTGCTCCAGCTGCAGGTCCGAGAGGGATGCCCAGGCCCATAGCGATTCCAATAAACGCTACGCCTAAGGTTCCGATAGTTCCCCAAGAAGTGCCAGTGGCTATTGAGGTAATGGAGCAGACAAAACAAGCTGTCACTAAAAAAAGCTTTGGAGAGATAAGCTTAAGGCCGTAGTATATGATCATCGGTATAGTACCAGAGGCAATCCAAGAGCCGATGAGAATACCAACACATAGCATGATCAGGATAGCAGGCATAGCTTTATGAATGCTGTTTACGATTCCCCTTTCCATTTCCTGCCAGGTAAAGCGCAGAAAGATTCCTAAACAGCCGGTAATAAAAGCGGCCGTCACCAGGAGGACTTGTGGCCTGATATGGTAAATGCCGTATCCTACCCCAAGAAGTATTCCCATAACGATTAAAGGGATTAGAGCCACAAAAAAACTTGGCTGCTTTCTTGGATATTTTTTACTTTCAGTTGATTGATTCATAGGTTGTTCCTTTTTTTCTAAATATTTTTAAACATCTATTTTTAAACATCGGAATCTTTACAGAATGTCCCTCTTGCCAGGCACTTTCCGTTGGCCATCATTTGACGGCCTTTTGCGAAAGAATCTGTGAGCGTTAGGTGTTCATCCAGTAATAGGAGGTCGGCATCCATTCCAACTTTGATTTCCCCTTTATTTTTTAATTTGTAGAAAACAGCAACGTTTGTTGAAAAGAATTTTATTGTATCCTCAAGACCCAATATGTTTTTATTGACTAAATAGCGGAAATTATTCAAGAGGCTTTTTTGTGTGGCGATTGTCAGGCCAGTAAGATTCCCGTTTTTATCAAAGACCGGAAGGCTTCCATTGCTGTCCGAGCTGATGGTAATGTGCGAAAGGGGAACTTTGTGTTCGCAGCAGAGGCGAATGGCATTGGCGATACTTATCTCTTCCCCCTCCTGAAATTCTGGGTGCTCGTTTGCTGTAAGGTCTATATATCCTCCTTTAATGACAAATTTTATTGCATCTCCCAAAAGTTCTTGGTTGCGGTTCACGTGAGTGGGAATGATTTGAGTGGGGGGGATTTCTGTTTCTTTTATCAAACGGAAAAACATATGTAGTTTTCGCGGCCCATCTCCCAGATGGCAGTGGAGAACTCCAGCTTTGCCTCCGAGCATTCCTCCAACGCGGCATTCTGAGGCAAGACGACAGAACTCTTCAAAAGTCGGTTGGGAAGAACGGTGGTCAGAGACAGCAATTTCTCCTGCACCGATTACTTTGTCTATAATGACAAGATCCGAGCGAATGCTTCCTGTTAGAGTGACAACAGGGATTTCATAGGAACCTGAGAAGATATAAGTTGTTATTCCTTCTTGCTCAAGTGCCCTTGCTTTAGCGAGAAGGGAACTCATATGGCGTGTTGTGCCGTCTGTGCCGAGGCAACCTATTACCGTAGAAACTCCATTGGAGATGATATCTTCGATAAAAATTTCAGGAGCTCTTGTTGAAGGGCCTCCTTCTCCTCCGCCTCCTATTATATGGACATGAGAATCAATAAATCCTGGGATAATGATTTTTCCTGAAGCTTTCATTTGATAGTAATCAATTCCTTGAAGTTTTATCTGGCCTGGTTCAGTGATTGCAGCAATTTGGTTGCCTGCAATCAGAATATCTTTTGGGCCCAAAGGTTCAGGGGAAAAAACATTTCCTTCACGAATTAAAGTAATCATGAGTGCCTCCCTTGAGATTATTTTTAAAAAGGATTATCGACTCATTGTATCCGCTAAATTAACACGTCCATTTCCTATTTTCAAGCAGACTCTTTAAAGGGCAGGCATTTTTAAAATTCCATGTTTCTCAGTGGCTGTACAGCTCATATATTTGGACGTTTGAATGTACTTGCCGGGACAACCTTAAAAATATAAATCTTTTGAAATTAAAAAAAATTAGGTAAAATATAAATTAGAAAATAAAATGGCTACATTTGAAGAAGAATTAGAAAAGATTGAACCTGTAATCCGCAAATTATGCAACTTCGCACTTCTTGGAAAAAAAATAGAAGTTCAGGGGAAAGAGAATTTTATTAAAAAAGGCCCGAATATCATTGTTGGCAATCACATTGGAAGTTATAAGGATATTGCCATTTTATTGAAAATCGTTCCTCGTCCAATATTTTTTATAGCCAACAGGATGGTTTTCAATAGAGAAGACTTTAATTTTCTTATAAGAAATCACCTGAAATGCCACTTGAAGGACTTTGGCCTCTTTTTAGATTTAGTCCTTAAACCAATCAAATCGCTTTTTGTCAATTTTATTTCAAGCAATATCGGAAAGATTGGAACAATACCTGTCGATTTGACCTCGAGTAAAGGAATTGTCATTGAGAAATGCCAGGAACACCTAAAACAAGGAAGGACTATTATTGCTTTACAGGGGCACGGGCGAATCATTGAAAGCTGCAAAAATCCTTTCATGAGTCCATTTCGCAAAGGTGCCTCACTCATTTCTTACAATTTATATACTCAGGAAGATAACCTTGTCCCTGTTACTCCTGTGGCCGTACTGGGAACACAGCGCCCTTTTTTAGTCCCAGGAAGAATTATGGTCAAGATTGGAAAGCCACTTTATATCACAGATTATTTTGCTGGTGGCTTATACGAGACAGTGAGCCGCTTCGCCCAGGCGATGGAAGAACGAGTAAATGCCCTAATATTGGAAAGCATAAGGGCTATGAAGACTTAATGCTTGCTAAGAAATAATGATTGTTCTGGCAAAAGAACTGGTTTATTTTTCAATACTGTATCTGGAGAGGAGGTCTGAATTTATTTTAAGAAAGAGATCATATTTTATTTTTACTCTTTTGTCTTCGCGTAGCTTAAGGAGACAAGAATGTAGAAATTTATTCTTTTTGGCTTCGAGCGTCTTTTCTCTTTCTTCGTCCTTTACTTTTTCAAACTCTTCTTTCGTGACTTCTTTTCGGGAAAGTGAGCGAACCAGCACAAATCCGCCATCAAATTCAATTGGGTCGCTGGGTTCATTTAAGGGAAGAGAAAAAACGAGTCGGTCGACCTCGTCGTTTTCACCGATGATGCTGAGATATTGACCTCTTTTGTGTTCCTCTGCGGTTTTATATTCGAGCCCATAGGCCTTCGCCAGTTGTTCGAGGTTTTTCTTAGGAAGCTCTGCCTTGATTCCTTGTATCTTTTCTCTTGCGGCTTTTTTGTTTTCTGTAATCAAAAGCTCTTTTTTGATGTCTTCCTTTACTTCTTCAAATAGGGCGGGCTTGGGAGGTTCTATTTTTTCCAATTGTGTTAATCCCACTCCTTTGTATGTGTAGATTGGAGAGGATATTTTTTTGTCATCAAGCTTAAAGAGTTCCATGCTGATTGCACCTGAAGGATCTATATCTGGAAGAGATTTCCCATCAGTGAGAAGCCCGGTTTTTTCTGCCTTGTAACCAAGTTTTTGCGCAGCAGCATCTAAATTTTTTACTTTTTTGGCGTTTTTTTCCAATTGACGGACTTTTTTCTCTGCTAATTCTCTCGCTATCTGTTCTTGAAGAATGCTTGATATATTTCCTCTCACTTGCTCAAGAGGTTTTAGAAAAGACTCTTCTTTTTCGGTAACCATTAAAATGGAGACTCCCTCATCGAGTTCAATTACTCTTGAGACCTCATTCTTCTGTAATTTTCTTATTTCTTCTTGTTCAACAGAAGATAATCTTTGCCATTCAAAGAAGCCCCAGTCGCCATTATTTTCTGCTTTTTCATCCTTAGAGTATTTCCTGGCAAGGTCTCCAAAATTGGCGCCTTTTTGGATTTGATCTAAAATATTTTGAGCTTCTGCGAGAACAAATTCTTTATCATTTCCTTCGAAAGCCAGAAAAATACGGTTAACCCGGACTTTTTCAGGCTCTCTGAACTGAGCTTGATTCTTTTTATAATAATCCTCGATATCTGAGTCGCTCAATTGGATTTCGTCTTTTAAGTTCTCTGTGTTGAAAAAGACAAAGAGGCCCTCTCTTTTTTCAGGCATTTTGTATTTTTCTTTGTATTTTTCGTAAAATTCTTGGAGTTCGCTCAGTTTGGGCTCCCAATCAAGTTCTAAAGAATCTGTTTCAATGACTACAAACTCAAGCTTAGCGCTTTCATTTGTGTTTTTATAATTACCCCATATTTCTTTCTCTGTAACAGCGATTCCAGAAGTAAGGGACTTAATAGTTTTCTCGATTATGATTTCTTTTTTAAGGCTTTCTTCAAACTCGGATAATGGAATTCGATTCCAATCTAATATCTTCTTGTAATTTTCGAAGCCAATGAACTTTCCGTCCTGTTGGAATACAGGATAGCTCATGATTTTCTGCCTGATTTCTTCATCGGAAGCCTTGATGCCCATTTCTTCAGCTGATTGAATAAGTAGAGTTTGCTGTATTATTTGTTCGAGAACTTGTTGAGGTATATTCAGTTGCTGGATAAGATTAGAATCCAGGTCTTTGAATTCTCTTTTGAGTAATTCGAGCCTTTGCTTTAGGTTCTGGAAATAGAAATCGGCTGAGATTTTTTCTTTTCCTATGGTGACGAGTGTATTTGCAGCCCGCGATTCTCCTAATCGGCCTGCACCACCCCATACAGCAAAAATTGCAATAATGAACGCTGCAATAACGATCCATAAGGTTGGAGCTAAAGCTTTTACATTTTTTCTCATTGCTTTTAACATGTTCTCACCTCAATTGTGTTTTCCATCTCTGTTATTACTGTTCCAACAGAGAGCTCTTTTTCAATCCTGATTAGTATTGAGCCATTGTTTTTTATGGCTTTCAATCCCAATGGCTCTTTGCATGAGATTAAGTGACTCCTTAAAGGGATATCGCTTACTTGATTCTTTTAAAAAGCGACAGAAGCCGGTCATATGTTGTATTTAAATCCTCGATCATGACTTTTGTATTGCTAAAAAGTGGCATGAAGTTGGAATCTCCTGTCCATCGGGGTACAACGTGAATGTGGAAATGGTCTACTACACCAGCACCTGCACTCTGGCCGATGTTCATACCAATATTGAATCCATGTGGATTATAGTGCTTTTTTAAGATTTTTAAGGTTAGTTTAAGAAGGTCGCTTAATTCATCTGTAGATTCTTTTTTTGCATCTTCGAACATAGAGATGTGTTCATAAGGAGCTATCATCAGGTGGCCTGGGTTGTAAGGATATCTATTCAAAACGATGAAATTATAAATGCCTCTGTAAAGAATATAGGCCTTTTTGTCTTTTTTAAGATTATGGGCCCGGCAAAAAATACACTTATCCATTTTGAAAGCTGTTTTAACGTATTCTTCTCTCCATGGAGCAGATATGTATTTCATTATTCATTAATCAGATTTTTTAAAAGTTTACTTGGTTTAAAATAAAGCACTTTCTTTGGAGGGACTTTAACAGGTTTTCCTGTGCGTGGATTTCTTCCTGAACGTGCACCTCTTTCCCTGAAACGAAAGCTTCCAAATCCCCTTAGTTCAATCTCTTCTCCGTTTATAATGGCCTCTTTAATTGTCTGGAAGAAAAGATTGACTCCAGTTTCTGCCTCTTGTTTAGAAACATTCATTTCTTTTGAAATTTTGTTGATAAGGTCAGCTTTTATCACTTTTTGCCTCCTTTTTTCTTTAAATTTTTTGGGGACTTGAAATTCTTTAGCTGATCTTTCATTATGTCGCCAAGAGTAAGTTTATCATCCTGGGATTGTGTGTATTTTTGATATTCTAATTTTTGCATTTCAGTCTGAGCCTGCTTGAAACTCAATGAAATTTTCTTGTCTTTCTGATTCAATTTAATGATTTTTGCCAGTTTTTCTTCTCCTGCGGAGAAAACCTCTGCAGGGTTTTCAATTTTTTTCTCATCGAGTTCTGAAAGAAAAACCACTCCCTCGATTCCAGGAGTGATTTCAACGAAAACACCAAAGTTAACCAGGCGTACAATCTTGACTTTAACAAGATCACCAATACGCTGTCTCTTAAAAAAGTCTTCCCAAATGTCACCCTCTAACTGTTTGATGCCAAGAGATAATTTTTGCTTTTCTACATCGATGCTTAATATGACTGCTTCTGCTTCATCCCCGACTTTCAATTTATCTGACGGGTGTTTTATTTTTTTCCAGCTGATATCTGAAATATGAATAAGCCCTTCTATTCCTTTCTCTACTTCCATGAAAGCGCCAAAATCTGTTATGTTTGTTATCGTTCCTTTGACACGGGAACCTGGGCTGTATTTTTGCCTTAGAAGTTCCAAGGGATGGGTTGTTACTTGTTTGAGCCCAAGAGAAATTCTTTTACTTGCGGGATTGATATTTAAAATTGTCACCAAAACTTCTTCTCCAACAGATACAACTTTTTTCGGGTGAATTAGCTTGCGGGACCACGTGAGATCAGAAATGTGAACAAGTCCTTCAACCCCTTTTTCTAATTCAATAAAAGCTCCAAAATCGGCAAGGCTCACCACCTTGCCTTTTACTTTTTGCCCCACCTGGTATTTTCCTTCGATATTTTCCCACGGGTCTGGGAGAAGTTGTTTGTAGCCCAAAGAGATTCGTTCATCTTTTTCATTAAAATCAAGAACAACGGCCTCGACATCCTGGCCTATTTGAAAAACTTCAGAAGGATGGTTTATTTTTCCCCAGGACATATCAGAAATATGCAGAAGGCCTTCGATTCCTCCTAAATTAATAAAAGCCCCGAAATTAGTAATTGATTTAACAACGCCTTTCACTTTTTGCCCGCGTGTAAGCTTGTCAAACACTCTCCTTTTTCGTTTTTCCCGTTCATCTTGCAGAAAGAGCTTTCGAGAAAGAACCGCATTTTCACTTTTTCTGTCGAATTTTATAACTTTAAATTTATATTTATTCCCTATAAGCTGTTCCGGCTCTTTCACTGATTTTACATCTGCGTGTGAATCTGGAAGAAAAGCATTGATTCCCGCATTCACAGTAAAGCCATTTTTTATTTTCTCTGTGATTTTTCCAATGATCCAGCTGTTGTGATAATAGGCTTTCTCCAGGTTGTCCAATGCGTTGAGCATGACAGCTTTCTTTTTCGAGAGAATGAGATAACCTTCTTTTGGATTGATTTTTTCTAAAACCGCCTCAATGTTATCTCCGGGATTGATGTTTCTTGACTCCAAGGAGTCATTAAAATCTTCGATGGGAATAATTCCTTCGGATTTAAACCCAACATCGACGAGAACATGAGTTGGTGTAATCTTAATGACCTTGCCTTTAATAATTTTCCCAGGGGTTAATTCTTTGGCACTGAATTGATATTTATTGATGAGATTTTCGTAATCTTCGAATGAGATGTTTTCTTCGTTGTTGGATTTTTTAGTTAACTCTGACATTGAATTCATTTCTCCCTTTGAATTTATGCATGAAGCGAGTTTTGATAATGTGAACTGCTTCTTGAATGGCCTCTGGTGGGGTGGATGCTCCCCCTGATAAGCCTATTTTTTGTGCTCCTTCTAACATTTCAGGAGTTATTTGTTCAGAACTTTCAATGAAATATGTTCTCGGAAGAATCCTTTTGGAAATTTCATAAAGTTTGTTGGTATTTGAACTGTTCTTCCCTCCGATTATTATGAGTGAATCAACACGAGAAGCCAATTCAGAGGTGGATTTTTGCCGTGTTTGAGTCGATTTGCAAATTGTGTTGAAAACTCTTAATTCCTTGGTCCTCTCCAGTAGAGCCAGGACAGCTTTTTCAAAGAGGAATAAATCCTGAGTAGACTGGGCAAGAACTGCTCTCTTTTTTTTCTGGGGCAAATTTTTCGCTTGAAGTTCGTTTTCGATAATAATGGCTTTTCCCTGGCTGTATCCAATAAGGCCTTTTATTTCAGGATGCTCTTTATTCCCAACAATGATGATTTCGTTCTTGGATTTGGTCAATGATTCTACTAATCTCTGAATTTTTTTTACAATGGGGCATGTAGCATCGACAACGCCCATTTTTTTTTGAGTCAATTGATTGTAGATTTCAGGGGAAATGCCATGACTCCGTATGATAATGGTTCCTTCCATCAGTTCTTCTAATTTCTCAACAGGGGAAATATCATTGCGTTTTAAATCATCAATAATCTGTGGATTATGAACCAAGTCTCCTAAAGTAAAAACCTTGCCAGTTTTTGTATTTCTGGTTTCCTTGGCAATCCTCAAGGCCCGTTTGACTCCGTAGCACAGTCCAGAATTTTTGGCGATAATTATTTCCATTTTTTTAAAAGATAATTGATTATACTATATTACTCGAAGGCAGTTTGTCAATCTTAAATATAGGTAAAATCTGAACTTAGCTTATTTTGGGGGCTCAAGATAAATTCCTGTTCCATGTTCAATGATTTCACGGGCAGATGGAAAGTTTGTGATGTCTATTCCTTTTCCAAGCTCAACTTCCTGGAGGTTTGAAAGGAATGCTTTTATAGCTGCTACATGACGCCCAACTCTTACTTTTAACGGGATTCCTTTTTCATCAAAAGGGACAAACAGGCGTCCTATCCGTGAGGCCTTAACATAATTTTTATCCTTTCCATCGATGATAAGAGCAACAGAAGGTTTTCCTTTTAGTCTTCCATGGGAAGCATTTGCGCTTTCAAGCAGTATCGCCTTAACCTTGGTGGTATCGCCCCATTCGCGGTGGCTTAAACCTCGAAGGTTTTTTGGGGAAGCTTCTAAGCGGAATTCAAATCCTTCCATTTGAAGCTCCATATAGACAAGTGCGGCTAATTCTGCACTATTTTCATGGAAAACTATAGCATTGATAACAGGATATTCAGGGGCTGCTTCATGGAGGTCAATAGCAAGGTCAATTTGCTCTTTTTTAATGAGGTTTGTGATTCCAAAAGCGATTCTTTCTGTCAGATTGCCTTTTGCCTTCCCTGGATAACAGCGGTTCAGGTTCCGGCTTTCCGCCCCTGAAAGCTTTTGTCCTGATGGGTTGACATAGAGTACAGGATCAGGCCATTGGTGCACAGGGTTTGTAAGACGGGAACCATAGCGAAACCATCTTATGCCTTCGGGAGTTTGAATGGGAAATCTTTGAGGATTTCCTTCATGCGGGTCATTATGGGTAAAACCGCTGTGGTTGGCCTGAGGGATTATGAATACTTTGCCCTTGTCAACATGGATATTTTCAATAAGAATTATTGCAGTCAAAAATCCTGCTGGTTCATTCGGGTGGGTGCCGCCGAGAATAAGAAGGTTTCCTCCCTCTTCTTTACCCTTGAAAACATAAACATCGGTATCCCCAGGAGTACCTTTCAATAGGGGGAAATAAACACTGAGTTTTACTTTGCTGGAAATTCCTGGCCCCTGGATGATGATGTCCTTTTTGTGCATTTGCAGGAATTGCTTTCCTGAAAAAAATGAAATAAGAATTATTGACAAGAAAAGAATAGAACCTTTAATTGTTTCTTTTTTTATTGTTATAAAACTCATTTTATTAGAAATAATCTTAGTAGAAACATGATGAGAACAATTGCTGTTCCTGCCTGTTTCCAAAAATTTTTCTCACGGAATAAATACCAGATGAAATTCAACGTTAAGTAAAGGATAATCAGATGATATATAAGTCTTATCATTGTCCTTAAATAAATTTATCTAAAATTGGTGCCAAGAGTAAGATGATAATTCCCATAGAGAGCTCAAAAAGAGCTGGTATCAGACAATATCTGAGCACTTTAAAATAATTCTTTTCTTTGACAACCTGTGCTGCAAAGATGCCTGCTAAAGCTGTTGGAGGCATTAAATCTCCTAATCCGGCAATGGCAGAAAGCGCAGAGGATGTGATGATGGCATTCTTGTTGATAAGAGCCAGAATAAATGGTACTCCTAATATAGATGCGGACCCAAATGCAGATACGGCTCCAAAGAGCGGCATGCTCATAGCTATCCCAAGATACAGAAAAACTGGAGGCAGGGAAAGAAACGACATGACCAGCCATCCTCTTCCGCCTGTCAATGTCATGATTTGGATAAACATTCCTACTCCAACAAGAATGCTTAGGATAGGCATGGCTTCCTTTGCTGCCTCTTGAGTCACTTTGAAAAAATTGAAAGGCCGGCCGCAGAAAAGCCCAACCAGGCTCCCTAAGAGAAATATCGCCGGGATTCCAAGCTTGGGCATCAATGGAATTGAAAGACTTTCTCCAAGCATCAAAATAAAGACTGTAAAGAGTGGAAGGAATAGCGCGAATCCATATTTTTTGGTATAGGATTTTGGTAAAATTAATTGCATTTGTGTGTAATCGATTATCTTGATATCCCTGTAACCTATCCAAAGGGAAATTATAATGGCAAGCGGAATGACTATTATAAGTAGGGGAAGGGTCAATCCAACATAAGGCATATCTACTCCTCCGCCCATAATCATAACGAGGATGTTGACGGGCGGAGCAATCATGCCAAGAATTCCCCCCATGGCGATGAATGCTGCTGTTTTGACTTTGGGAAGCCCCATTTTCATTAGTACTGGGGCAACAAGAGCTCCTGTAGTGAGGACAGCCGTGGTAGATGATCCCGTGATCATTCCAGGAAACATGATAAGTACCATTACAGTTAAGAGTAGAGAGAATTTTCTTTTGTAAAATGTCTTAAGTAAGATAGCAGTGATTGTATCTAAGGTGCCCGTAACAAGGAGGACTCTCATGAAAATCATGGCAGAGACAATGATTAGTATTGTGTCAAAATAGCCAAAACTGCCTTCCACAAGATGACGGAGAGCAATCCCTTCTCCTCCTGCTATAGCTCCTGCAACAGCAGAGAAAGCCAAAGAGACTCCAATAGGAAGTTTTAAAACCATGGCCAAAAGAGCGAAGACAAAGACCATAAATATAACTATTAAAACTTCTGACATATTTGCGTTCTTATTGAAGTTATTTAAAAGCTTTTTTTAAAGGTTGAAGAGCATCGACTGCCCTTTCCACGACTATAAGTGGTATATGATTTTCTTTGCAAATCGATGTGAATAATCCATCCTTGTTGCCTGATTCAACTACGATAGCCATCTTGGAGAATGGAAGAAAGGTATTTATTAAATCGTCTGTTAGCTGCCCCCTCCGTGTTTCTCCACCTAAGTGGAGGCACAGAATTGGAATGTTTTTTCTTTGCGCATCATCCACGAGAATCTGCACCCTGTTGGTTTCTTGGCTTATATCCAGACCTGCTGCTCCTAAACCTTTGAGGCTTACTCCAAGGACAATTACAAGCGTTCTTATCCCCTTGAGTTCGTTTGCAAAGGCGGCCTTTGAGAGGGCTGCAGATAGCCCTGCCCTTTTGGCAAGAACAGAAGCTATTTGCACTTCTGCACTCTGGCCGGCTGATGTGATAAGAATGGGCTGTTCAAATATGTTTATTACTTCATCTTTTTTTTCTTGTCCAAGTAGAGCCGAAACAATGAAGAAATGTAAGATAAAAATAGAGAGGATAATTTTTTTCATTATGTTTACTTTTTTATAATGTAAATTTTATATTACAAATAAACCACTGGATTGTATAACATATTTTAATATCCAATTCCACATCCATCTCTTCGTGAATCGGCTCCTCCATGAATTATTCTTGTATAGGGAATAATCATTATTCCTTGGGCGCCACCAAAGTATCGGTCATATGCCTGCCTTACCTGGATTGTATGTCCAATTATTTCAAGATCTTTTACTGAACTCTGAGGAATCCGGGATTCCACGAAAATGCTTCTGGCTTTTCCTTGAGAAGAGTAGGAAAAAAAACGAGGGGATTCAATGGCCTCATCCAAAGATAAGGCAAAATCAATGATGTTTACTATGATCTGTGCAAGACTTGAGAAAATTCTTGTTCCACCAGGTGAGCCAAGGGCCAGGAAAGGCATATCGCCTTTAAACATGATGAGGGGTCCCATGGAACTAACCGGACGATGTTTTGGGCCAGGAGCATTTGGCGAATCTGCATTGCGGGAAAAGTCATCCATATGATTATTAAGAAGGAATCCTGTTTCTTCTGGCACAATGCCAGAGCCAAAAAAGTGGTTTATAGACTGGGTTAAAGAGACTATGTTTCCTTGTTTATCAATGACACAAAGGTGAGTAGTGTTTTCTTTAGCGTTTTCTTGCTCGTGAAACTCACTGTATGGATAGAAATCGAGTGGACGCGCCGGGTCTATCTGTCCAGCGATATGGCTGGCATATTCTTTGGAAAGAAGGTTTATGATGGGGATGGAGATGAAGTCAGGATCCCCGAGGTAATGCGACCTGTCGGCAAAGACAAAACGAAGTGCTTCACTAAAATGATGAATATAAGCAGTCGAGTTTAGCCCCCATTCTTTTACAGGCCAGTTTTCAAGAATATTGAGAAGTTGAATAACATGGAATCCTCCAGAAGCAGGAGGCCCGATTGTGAAAATTGTGTAGTCTTTGTATGTCCCTTTTATCGGGGCTTGCTCAACTGGCTTATATTGGGCAAGGTCTTCGAGTGTTAATATGCCGCCTTTAGATTTTACGGCTTTCACGATTTTATGTGCGATTTCTCCTTTATAAAAAACGGTTATTCCTTTGCGGGAGATTAATTTCAATGTTCTGGCAAGCTCCGGGTTCCTGAAAATATCTCCAGGTTCATAAGGGAAGCTCTGGTTCAAATAACATGAAGACTCTCCAGCATTAAGAAGTAATTTTTCGTATTCATCTTTGTTAATTGCACTGAACGTTTTACTAACTTGAAATCCTTTTTCTGAGATTTCAATGGCTTTTGCCATTGTTTCAGAAAGTTTTTTGGTTCCGTATTTTTTTAGAGCGTAGTCAAGGCCCGCCAGGACTCCAGGAACAGCCACAGAAAGACCATGTGTTTTCCTCCATTCTTCATTTATTTTTCCGTTTTCTATGAACATATTAGGGGACGCCCTTGAGGGTGCTTTCTCTCTGAAATTGACGGTGGTTACTTTCCGCTCCTTGGCAATATAAATTACCATGAAGCCGCCTCCTCCAATTCCAGAAGCAAAGGGCTCAGCAGCATTTAAGGTGAAGGCTGTAGTCACGGCTGCATCCACAGCATTGCCTCCTTTTTTGAGCATCTCTAAGCCAGCATTTGCGGCTAAAGGATGGGCTGCGACAACCATGCCATTTTTTCCGATATAGTTGTAAGGTTGATGAATGTCTAAGAGCGACTGTTTGCTGGATGGAAAACAAAGCCAAATTAGAAAGAAGAGAAAAATACCAATGGTTAAGGAACTTTTCTTAAGAAAACAGAGTTTTTCAGGATTCAATATCATTCTCCTCTACTAAAATTTTTTCAATCTCTTCCTGAGTAGGAAGGTCTTTAAGACTGCTTAGGCCAAAATATGCCAGAAAACGTTCGGTTGTTCTGTAAATGAGAGGCCTTCCAGGAGCCTTCTTGCGTCCTACGATTTTCACCAGTCTTTTTTGGAGAAGTGTCCTTAGAGAATGAGTGGAATCTACTCCCCGTATAGCAGAAATTTCGGCTAATGTTATCGGTTGGTGATAAGCAATAATTGAAAGAGTTTCGAGAGCGGATGGAGAAAGCTTGTTTTTCCGTTCCCCATGGAGCAGTCTTTGTATCCATATATTATGGCCCGGCTTTGTCGCGAAAAGAAATCCGCCAGCAGCCTGTATTATCTGGATTCCCCTTTGATTAGAGGAATAGCTTTCCAACAGTTGATTTATTGCCTCCTCAATTTCTTTGTTAGAGAATTCTGTAAGAACAGATTTAATCTTATCAAGAGACAGGGGCTCGAGGGATACAAATATTAAAGATTCAATAATATCTTTTAAATGGTTCGTCATAGTTACTTCTCTTCCAGGAGCCAGACCTTGATTGGGTGAAAAAGGCTTTCTTGAACTGCTATAACTAATTTGGCTCTTATGAGTTCTAAAAGACTGAAAAAGGAAATCAGCGCCTCTTCAATTGAATCTTGTTGAGTAAAGTATGTTGAAAAATCCAAAAAAGAATTCTCATTAAGAATGTTAATAATCTCCTTCATTTTGTCTTCTATAGAATATTTTTTCCCTTCCAATATTTTTATATTTTCTTTTTGTTTTTTTTTCATTAAAGAGAAGAAGGCCTCTGTGAGATTAAACAGGGAAATTTCAGTTAATTCAATTTCATCTGTTTTTACTTGAGGAGGATAGGATGTCCTTTGCCAGATTTTTAATTGATTCTGTTCTTTTTCGCGTAGTATATGACATGCGGCTTTTATTTTCTGATGGTCAAGAAGTCTATTGACAAGTATTTGACGAGGGTCGTCATCGTCTTCCAATACTTTCTCTCGAGGAAGTAGCATTTGAGACTTTATATAGATGAGAAGAGTTGCAATTAGCAAGAACTCAGCTTCACGTTCGAGGTTTATTTTTTCCTTATTATTTAGATATTTCAGGTATTCTTTAGTAATAGTGGCGATAGGGATGTCATGAATATCGATTTTTTTCTTTCTGATGAGAAAAAGCAGAAGATCCAAAGGTCCCTGAAAAACATCTAATTGAACTTGATAGCTTTTTTGTGTTTCCATAGATAATTTTCAAAATGGATTATTTAAAAACCAATAGCCGCCCTGACTTCTTCCATTGTATTTTGAGCTACTTCTCTTGCTCTTTTATTTCCTTTTTCTAAAATTTCCCAGACTAAATGACGGTTCCTCTCGAAATTTCCCCTTTTTTCCCAGAATGGAGTGAGTCGTTTGATAAGACTTTCAATGACGACATTTTTGCATTCCAAACAACCGATTTTGGCTGTCTGGCAACCCTTGGCTAAGGCATCTCTCTTTTCTTTTGCCACGAATGCTTTGTGTAATGTAAACACAGGACAATCTTTTGGAACACCAGGGTCTGTTTTCCGCTTGCGCCTGGTGTCTGTCATCATTGTTGAGATCTTTTCCCGTATGACTTCTGGAGCGTCTTTGAGATAGATAGCATTTCCAAAAGATTTACTCATTTTCCGGCCATCTGTTCCCGCCAACTTAGGGACTTCAGTAAGGAGCATTTGAGGTTCAGGGAAAATATTTCCATAGAGGCGATTAAACCGCCTTGTGATTTCCCGGGCTAATTCAAGATGAAATGCCTGGTCTTCCCCTACAGGGACGATTTCAGCTTTGTAAATGAGAATGTCTGCTGTTTGGAGAACAGGATATCCAAGGAATCCGTAAGTGTTCAAATCTTTATCAGGGAGGTCATTTTGCATTTCTTTGAATGTTGGTACTCTTTGGAGCCATGGCAGAGGGATAATCATTGAGAGCAGGAGATGGAGTTCTGCATGCTCTTTGACTTCTGATTGTATAAAAAGCACACTCTTTTCCGGGTTTATTCCTATGCTTAACCAATCTGCGGCCATTTCAAAGATGTTTTCTTTGATAGCTTTTGAATTTTGATACTCAGAACTAAGTGCATGCCATGTGACAATCGAATAAAAACACAGGTATTTTTCCTGCAATTTGATCCAATTTGGAAGGGCCCCGGCCAAGTGCCCAAGATGAAGAGGCCCTGTGGGCCGCATCCCACTCAAGACTGTTTTTTTTCTATGTGCTTTCATTCTTAGAAAAGAATAATTGTGTAAATAAGTATTTCAATGGGACGGATAATAATATGAAGAAGTCCCAAATATATCAAGCCTAAAATGATAAGAAACCCAAACGGACGAATCTGGTCAAACTTTCTGGCAGATTCCTCTGAGAGAAGCCCCATCAGGATGCCACTTCCATCAAGTGGAGGAATAGGAATCAGATTGAACACAGCTAAATATGTGTTAATGAGGATGCAGTAAAAAAGAATGAGAGTCAGACCTTCAATAGGATGAAAACCTGGGGGAAGGCCTCCTCGCCCAAGAAGAAATCCAATCAGAAAATTACGGGCATTAGGGCTAAAAATTTTCAAAAGAATGATGATAAATAAAGATATGGCAGATACAATGAGGTTTGCCGCAGGACCGGCTGCAGAAATCCAAAGGTTATCACGCCTTGGATTTCTTAAATTTATCGGGTTTACAGGAACAGGTTTAGCCCAGCCAAAGGCTGGAAGCCCCATGAACACTAAAATAAAAGGGAATAGTACAGTTCCTATTGGATCAATATGGGCTATTGGGTTAAGGGTGACCCGACCCAAGGCATAAGCTGTGGGGTCTCCCATTTTATAAGCGACCCAGCCATGTGCAGCTTCATGCACTGTAATGGCAAAGAGCAGCACAAAAAGACTTATGATAATAGAGAAAATATTCATTTTATTTCCGATATATTTTATAACACATCATTTTTAAAGAGTAAACCGAAAAACAGAAGTATCAGCTGTATCTGGAGCCATATTACTGAGGGATATTATATGAAAACAGGATAGATAAAAGTTTTGCAACCTTTATCTATCCTGCCAAGTAAGCTTTACCGACCTATAAAAAATTTCAGCTTTATGCTCGGTACTTTCCTTTAGCTATTTAGAATCTTTTCAACCTCTTCTTTGTCCACTTCTGTAATGAATGTAATGCCGCTTATATCTGCCGCATCGCGAGTCAGGGCAGCAATGTCGTTGCGTGTGATATAACTCAGGTTGAACTTTCTATTACCTGCCATAAGCTGGCGAAGGCCTTGATTCAATCTCTCAAAATATGTGTACACTCCCATTGCGCCTGTTGGGATTTCATTGAATTTTTCTTTAAACTCTCTCTTCAATTCAGGAGCAGTGACAAAAATTTCTTCTGCAGAGTAGCCAAAACGCTCTATATAAACAGGAATTTGACCTTCTTCAATTCTTTTGCCTATGGTCTTTCCAACCATGGCTGCTGCCAATGGGCTTCGTGCCATGGCGACTGCTTTGAAATAAGGAGCTCCTAAGGCTAAGACCTTGAAAATTTGGTCCTCAAAAGTGATTCCTCCCGCAGGTGCCACATCAGGAACGTATTCCCCCTTTTCATCAAGTTTGCGTAGATATTGATAAAGCAGTGACCAGATTTCTACAGTCGGAACTCCCCATTCGTTCATCATACGCCAGGGGCTCATTCCTGTTCCACCACCAGCACCATCAACAGTCAATAAATCTATCTTGGCTTTAGAGGCATATTTTACAGCTCGGGCTAAATCTGCAGGGCGGTATGCACCTGTTTTAAGGAAGATATATTTTGCTCCAGCCCTTCTGAGTTCTTCGACTCTTTTCATGAAGCTTTCTTCTTCGACCATCCCTAAGCGGGAATGTCTTTCGAATTCCTTGAAGCTTCCTTTCTCAAAAGCTTTGATGACATCCGGGTCTTCTGGATCAGGAAGGACGATATATCCTCTTCTTTTTAAATCTTGGGCTTTTTTAAGGTTCTTAATTTTGACTTCGCCTCCGATATCCTTTGCTCCCTGGCCCCATTTCAACTCTACGACTTCCACACCCAACTTATCGATAGCATATTCCTGGGTGCCGAGTCTCGTGTCTTCTACATTGGCTTGAACGACCACAGCTCCATATCCATCTTGCTGCCAGTCTTTGAAAAGCTTTACCCGCATTTCCATATCAGGGGAATGGACAATTTTTCCGTTCTTGAATACCGACTCATCGTCCATGCCGCAGACGTTTTCACCTACAGTAAGAATGGTACCGGAAATGGCTGCCCCAATAGCCAATCCTGGCCAGTTTTGTTTGGCCACATTTGTGGACCCCATGCCTGCAATAATAAAAGGCACTTTCAGTTTTATACCCTTATCATGTCCGATACGGGTTTCAGTGCTAACTTTAGGGAAGGTAGCTTTGTCACTGTCTGCCTCAACCCCATAAGCGCCTACTGCAGTCCCCATGACGTTGAAATGAGACAGGTCAACAGGATAATCTTTTTCTGATGCAGAAGTAATGATTCCAAAAGGTTGTGGATAGATGACTTCATGGCCCCTGTATGCAGATTTTCCAATTTCACACATCCCGATACAGCCGTCAACACATGTGACACACATCCCGCTGAAAGGACTGATAGACCCTTCAGTTCTGTTTTTTGTTAAGGTAGCGGCACTCCTGTTAAGTTTTGTATAAGACATTATAATTACCTCCTTGTTTGCTCCTTTGTTTATTCATATTGTTAATATTTTGCGTTTTTTGCCTGTTTATTGCTGTCGGATTTCTCGCTTTTTTCCCGGATGCAGGTGCCACATCGGCCTGCATCATACATCCAGCATTGCAACTCGTCGTAAAAATCCAAACAGGTTGGGTCCATAGTTAAACAGGCATTACAGATTGTTGTGTCTGCTTGAGGCCCCTGGCATTTGAGCTGACAGGCTGGGCAGATATACATGCATGCGCCGCATAAGCGGCATTCTTCAGAACGAATGTCAAAAGGTGTAGAGATTTTTCTTTTGAAGCCCCTATTTTGAAACCCGATGGCTTTGCCGTCCATCTGTTCCTTGCACATGCGTACGCAAAGTCCGCAGAGAATACATTCTTCGTTTCTGACTTTAAATCTGACTTTGGTCACGCCAAATTTAGAAGCTAAATCCTGAATTACTTTAGAGTTTGGAGCGATAGAAAGCATAAGCTCTATCATCATCCTTCGGGCCTCGATTACCCTTTTGGTGTCTGTGTGCACTTCCAGGCCTTCTTCAACAGGATAAGTGCAAGAGGAGACAAGTTTGGTATTCTCATTTTCGCCTATCTCTACGAGACAAAGACGGCATGCTCCATAGTTGCTCAATCCATCATTGTGGCAAAGGGTAGGAATTTCAAGCCCATAAAATTTGGCTGTTTCTAAAATGGTCCAGCCTTCCTCCGCCTTGACATCTAAGTTATTTATTTTTAAATTAATCATTTCACCGTCCTATTGCTTTTTTCCCATCCTCGGTTTCCAATTCACACCTTAAACACCGTCTAGCTTCTTTAACGGCCATGTCTTCTGATAACCCTAACTCAACTTCTTTGAAATTTTTGTACCGCTCTTTGGCTGACAACTTAGGCATTTCTGGTCTATGTGCCAATTCTATTTCTTCTTCAGTCAATTCGACAGGCTCAATAAACATTGAAGGTCTATTAAGCTTGTACTCTCTTGCTAAGCTTTTTGCTTGAAGATAGTTGTCTATGGAATTGGCAGCAATCTTCCCTGCTGAAATGGCCTTGACAACTGTGCTCGGGCCTGAAGTCACATCGCCTCCAGCAAAGACGCCCTTTCGATGGGTTATTAAAATTTCCTCATTCACAATGATAGTACTCCATTTTGTAAGCTTCAATCCATCCTTATCGCTAAGAAATGAAACATCAGGGCTTTCTCCAATTGCCGGAATAAGAGTATCTAATTCTAGTGAAAATTCTGAGCCTTTGATCGGTACTGGCCTTCGTCGGCCACTGGCATCCTTATCGCCAAGTTTCATCCTTATGCATTCAACACCTGTGACTTTTCCATTTGCTGTTAATACTTTGGTTGGAGCAACAAGATACTGAATATCTATCCCTTCTTCAAGAGCGTTATCGACCTCTTCTTCATAAGCCGGCATCTCTCTCCGTGTTCTTCTATACAAGATGGTTACTTTATCAGTGTTTTTGTTCCGTATTGCGACACGAGCTGCATCAATAGCTGCATTTCCGCCGCCTATAATACCAACCTTTTCTCCCAAATCTACTTCTTTTCCTAAATTTACTTCTTTGAGTAGCTTCATGGCTTGAATTACGCCTTCAGCCGATTCGCCAGAGATGCCCAGCTTCATTGACTTGTGGGCACCGATTGCAATGAAAACTGCCTCATATCCTTCATCAAAAAGGTCGTCGATAGAGAAATTTTTGCCTAATGTTTTGTTTAGCTTCAGATTCACACCTGTAGTTAGGATGTAATCAATGTCTGATTTTAAGGATTTTTTAGGTAATCTGTGTTCAGGGATTCCAATTGCCAGCATTCCGCCAGGAACAGAAAGTGATTCAAAGATAGTAACATCATACCCCTTTTGGTTTAGATTAAATGCTGCTGCTAGTCCAGCCGGACCTGAACCAATGATTGCAACTTTCTTGTTTTTTCTTGGCTCCTTGGGTGGATAAGTGATATGTTTTCCATTTTTTGATGCCCAGTCCAAGACAAATCGCTTGAGGGCACGAATAGCAATTGGTTTATCCATTTCTTCAGCTCTGCAAACTGATTCGCATTTATGATCGCAGACCCGTCCGCACACATTGGGCAATGGATTGTCTTTCCGTATCACATTTAACGCTTGTTCAAATTTTCCTTGTGCAATCAAGGCGATATAGACCGAAGCTTCCTGATCAATGGGGCAGATGTACTGACATGGGGCTGAGACAATTTCTTTACAGACTAAAGCGGGACAACGCTTGTACTCGATATGCTCTTGATATTCTTCTTTAAAATACTGCAAAGTGGATAATACTGGATTTGAAGCTGTCTGTCCCAGGCCACACATGGAGGCAACTTTCACGGATTTAGCCAGCTCCTCAAGTAATTCCAGATCGCCATTCTTGCCTTTTCCATTGGTGATATCTGCTACTATTTCCCACATCCGTTGTATGCCTTCCCGGCAGGAGATGCATTTTCCGCAGGATTCATCCCGGAGAAAATTCAGAAAATATTTAGCCACGTCAACCATGCAAGTGTTTTCGTCCATTACGATCATCCCACCTGAACCCATTATGGAGCCAGCTTGAGTTAGACTTTCATAATCAATAGGCAGATCTAAAAGTTCTTTAGGAATACATCCGCCAGAAGGTCCTCCTGTTTGAACTGCCTTGAATTCTTTACCTTTAGGGATTCCTCCGCCGATATCAAAAATGACTTCTCTTAGTGTGATTCCCATAGGGACTTCAACAAGACCTGTGTTATTGATTTTCCCAACAAGAGAAAAGATCTTTGTCCCTTTGCTTCCATTTGTCCCTATTTGAGAGAACCAATCTGCTCCCTTGTCTATAATTATTGGAATGTTTCCCCATGTCTCAACGTTATTGATGTTAGTAGGGTTATTCCATAGGCCTTTTGCTGCGGGGAACGGCGGTCTCTGACGTGGTTCTCCAACCCTGCCTTCAATGGATGCTATCAAAGCTGTTTCCTCCCCGCAAACAAATGCACCTGCACCCTTAGAGATATTAATTTTTAAGTTAAAGCCAGTCACTAAAATGTTCTCACCTAAAAGCCCCAATTCATTTGCTTGTTCAATGGCGAGAGTAATGTGTTTTAATGCAAGAGGATATTCATCACGAATATAGATATAGCCCTCTGTAGCGCCAATTGCGTATGCTCCGATTATCATTCCTTCGAGAACACGGTGAGGGTTTCCTTCCATTAAACTTCTATCCATATAAGCTCCTGGATCTCCTTCGTCTGCATTACAGATGATGTATTTTGGGACTCTGTTGGCTTTCCTTGTAAATTCCCATTTGTTTCCAGTTGGAAAACCTGCTCCTCCTCTTCCTCTGAGGCCTGATTTTTTTACACTCTCTATTACTTCTTCTGGAGTCATTTCCGATAGTACTTTACACAGTGAGCCATATCCTCCAATGGAGATGTAGTCATGGATGTTGGTAGGGTCAATAAGAGCATTATCACCTAAGACAATTCTCTTTTGTTTCTTGTAGAAAAAAATGTCATTTTCTTTAACAACTGTTTCCCCAGTAGCAGGATCTGAAAATAGAAGGCGTTCTATGATTTTTTTGTTGAGAATTGTCTCGGAAATTATTTCTTTTGCATCTTCTGGGGTAATATTTTGGTAGAAAATGTTATGTGGATGAATGATAATATTCGGTTCTGCCTCGCAAAAGCCATGGCACCCGGTGACTCGTACTTTGACTTTATCTCCCAATCCTGCTCTGGTGATTTCTTGTTCTAATGCTTCAATCACTTTTAGTGAACCTCGTGCTTGACCACAAGTCCCTGCAGAAACTGTAAGAAATGTCTTTTTTTCGGATTTTCTATTCTGAATTTCTCTATTAATGGATTGTTTTAATTCTTCAATTGATTTAATTTTCTTTATGGCCTTCATTGTCCTTCTCTTTTTTTGTGTAGTCCTTTAAAATTAAGCTAACTTTTCGCCTTGTTGTTTGAGCGTAGTAATTTCCATCAATGACAACTACAGGGCCAATAGCACAGCATCCTAAACAAGCAACAGTTTCCAGTGTAAATTGATTATCCTTTGTGGTCTCTCCTGCTTGTACATTCAGGTGTCTTTCAAATTCTTCAAGGATTTTTGGTCCTCCTCTAACATGACAGGCTGTTCCCAGGCATACTGTAACAAGATGTTTTCCTCTTGGTTTAAGACTGAAAGACCGGTAAAAAGTTGCAACGCTCACGATATCGATCAATGGGATGCTTAAATAATCAGAAGTGAATTTTAATGCTTCTTGTGGAAGATAATTAAATTCTGCTTGTATGTCCTGTAATATAGATATGAGTGCCTTTTTTTGGTTATGATATTTGGCTATGAAAGATTTGACCTTTTGAATGTCTGTATTCACAAATTTTCCTCCAGATATTAGATTTAAAAAAGACTCTTCTGATGAAGTGAAAACATATATGAAATCATAAGTTTTTGGCTTGAAGTAGTATTTTGGTTGTTTCAGGAGGGATTAATTGTGATAAACAGAAAGTTGATTTAGGAAGTATAAGGGATATTATGATTCCTCCTCTTAACTATTATTTAATTTTTAACCTAAAAAAATATTATATATTAAGTAAGAAGGTTTTATAACAGATATATTTTTTCATTGTCAAGGAGTTTTTTCTCTTTTAAATTCATGTGTTTTGTTATGAGATGATCCGAAGCAACGGCTTGTAAAAATTGCTTGGATTATAGTGTTACTCGCGTAAAAAATAATCTGGAGGGCTCCAGCGCCGGTTCCCCTCCATCCTTGCCAAGACCCTCCCACCCTCCACAATGGCTTCAGATGGAGAGGAACCGTCGCGGCACTTCTCAATTAGGTCAGATGTTTCCCTATCACGGAAATAGAAATGCTTACGTAATAAAAGATATCTTGACACCTATATTAAATATGCAATAATAATTCCGTATTTTTTTTATTTCAGAGGAGTAACTGAAAATGGATAAAAAGAATCATAGTCCTGTTGGGCATCATTATATTGCGGAAGCATCTGGCTGTGACCCTGAAATCATCGGAAGTGTTGAGAAGGTCCAACAAATTTTAATCAAAGCAGCAGAGATTGCTGGTGCCCATGTTTGGGCAGTGTCTATTAGTAGATTTCCTCCAAATGGTGTCAGTGGTGTCGTTGTTATTTCGGAATCTCACATTTCCACTCATACTTGGCCTGAATATGGCTACGGAGCCTTAGATATATACACTTGTGGAAGCTCTGGAGACCCTGAAAAAGCTATTATGTATGCTGTTGAAGCTTTCGGTGCATCGAGTTCACATATTACAGAAATAACCCGGGGTATAGATGAAGGGGACAAAATCTTCTTTCACAGTTTTGTTACCTGGGAAGAAGATTTTGATAAAGAAGAGGTGTAATCTGTCACAGCGCCGGTTCCCCCTCCATCCTTGCCAAGACCCTCACACCCTCCACAATGGACTTCGGATGGAAGGGAAACCATCGCCGTACTTCTCAATTAGGTCAGATGTTTCCCTCATCACGGAAATAGAGATGCCTACGTTAGAGGCAGGGCCGCGTCATTGTTTTTCAATGTACTAAAATCTTGCGATTTTTCGTCATTTTTTGAAAGACCAGGTATATTTTTATCCCAGAATTCGCATATTTTCCTCAAAATAAGAAAAAGAAAACGGGAAATTTGCGACTTTGACACAGGCCTGACGTTAGAGGGCCGAGATTATTTTTTTTATCTTATTTATGCTACAATTCATAAGAAATAAATGGAGAGACGATTTTTCTCCCTTGCTTTTCTTTTGATATTCCTTATCTGCATTTCTCCCTTGTTTTCTGAGAGTCAACAGAGCATAAATGAACTTATTGATCAATTGCAGACAGCTCTGGAGAGGAAAGACATTCCTGCTTATTTGAATACCTTTTCGCCTGAGTTAAGGCTCGATGAAAAAGAATCCCTCGAAAGCCACTTTAGAGATTTTGAGGCAGACAGTATTTCTGTATTTCCTGCCTTTGAATCGATAGAAGAAGAAGACGAAACAACTGTTTTCCTAAGGGTTCTTTTTCAAAACTCTTATTCCGTTTTTATAGAACTGTGGAAGCTGTCTTTATCAGAGGAAAACAGGAGATGGATAATAAAGGATAAGGAAGTCAAAGGAGATGTAAAGCGCCTGTACAGATTAACAATCCCTTCAAATAGAGTGGAAATAGTAAAGAGAATTGAAATAAAACATGTAGATATTCAAATGGTATTTAAAAATGCGATTTGTTTTTTTGACAATATACCGAAGATGGAAACAGCCTTACTTGTGATAGGTGAAGGACATTTGTATTATTCACCCAGCTCGCAGAGTGAAAGACATCAGCTGGATTTATTTTTTAAGAACACTTTTTTAGATGATAGACTTAAATATGCCTATCTCCGTTTTTCCAATTCTTTTTTTGAAAAAAATATCAAGATTATCAGAGAAGATGAAGATCAGAATACTGTCACAAAGGCAGATATAAACAAAGCGTACTCTTTGTTTATGAAACATTATCCACGCTCGTTCACAATTGAGAATTCTTTGAATAGAGAATTGCTTTCATTTTTACCTCAAGGAGATGAAGCAGTATTTGAATTTGAAAGCAGGAGAAAAGGAGTTTTTACATATATTTATTCTCCATTTGCGAGGGAGGAAGTCAATCTTTTCCATTGGGAAGGCGAGAAAATCATTAACATTTATTCTCCTCAGATCGACAAGGAGACTAAGAGGTTTTTCATTTCTTTTGGGCAGATGTATGATGTGGAAAACTATCAGATAGACATTAATTTTACTCCAAAGGACTCATATCTTTCCGGAAAAGCAAAAGTTATTGTGAAGTCAGAGATAGATTCCCTGAATGAGCTAAAGCTTAAACTCCATCCAGATTTAGAGATTCTTCGTATTAACGATGAAGAAAACCGTAAATTGTTTTACAGCCGAGATAGACTGAGGAAAATATTATATATTTATCTTCTTCACTCTGTTCCTAAAGGTCAAAGCGCTTCTATTGAAATTTTTTACCGTGGAAAGATTATTCCCCCAGATATCACAAGCGATGTGCTTCATATGCCTCAAATGAGAGAAACAAATTCTTTTATTTCGCCGAAATATGATACCTATCTTTTTAGCCAATCATCTTACTGGTATCCTGCTCCTCCTGACGATGACTATTTTAAAGCGCGGTTGAAAATCATTGTTCCTCATGAATACACCTGCATTTCCAATGGCGTTCTTATCGAACAGTCCTGGCTGCGGTCTTTAGATAAAGTCGAAGACTTTGACAAGTTGGGGAATTCCGTTTGTGTGTTTGAAACGAAGGTTCCCGTGAAGTATCTTTCATTTATTGTAGGAAAATTTGATGCTGTAGAGGAAGATTTTGACTCCATTCCTTTTGCTCGTTATCAACCCTCAAAAGTCATTCTGCATTGGAAAAATTTATTAAAGGATGCTAAAGACATCTTTGATTTCTATGTAAATCTATTTGGTCCATATCCATTCGAAAAACTTACCATTATCCATAGACTCTGGCCAGCAAGTGGAGGCCACAGTCCTGCCTCTTTCATTGTGCTTAATGAGTTGCCGCGGATTCCTGGGGCTGGGCGTTTAGTGAAAGTTAAAAGCCCGGTTGACCTTCCGCTTTGGAAAGAATATTTCCTTGCTCATGAAATTGCTCATCAGTGGTGGGGGCAGGGTCTTGCGTGGAAGACTTATCATGACCAGTGGATAAGTGAGGGCTTGGCACAATATTCGGCAGTTCTTTTTTTAAAAAAGCGGTATGGAGAGAAAGCTTTTAGTCAAATTCAAAAAAAATTTTCAGAATGGACAGAAAAGAAATCAGATAAAGGCCAGATTACAATGGGTTCTCGCATCAGTTATGTTGATTTTGAAGCATATCAAGCAATTGTGTATAACAAGACATCATTGGTATTGAATATGTTGAAAGATTATCTTGGGGAAGACGTGTTTTTTGATGGATTAAAAGAATTTTTCAGCCGTTATAAGTATAAAACCGCAGACACGAACGCTTTTTTTAGGACATTCAATGATGTATCGGGGAAAGAATTGAAACCTTTTTTTGACATGTGGTTTAATTCATATCATTTGCCAGATGTGAAAGTTTCTTATTCTATACAAAAAAGAGAAGATGGTTATTTTCTTGAATTCAAGATAACCCAGTCCAAGGAGTTGTTTGTTTTTCCTTTAGAAATAGAATGGAAAGAAGGCGGAAAAAAGGTTTTAAAGACCGTTACTATTGATAAAAAGATGAATGAATTCGAATTTATTCTTGAGGATAAGCCAAAAAAGATAAAGGTTAATCCCCGACGAGCTATCCCAGGAAAATTTGACCAATAAAATAAAGAATCTAAAATTAATCTGATAATCTATTTGCATCTATTTTTAACCTTTTAATCATTTCATTTAGAGTTGTTGGTTTAATATTCAATATATTAGCAGCCTTTTTTTGAATGCCATTTGTTTTCTTTAAAGCTTCGATTATGGCTTTTTTCTGGATATGTTGAAGTTGCATCTTCAAATCTAAATTTCTATGTGAAGTGAAAGATATATCTTCTTCTGTTTTAGAATTCAATAGAAATGGAGGAAGGAGGTTGCGGGTGATTACTTTCGATTTCGTCAACACAACAGCTCTTTCTATAAGATTTTCCAATTCTCGAATATTTCCAGGCCAGTCATAGGCTTCGAGTATCTCCCAAACATCTTCGGAAATCCCTATAATTTCTTTATTATTTTCTTTAGCATATAAATTCAAGAAATGTTTTACTAAAATAGGAATGTCTTCTTTTCTCTCACGAAGAGGTGGGAGTTCAATCTTAATGACGTTTAGCCTGTAGAAAAGGTCTTCTCTGAATTTTTTCTGACTTATGAGTGCCTCAAGTTCTGAATTTGTTGCTGCAATGACCCGTACATCGACCTTTATCGTTTTTGTTCCGCCCAAGTGCATGAATTCCCGGTCTTGCAGTACTCTTAGAAGTTTTGCCTGAGTTTCGAGGTTAATAGAGGAAACTTCATCGAAGAAAATAGTTCCTTTATCTGCAGCTTCAAACAATCCTTGTTTATTTGTGACTGCTCCGGTGAAGGCTCCTTTAACATGGCCGAATAGATGGCTTTCTAACAAATCCGGAGGGAGAGAACCGCTGTTGACAACAATAAAAGGGAAATTTGCTCTGTTGCTGTTTTGGTGAATTGCCTGGGCTACTAATTCTTTACCAGTTCCACTTTCTCCTTGTAGTAGCATTGTGCTTCGAGTAGGCGCAGCCGCCTTTATTATTTCAAAAACGTTATGCATCACTTGACTCTTGCCAATGATGTTTTCGAATCGAAATTTCTTTTGGAGCTCATCTTTTAAACGAAGATTTTCTTCCTGGAGTCTTTTGTGAGCGATTGCTCTTTTGATAGTAAGAAGCAACTCGTCATGATTAAATGGTTTCTGGACATAATCAAAGGCCCCTGCTTTCATGGCCTCAATGGCTGATTCTATAGAGGCATAGGCGGTGATGATGATAATGACGGAATATGGGTCCAGGTTTTTTAGTTTTTTAAGGACTTCTATTCCATCTATTCCAGGCATCAGAAGGTCAAGCAGAATGAGGTCAAAGCTTTGGGAGGAGTGTTTTTCCAGTGCTTCTTCCCCATTGGAAGAAATTTCAATGTCGTAGCCTTCAGATGTTAGAAGATCTTCCAAAACTTCATGAATAATTGGTTCATCATCAATGATATGTATAAGAGCATTTTGTGCCATTTTTTTCCTCTTTTAGGAAATTAAAGAATTATTTCTTTTCCTTTCATCTAAATTCATTGGAATATAAATAGTAAAAAGTGAACCTCTCTCGGCTTCGCTTTCTACGGTTATATTGCCCTCATGCTCTTTAATGACAGCATAGCTGATAGACAATCCAAGTCCCGTCCCTTTGCCGATTCCTTTAGTAGTGAAGAATGGGTCAAAGATGTGAGGCAAATACTGTGGCTTTATCCCTATGCCTGTGTCTTGAATTTTGATTACTGCAGAGTTTTCTATTTGAGAGAGCTGGATTTTTAATTTTCCTCCATTGGGCATGGCATCGATTGCGTTTAGAAGGATGTTTATGAAAACCTGTTGAAGTTTTTCCCCCTGGGCCCAAATTGGCTTGATCGAAGAAAGATCTAATTCTAAGTTTATGTTCATATTTTTGAGTTTATAATCAATGAGAGAGACAATCTCCTCCAGACATTCCTTAATGTTAACAGGGTGAAAAGACGATTCTGCAGGGTTGCGGGAAAGGTTTAGGAGGTTTTTTACAATGCGTGCAACCCTTTCGGTTTGCATCTCTATTTTTTCCAGAATTTGTGCGTTGGGGGAATCATTGAGTTTTTTTTGTAATATTTGGACATAGCTAGAAATCCCGGTAAGAGGAGTATTGATTTCATGAGCAACACCTGCAGAAAGCAGTCCAATGGAAGCGAGTTTTTCAGATGTCAACAGCTGTTGCTGCAAAGAGATTTTTTCCGTTACATCTTCGAATACGATGACTGTTCCATAGGGATTCATGCGATTATCAAGCAGAGGCGTTTTTGCTATATCAAAGATTTTTTTCTGCCCTGAAGGCATGTCCAGCGAAATCTCACTCAACAGGCGAAAATCATGCTGAGTGTCTGAAGGAAAAAGGGATGAGAAGTTTTTCTCGCCGAGGACATTTATCATTCTTTTACCAAGGACTTCTTCTTTTTTCTGGGAAAACGTCTCTTCCATGATGCGGTTCCATCCTATGATTTTTCCTTTTTGGTCAAGGACAGCCACTCCAACCGTCAAGCTTTCGATGATATTTTCGCTATAATCTTTGAGTCTCTCTAATTCCATGGCCCTGCTGTGAGCCTGGTTGTATAAGTAGGCGTTTTCTAATGCCAATGCCACAGAAGAAGAAATAGTCCTAAGAAGCTCCCAGTCTTCACTTTTAAGAAAAGTGTCGTCGGCCTTTTTCCCCATTCCAAGACATCCGATAAATTTATCTTCGACTCTAAGAGGCATGAAATGAAAAAAACCAAAGCTTGACAACTTCTGGAATTCTCTTTGGAGTTCCCGTTTTTCGGTAAGTGTATAATAAGACACAGACTCGGCATTTTTTAAATGTTGGAATAAAGGATATTGAATGGGGATTCGTGTTCCTGGAGGGGGCGTTTTTCCCCGGGATTTAAGAACGTAAAAAGTGCTTGGTTCATGGTCGGAAGTGAGAAGAAGAGCTATATGTTCTAATTCAAGGGCATTCGCAATTAACTCTAAAAGGGATTGTGAGAGTTTTTGTAAATTTCTTTCTCTACTGATTTCCTGGCTTATAGAGAGAAGAGTCTTCCTGTATTTATAGCTTCTTTTATAAATTGCTCTGTCCAGAAGAGATTGTATGAGCTTTTTTATGGGAGAAAAGAGTGTTGCGCCGAGCACTATTGCAAGGATTCCTAAAATCAGGACATTGAGCCGGTTTTCAGAAAATATCTTTGTTTGTGAGCTTACAATGAAATATAGAATACCAATGACAACATAAGAGGAAATAAGAGTGACTGCCTTTTTAAGAATGAATTCCAAGTCAACAAGTCTATATCTTGAAATAGAATAAGCGAATGTTAAAGGAATGATAGCTTGGAAGACAACGGTCAGTTCTGCGGCTTTAGAGGGGACTTGCCCAAACAGAAAAGGAATGACATAGAAAAGGAAGAAAGGAATAATGCCGATGCCAACGCCATATACAATCCACTTAAGTTGTTTTTTTATAATCAGGTTTGAAGCCCTGAGGTTATCATTGAAAATAATTCCTAATGTTATAAGGGAAAACAAAGCGAAATGACAGAGGTCGAGTTTATCTGAAGTCTGGTGGAAACGAAGGATAATATTGTCATTGAAATTAAAGTAATTCGGCAAGTGGATGAATATTTTAGCAATAAGAAGCATGCCTCCTGGAAGATATAACCAGTAAATGGAAGATAAAATCTTTCTTAAATTTTTTTTTCGCCTTGGAAAAATGATGAAGAAGTGAAACAGTAGAGGAGGAAAAACCAAAAAAGCCACTTCATCCAGCCAATAGAAGACATTATCAAGAAAATTCATCTCCCCTGTGGGAGAAAAAATATAGAATGAATAAAAGGCAAGTGAAATGTAAAAGAAGAACACATAAGGAACTGAGAACGGCCTTTTTGAATTGATTAAAACTATGATACTTATGGCAATTGTCGTTAATCCAATAAGAGCAAGGTAAAAATAAATGAGATTGACACCCTTTTGTGCTAAGTAGAATGAAGGGAAAAGTAGCTCGCCTTCTCTATTTATTTGATATGTGACTTTTTGGTCGGACAGGCCTGCCAACCACAGGTTTTTTGAGACATCTATTTTATTTTTTGTCAGAATGTTGTTGATAGAATACAGAATGTCCCCTTTCTTAATTCCCGCTAAATAGGCGGGGCTATCGATTTCGACTTTTAAAGCAGTGATTCCCTCAGGTTTTTCTTCCCAAAACACGCCATCTGAAGGTTCTTTCCATGTGATTTTTTTATAGATATTGAGTGCGCCAAGTACAACAAGCGCAGTAATGATAATAATGGCTAAAATCGTTTTTCGGTTCATTTTTCCAAGATGACGCAGGGACTTTTCAGTGTCTTTTTAAATCCAAAAAATTGAATCATTATTTTAAAAAATATATGAAAACTCTAATTCAATATATGTCTTTTCCCAGACCTTACAGCCCAATAAATGCTTGGTTGATTTAAGTATTTCTTTAATGCAATGTTTTCTTTGAGCCCCAAAGGCTTTGTGTTTCTGGATAGGAAAGTGCTCATATAGTCATATTTAGGCTTTTTCACGCTTTGAGGAGAGTCCCCTAATCCCTTCTCCACAGACGTGTCAGTGGCACTGTATGATTTTCCATGAAATGAAGGCATAAGAAAGGAAACAATAAAAGAAATGAGGATTATTTTGAAAAATTTTGCCTTCATTTATTCTTATTTTAAGATAAAGCGTTCTTTCTATTTTGTCAATACATCTGTTTGACAAATAAAATCGGATAACCTAATATGAGAATACAAATTATTGATTGA
>JACUUK010000115.1 GCA_014859315.1 Candidatus Aminicenantota bacterium
TTTGGTGGATCATCATGAGATCGTCACGCTTCGCTCGCGATGGGCATAATACTCATAAAGTGTTGGTATTTTCATTATATGCCATTAAAGGTCCTGATACATAAGGTAATGTTACTAAATCTGTTAAAAGACGCTGTAAGACGAGAATTGTATAGTTTTTTACCAACATCATTGAAAAGGCTCAATAAAGATATGAAAAATCGTTTCTATATTGTTCATTTAAGTGAAAATACATTAATACGCACCAACACTTTATGAGTATTATGCCCGCAATGACAATCTTATCAAAGTGAAGGTCGTTAGATCGGCTCGCCCGAAGGGTAAAGAATGCCGACATAGAGGAAAAGAATTGCATAGGAAAAGAGTTGAATGTTATGCTTAAGGAAAGATTAACGTAAGTGGTAGATATCATGAAAAACAAATATTGGTGTCGGCATAATTTATGAATGATTCAGGCTAATTGACTTGAGTGTTCAATTCCGCTAAAATCTCTTCTACAGGCGGTGTAGCTCAGTAGGTTAGAGCATGCGGCTCATATCCGCAGTGTCGGGGGTTCAAATCCCTCCACCGCCACCATGTTTCTTATCTAATGTACATTTGGAAAGGAAAGTTATCACTTTGCTGTCGCCTTTATTCACCCGAGGGTTGGAAGCCATGATTTTAAAGACATTAAGAAAAACGATTAAAACTTATAGATTATTTGCCAAAGGGGATAAGGTTCTTCTTGCATATTCTGGCGGATTAGATTCCACAGGATTATTGGCTATGCTTCTGGAAATAAAGGATGAGTGGGATTTTAAACTTTTTATCGGCCACTTCAATCATGGGATTCGCCAGAGTGCAGAAACAGATGAAGAATTTGTAAAGCATATGGCATACAAATTTTCTATTCCTCTTTATTTAGGTCGTGCAGATGTCCGGTCATATTCCAGGCAAAAAAGGATAAACCTTGAAGAAGCAGGAAGAGTCCTTCGATATGATTTTTTAAAGAAAACTGCATTAGAAATTGGGAATGCAAAAATTGCTACTGCACATACGCTCAATGATCAGGCGGAGACGTTTCTAATGCGGCTTTTTCGCGGAAGCGGACCTTCAGGATTAGCCAGTATTTATCCAATAGTTGATGGTATTATTGTAAGACCACTTATCCACATCGAGAGGGAAGAAATAGAAGCTTATTTAAAGAAAAAAGGCATGAGTTTTTGTGTGGATGAGAGTAATTTTGACAGACGTTTTTTCAGAAACAGAATCCGGTTAGACCTTATTCCATATCTTCAGACGTACTTTGACTCTAAGATCATCCAACATTTAGGAAGAGCTGCTTCTATCATTCAAGAAGAAGAGCTTGCGTTTAAAAAAATCGCAGAAGACGAAGCCAAAAGAATCACAAAGGGTTCAGATGGGATGCTTCGTCTTGATTATGAGGCACTCCTTTCAATGCCTCGTGGGCTGGCAAGGCGTGTAGTCCGAGAGTTTATTTCAAGACTCAAAGGAGATCTTCGTGGGATTGCTTTCCAGGATATTGAATCCATCTTGTCATTAACAGAGGGAAAAGAAATCCATTTAAAGAAACAACTTATTATTCAAAAGTCACAAAACATGCTTTCCTTGAAAATGGACATTCCTTCTGTGACTCCATATGAATACAAGTGGGATGGGAAAAGCCAATTGAAAATAAAAGAAATTGGAATGGTATTTGAAGGCCACATACAGAAAAAGTCAGAATTAATCCCATTCTCATACGATGATAAAAAAGGGGCATATGTTGATTTTCGGAAAATAAAGTTCCCTTTGAAAGTGCGCAACAGAAGAAAAGGCGATAGGCACCAACCCCTTGGTTCGCCAGGTCACAAGAAGGTTAAAGAAATAATGAGAGCCAAAAACATCCCTTTCAGAGAAAGAGATAAAATCCCTCTTTTTATTTCTGGAAATGAGGTTGTGTGGATTCTGGGGCTTCCTGTTTCAGAAAAAGTTCGAGTGGACGACAAAACAGAGAGAGTCTTTGTGGTCCGAAAAGTTATAGATAATGACTCTTCCATATCTCAAAAACGAGAAGAGCCCACAGTTGATGGCTAAAATTTTCTTTTCCCTTCAGGTGCTGCTCCATCATTCGCTCGATTGGAGCAAAGTTAAAAAGCCCCTCCCTTTTGATTCGGCTTTCATTTAAAAAATCAAACATGAGTTCTTTGAGTTCTTTTCTAAGCCAGTGCTTGATAGGAATGCTAAAACCTTCTTTGCGGCGGTAAATTGTTTCTGGGGGCAAAAGGCGTTCCATAGTTTTCTTGAATATCCATTTTGTTGTAAGTCCTTTAACCTTGAGTTCTCCAGGAAGATTTGAAACAAATTCCACGATCTTATGGTCTAAAAGGGGAACTCGTGTTTCAAGGGAAGCTGCCATACTCATCCTGTCGACTTTAACAAGAATGTTATCAGCAAGATAGGTCTTTAAATCCAGATAAAGCTCTCCATTTGTAGAATCGAAGTCTCTAAGATTCTGGAAATATCCTTTAAATGGAGAAAGCTCATGTATTTGTTGGATTCCTCCTAATTCATCAACCAGTTCCCTTGAATAAAGCGATTGTTTGTCTTTTTGAGTTAGAAACATCATCCAGCGGAGATGCCTGAGTTCCGGGCCGTGTTCCAATCCTTCCAAATACCTTCTGAGCTTATTCCAGAGCCCCTTTTTTTTCGGTGATGGGGAAAATTTTTTGATTGCCCAGTAGAGTGGCTTCTGAAAAAGACTTGAGGAATTCAGTTGGGATATTTTTTGTGCCTGGTAGTGTTCATAACCTCCAAAGAGTTCATCGCCCCCGTCGCCGGATAGGATGACCTTCACATGAGAGCGTGCCATTTTGGACACAAGAAAAGTGGGAAAGATCGAAAAGTCGCCGAGCGGCTCATCTAAATGGTGGATGAGTTTTTCCGTGAGGTCTAATATTTGCGGGCGGAGGATGAATTCTTCATGGTCTGTATTGAACTTTTGAGCAATACGGCGGGCATGTTTAAGCTCATTGTAAGAGGCATCTTCAAAGCCAATTGAAAATGTCTTTAAAGGCGATGCTCCCATTTCTCTCATGAGCCCAACAATTGCAGAAGAATCGATCCCTCCGCTCAGGAAAGCACCAAGAGGGACATCACTGATGAGTCTTAAACCAACTGACTCTTTAAGCAAGGAATAGAGTTTATCCATTACAGAAGCAAGGTTATCCTTAGAAAATTTACCTTCAGGTTGTTTATTTGGCTGAATGTCCCAGTATTTTTTTAGGTTAACTGTTCCGTTTTCATAAACAAGTAAATATCCTGGAGCAAGCTTGAAAATATTTTTAAATATTGAAAAAGGTGCAGGAATATATTCCAAAGTTAAAAAAAGGTCCAAAGCATGGGTGGATAAGGTTCTCCTGACATCAGGGTGAACAAGGATGGATTTCAACTCTGAGCCAAATACAAGAGTTTTATCGTCGAGGAGAGTGTAATAAAGAGGCTTTATTCCGATCCGGTCACGCACCAAAATCAATCGTTCTTTCCGGCGATCCCATAAAGCAAAAGCAAACATGCCTCGGAGTTTATTTACGAATGTTTCTCCCCATTCTTCGTAGGAATGGATTATGGTTTCTGTATCTGTTCTGGTGGAAAATGTATGGCCACGAGATATTAACTCCTTTCGCAGCTCAGGAAAGTTGTAAACTTCTCCATTGTGAGCGATCCATATGGAGCCATCTTCATTGGATAAAGGCTGGTGTCCTCCTTCTACATCGATTATACTTAGGCGTCTGGTGCATAGAGCGGCTTTCTTTTCTATAAAAATTCCCTCATCATCAGGACCGCGATGGACGATCGTCTGGCACATCGCGTGAAGGAGAGAATTAGAGATTGGGGTTTCATTTTTAGTCTGAACGATTCCACAAATGCCGCACATCAGTCTTCTGGGATTATCTCTATTTCAAAGAAAACACCAAGGAATCGTCTCTCATCAAATTTCTTGTCTTCAAGGTAAGGGATAGCTCCTTTGGAGGCTTTGATTTTTATTTTATAAAGATGAATGGCTTTTATCTGAAACCCATTACCAGGCGAGAAGGAAAGTGTCCCTCTCTGCTTTTGTCCGAGAAGTACAGTCTGTTTCTTGGTCCCTACTTTTACTGTGATTTTATTTCTTTTTCGTGGATTATTGAGCAAATGGAACTCGAGTTTTTTCACAGGATAATAAGTCTTGAGAATCATTTCTGCTGTATGTGAACCTTTTGTCCAGAACCCGGTCGGCTCGAGTTTAGGGTGGAAATTGTCATCCAGGAAATGCAGCCATCCTATGTGAGGAGGAATTCCAACTTCTTGGCGGAATGCTTTGGGATTAGTATTTGTAGGCAGATTATTGACAAGAGTCAGCTCCACTGGGAGCATTTTAAAAGGCAACTGCTTTGCATGTGTTGATGGATAATGAGAACTTATGAAAGGGCTCAAGAAAATCTGAGATATGAAAATAGATGCCATTATCCAGCATAAAGCGATTTCTTTGAAATTACGGCGCATTGGGATAAGGAAGAGAAAAAAAGGATAGACATTTAGAAAATACCTGTTAGCTAAAGCACCCCCTCCACCTGCATAATTGTCCGGCATCAGGGTGATATAGATGAGAATTTCTGCAGATAATACAGTAAAAATAAGCCATTGATCCCATCTTTTTTTCTGAAGGATAAATACAACCAGAAAAAGAAATGCCGGGAAAAAATACCAAATAATTCCTGTAAACCGCCCGAAAAAATAATAAAACATATTGTAAAACGTCACTTTGGCAGGAAGTAGATGTTTGGAACCATATCCTGCAGACGTCATTTCACTGCCAATTGAATCAAATGTGAAATTCTCTCTTTCCAATGGATAGGAAAAATAAAATGTTTTTCGTTCTCCTCCCTGATAGTTCCAGTCTCCTGTATGTAAGTAGTTAACTCCCCAAAATAAAGAGGAAGTTATTGCAAAAAGAACGATTACAAGAAAAGTTTTGCCGAACTTTTTCCTGATTAAAGGATAAAGTACGAGAGGTCCAAGAAGAACAATGTTCGGAGGTTTAGAAAACACAGCAATTCCTGCGAGGATAGAAGCAAGATAATCTGAGGAATCAGAAAGAAGAAAATTTTGCAAAGGAGTCTTTACCTCGAGATTGATGGAATTATGGTAACGCTGCTTGTAGTGCAAGAGGAATAGAACTGCAAAAACCAGGAAGAGGTTAAAAAAGTCAGGCGAAATCCATATATAATACACACATGCCACTGAAGCGAAAAAAAACGTGAGAATCGAAAGAAAAGAAAGGAGAGGGCTATTAGAGAGGGAAAAATAACTATATCCCATTAAAAGAAGAAGGAAGAGAAGAATAGCGTGGAAAACAAGAAAACCATTCACACCAAATATCCTAACGAAAGGAGCTACGAAAAGAGGATAAGCGAAAGATTTAGCGAAAAATATCTTTCCATTTTCCCCTTTTTTTAGAAAGATTCCCAGAGGCCCTGAATCGAAAGTTTGGTAATACCTGTTAAGATCTCTTTTTGAATACTCCAGGTCGCCATCATGGGCAAGACTCTGAGCCATGGAGTAATAAATCGCTTCATCGGCAAAGAGGAAATTTCCCTGGAGTGAGGGAAGGTTGACAAAAAGAGAAAATCCAAGAAAAAAAATGAAAATAAAAAAAATGGCAAGAAAAATACGCCTTTTCTCAGATACCATGAATTAACGAATACCACACTCAAGGATAAAATTCAATAAATGAATATCTTTGAGTAAGAACCTCATTTTCAGGAAAACAAAATGACCACTTTAAGATATATCTATCAGAATCTTTTCTAAATTTCTAAGTGATTGACCAGTATATCTCTTTATGATATTGCTAATATCAAATGTAA
>JACUUK010000116.1 GCA_014859315.1 Candidatus Aminicenantota bacterium
CCGCACTTCTCAATTAGGTCAGATGTTTCCCTCATCACGGAAATAGAAATGCTTACTGAATTGAATTTATCCGTGCAAAAAAAAAATTTATCTGTTAAAATAAATAAAATTTAGCAAGGAAAGAAAATGGAACATATTCTTATTAAAAAAGTTGCTTCAAAAAAAGACCTTAAAAAGTTTATTTTATTTCCTTGGAAAGTTTACAAAGATGACCAAAATTGGGTTCCTCCTTTGGTTATGGATTTTAAAGAGAAATTGGATAAGAAAAAGAATCCCTTTTTTAAACACGCTGATACGGAGCTTTTTTTGGCCTATAAGAATAATGAGGTCCGTGGAAGAATTGCAGCAATTATTAACAGGCGGCATAATCAATTTCATCAAGAAAAAGTTGTTTTTTTTGGCCTTTATGAAAGCTTCAACGATGTTGAGGTTGCTCATGCTCTCTTAGACCAAGTAGCTGAATTTGGGAAAGAGAGAGGGATGGAGATTATCAGAGGTCCAATGAATCTTTCCATAAATGATGAATGTGCATTTCTGCTCGAGGGTTTTGACTCTCCCCCTGTAATAATGATGCCATATAATCCACCATATTATCTGGAGTTAATGGAAAAATGTGGATTGTATAAGGCCATAGATTTATATGCTTTTTATATGACAAAAGACCATAAGACTGCTGACAAAGTGCAGGAGATTGTTGAAAAAATAAAGAAAAACACAACGGTAACTCTCCGGATCGTGAATTTAAAGAACTTAAGAGAAGAAGTAAAAAAGATTGAATATATATATAATAATGCATGGGAAAAGAATTGGGGGGCAGTTCCATGGACAGATGAGGAAATGGCACACATAGCTGATAGACTCAAGACACTGGCAGATCCAAATATAGTGATTTTGGCTGAAGACAAGGGTAAACCGATAGGATTTGCCTTTGGCCTTCCCAACTACAATGAGTTAATCAAGAAGATGAATGGTAGACTAACGCCTTTTGGAATTCTTAAATTTTTCCTATACAAAAATAAAGTAAAAGGAATGCGCGCTATTGTCTTTGGTGTTTTAAAGGAGTACAGGCACATTGGAATCAGTTATCTACTGTATTCAGAGTTAGAAAAAAATGCCCAGAAAAGAGGATATGAATGGTGTGAAACATCTTGGCAATTGGAAGATAATGATGCTATTAATAATTTCACAACTTCAATTGGAGGAAGAGTTTATAAGAAATACCGTATTTATGAAAAAAAATTAAACAATACTTTTTATAAAAATGAATAAAATTCCTTTAAGCCAAAAAATAATAGGCGTTGCCCTTTTTTAGAAAAGGAGAAAAACAAAAATTTTGAGGAATTAAGAGGAGAAAAAAATGAAGACATATCAGGGAAAATTGCAGGCAAAGGGTTTAAAAATTGGAATCATTCTCAGCAAGTTCAATCAATTTATTTCAGAAAGACTTTTGGAAGGTGCTTTTGACGCGCTTTACAAATTAGGAGCGGAAGACGAGAATATTTCTGTATATAAAGTCCCGGGATCTTTTGAGATTCCTATTGTGGCAAAAAAACTTGCTCGGACAAAGCAGGTAGATGGAATCATTTGTTTGGGAACCCTGATTAGAGGCGATACACCTCATTTTGAATTTTTAAGCGCTGAAGTCACAAAAGGACTTTCTCAAATATCAATGGAAGAAGGGGTGCCTGTTTCATTTGGTATTTTAACTGTGGATACAATCGAACAGGGTATCGAACGGGCAGGGACTAAAGCAGGTAATAAAGGATATGATGCCACATTTTCCCTTATTGAAACAATAAACTTGATTAAGGAATCAGGGCTTGAATGAGGTAAAAACTGCTGAATGGGAAAAAGACGAAAAGCGAGAGAAAGCACTCTGCAAATTTTATTTCAAATAGAGTTCGACTCTTCATCTTTAGAAAAAATTCTTGACAGCTATTGGGAAACAAGAGCCCATTCTGAAGAAGTAAAATCATACAGCACCTGGCTTATTGAGGGAATACTGTCCCATAAAGATGAAATCGATAGAATCATCCAATCTGTATCAGAACATTGGCGGGTGCCTCGAATGGCTATTATTGACAGGAATATTTTACGGATGGCTGTTTTCGAGCTTTTATATGAAGAAAATGTTGTGCCGGCTATCGTGATTAATGAAGCCATTGAAATCGCAAAAAAATACAGTGGTGAACAAGCTGGAACATTTGTGAATGGAATATTGGATGCCATACGGAAGCAATTACCTAAGATAAAATCTTCGTTGAAGGAAAATGAAAATGATTGAAAAAAAAGAACAGAGAGAAAAAGAATTGGAGAAAAAAAACTCAACATCAAAAAAAAGTGATCAAGAACTTGCTCGACAAGTGAAATTGCAGAAACTTTCCCAGGAAGGCATAGACCTTTTTCCGCATAAAATAAATATAACGCATTCTGTTAGCGAAATTATCTCGGCTTATTCCTCTCTGTCGAAAGAAGATCTTGAAGAAAAGAAAATTCGAGTGATTGTTCCTGGGCGGATTATCTCTATCAGGAAAATGGGGAGAGCTTCTTTTTTTCATCTTTCAGACAGCAGAGGTAAACTTCAAGCGTATCTTCGTGAAGATAATGTTGGTAAAAAAAATTATCAACTTTTTTCTTTGATAGATATTGGAGATATTATTGCTTTGGATGGAGTGCTGTTTAAGACCAAAACAGGGGAGCTCACAGTTTTGACAGAATCTTTCAAATTTTTAGCCAAGTGCCTCCATCCTCTTCCAGAAAAGTGGCATGGATTACAAGACATTGAGCTTCGTTACAGAAAAAGACATCTGGATTTAATCGTGAACCCTGAAGTTGCAGAAGTTTTCAGGCTCAGGAGTGCGATTATTACGTATACAAGAAAATTTTTCGATGAACGTGGATACATTGAAGTGGAAACTCCAATGATGCAGCCTATTCCAGGAGGAGCTTTAGCAAGGCCTTTCAAAACGTATCATAATGCCTTGAGGATGGAACTTTATTTAAGAATAGCTCCTGAGTTGTATCTAAAACGTTTAGTTGTAGGGGGTCTTGATAAAGTATATGAAATCAACCGAAATTTCAGAAATGAGGGGATTTCCTCAGAACACAATCCTGAGTTCACGATGCTGGAATTTTATGAAGCATATTGCGACTATAATGATATGATGGATATGACTGAAGAGCTTATTAATTATTTAAGCCGGACTCTTTTAGGTAAAGAAGAAATTACTTATGGAGAGCATATAATCTCTCTGCAAAAACCTTGGAAAAGAATAAGATTTAAAGAAGCTTTGTCCTACTATAGCGGGATTGCCCCTGGAAAGTTTGATGACAGGGAAGGAATAATCGAGCTTGCGTCTACCCTCGCTCCTGATAAAGGGCCTTTTTCCTATGGAAAGGCACTGGATGTGATTTTTGATAAATATGTAAAGCCCAATTTAATACAGCCAACTTTTGTAATAAATCCTCCCAAGGAAGTATCTCCTCTGGCCAAGGCATCGCCAGAAAACCCTGATGAGGCCGAACGTTTTGAGTTGATTATTGCTGGAATGGAAATAGCAAATGCCTTTAGTGAGTTAACAGATCCAGATGAACAAAGAGAGAGATTTGAGCAGCAAGCTGAAGAAAGGAAAAGGGGAGATGAAGAATCACATATGATAGACACAGATTATATTAATGCTTTGGAATATGGCCTGCCTCCTACAGGGGGTGAAGGCATTGGAATCGATCGCCTTGTTATGATATTTGCAAATCGGAAAACAATCCGGGAAGTGATTCTTTTTCCTTTGCTCCGCCCAAAAGAATAGACAGTCTCGAAATTTCTTCGCATGTAAACCCCAATCTTAAGTTATATTGCTTGTTGCTTTCTGAAGAAGAAAGTTTGTTTAGTTTCGTGATCAAACACCCTCGGTCGTCTTGGCTGGAAAAAAGATGATTATATTAAAAATATCTAAAGGTTCTAACGAGTTCTTTTTATGCTATAAAAAGATTTTTAGTCGAAAAATTTGGTTCGCTGGTTAAATTAACCCCCAATCTTCTTAAGCCAGTCTCATCACCCGGGGTTGGAATATGGGTCATATGAACTTCACATCCTCTGAGTTCTTTTAATTTATTCAACGCTAATTGAGCGGTTGGATTTGTTGCAACACTAATACTCAGGCTAATCAAAGTTTCTTCTAAATCCAGACTGATGGATTTAGACTGCAAGATATCTTTTTTCAGATTAGCTGTTAACTCTATGATATTAGAAGAGAGCAAAGGGATATTATCAGGAATACCTGCTAACTTTTTTATGGCATTCAAGACAAGACTTGAGGAGGCATGCATGAGAGAAGAATTTTTGCCTGTTACAATGGACCCATCATGAAGCTCAATGGCAGCGCCACAAAAAATTCCCTGATTTCCCTTTCCCTTCATAGATGCTTCAAGTGCAGCTTGTTTTGCTGGCTCTACAACACTTCTATCCTCGGGCTTCAAGTTTAGTTCTTTCATAAGAAGAACAGAGCGCTGGATAGTATCTTTATCTGTAAAGCCCATAGCATATTCACAACTGTATCGAAAATATCTTCTTATAACTTCTTGCTTTGCAGCTTCTCTAACAGCTTCGTCATCGATTATTCCTGCACTGATACGATTCACTCCCATATCTGTCGGTGATGCAAAAATAGATTCCGACCCTGTCAATTTCTCAAATATTCTTTTTAGCACTGGAAAGACTTCCACATCACGGTTGTAATTCACTGCAGGAGTGCCGTAAGTTTCCAGATGAAAAGGATCGATTAAATTAAAATCTCCAATGTCTGCGGTTGCTGCCTCATAAGCTACATTAACAGGATGTTTTAATGGTAGATCCCAGATTGGGAATGTTTCAAATTTGGAATATCCGGATTTGATGCCCTTTTTATGATCATGATATATCTGGGACAGGCAAGTTGCTAGTTTGCCGCTTCCAGGACCCGGGCCAGTCACAATGATGAGAGGTTTTTCCGTGGGGATATGTTCATTTATCCCATAGCCTTCATCGCTGACAATGACTTCTACATCGGTAGGGTATCCTTTCGTGTAGGGGTGGGTATAAACTTTTATGTTCCGGCGCTCCAATCGATTTTTAAATATTTTAGCTGCTGGTTGATTATCGAAACGAGTGATAACAACACCTGAGACAGTAAGCCCTAAATCTCGTATTTCATCGATGAGCTTCAATGCATCAACATCATAAGTGATTCCGAAATCAGCTCTTAGTTTTTTTCTTTCGATATCTCCAGCATAGATGCATAGCAAGATTTCAGATTTATCCTTGAGTTCTTGGAGAAGTCTCACTTTTACATTAGGATCATATCCAGGTAATACCCTAGCAGCATGATGGTCGAAAAGTAATTTTCCACCGAACTCAAGATAAAGCTTATTGTTAAACATCTCAACCCTTTCCAGGATGGCCGATGTTTGTTCCTTCAAATACTTTTCATTGATAAAACCTGTTTTTTTCATTTGTTCCTGCTTAAAAATATCTATCCTGAATTATTAAGAATAAGAAATTGGTTTTCGACTGTGGTGGCAGAAAGAGCATCTTTATGCCCATTTGCCCGTCCAACCATCGTGAGGAAGTATAAATTAAGACAAAAAAGATGTCAAGGACGGCTTGAGAGCGGGAGAGCGCGGGGTGTGTGTCTCTCTGAATATGTTCGAGGCGCCAAAAAATCTGGAAATCAGCCGGACCTCTCCTCCAGGCCAAGGGAAAAATCACGATAAATATCCGGCCGAGGGTTTGCCTTATCTGCCTTATCTGTGCCTTATCTGCCTTGGCTGATGCAACTTATTGATAACGAATAAGTTAATTAAAAAT
>JACUUK010000117.1 GCA_014859315.1 Candidatus Aminicenantota bacterium
ATTCGAATTTGTGTACACCCCGAAGCACGGGAGTTGGTTAAATATGGCTGAGATAGAGTTGAATGTACTCACGGGGCAGTGCCTGAACAGAAGAATCGACAACATTGTGGTTGTCAGGAAAGAAGTACGGGCATGGCAGGAGTACAGAAACAACAAGAACGCGAAGGTAAACTGGCAATTCACTGCTAAGGATGCACGGATAAAACTATCCCGGCTTTACCCGACACTTGAAAGTTGACATGACACTAGGAGGTATGGTAAAATGGTTATCATGCGAAGAAAACATGATGCAATTTTCAAGGCGAAGGTTGCTCTGGAGGCTATCAAATGAGAAAAGACTTTTGCCCAGCTTTCCAGTGAGTTTGGGGTTCATCCTAATCAAATCAGCAAATGGAGAAAACATCTTCCTGAATGTCTTCCTGAGCTTTTCTCATATAGCCGGTAGAAAGCAGACGAAAATCGGGAGGAAGTTGAGTCTGAAATCTATCGGCAGATTGGCCAGCTCAAGGTGGAACTTGAATGGCTTAAAAAAAATCACAGATGCTGCGTTAAAAGACAAGAAGGTATTAATTGAACCGGGGAAGAAGAGGATATCCATTTCCAGGCCGTGTGAACCCTTAGGTCTTTACCACTCTTCCTATTATTATCGTTATATGGACATTTTCTATCAAAAAGAGTTAGTAAAAGTATACGATGTTGCGCTATATGACATCTAATTAACTAAAAAGGTATGCTCTGGCTCGTACTGACAGAAATATCGAAAGACAGGAAATATATTTTCCCATTCAAGGAGAATCTTATAAATAAAGGCCTTTTAGAATCCCAAAAAATATTTTTCTGAGTAATAAGTTTTATAAATTTGAGTGATTTGGATTTTTCTTCTTTTTCGTGTTTATATATTTCTATGGTAAATCTATGACTGCCCTTCTTGACATTGATTTCCTCCGGGATAATATAAATGGAATACTCCTCTCCATCTAATTCAAATAAGCTGCTTACCTTTACACGAGTTCGCTCTTGTGGCTTCCAAGAAATTGTCATTTTGGATTCATCATTTAATTTTATTTCCGATACATTAAAAATTCTCTTTAATTGTTCGATTTGTCGAGAATTATTTCTACTTGTTTCTGGATTGGATATATCCATAAATATCAGAATATGGGGAATAATATCTTTTTCTTGGATATCGTTTGTATGGTTTATTACCTCAAAGAACTTCGATTCGATATGGATAAAGATATTGTAGTGTTGAGCGTATAACAACTGACTAAATAACAAAATAATCATAAAAATATACTTGAAATATACCTTTTTTCTCATTTTCTCTCCTCTTTCTTATTTTTTCCTTTGAAGCTTAAAAAAAGCATCTTATATTTCTCTCAAGATAAAATGGATCGATTTTCCAGAACATTTTTCTTATATGTTTGATTTTCTCTTTTTAAATCAACAATGTCCTCGCTAATAAATTGGTTTATACATAATTCTCTGTAATGCCCGCAACTTCTATAAAGGTCATAATGATTCCCTTCTCCTATTTTAACACCATTATCCAGAAAAACAATCTTGTCTGCATTTAATACAGTCGAAAATCGATGAGCTATAATAAATGTAGTTCTATCTTTGAGTAATCTCGATAGAGCTTCTCGAATAAGTCTTTCTGATTCTGAATCCAAATCTGAAGTTGCTTCGTCCAGAATTAAAATTTTTGGATTTCTAACTATAGCTCTCGCAATAGCTATCCTCTGTCTCTGTCCTCCGGAAAGCTTCACCCCACGCTCTCCTGTTTCCGTATCATACTGTTGAGGAAGTTTTGTTATGAACTCATCAGCATTGGCTAACTTCGCTGCTTCTATTATCTCTTCATCCGTAGAATTAATTCTTCCATATTTTATATTCTCCTTTATGCTTCCGGAGAATAAAAATGTCTCTTGAGGAACAATCCCAATTATTGCCCTTAATTGCATTAGACTAACATATTTTATATTTATACCATTTATGAAAATATTTCCTAATTGTGGATCATAGAATCGGGGTATTAAGCTGATTAAGCTTGTCTTGCCAGCTCCACTTCTTCCAACTAAGGCGATTGTCATGCCCGGTTCCACTGTAATGCTTACATTTTTTAAAACAGGCTCTGATCCATTGTAGGAAAAAGTAATATCATCAAATATAATTTTCCCGTTATTATTGTAGCTAAATCTTACAGGAATTTTGGGCTCCTTTATTTCAGGGCTAATATCAAAAAGTTCAAAAACTCTTCTTAATGAAGCAAGTGATCTCTGAACATTTGCATTTAAATTCATTAATCTTTGAGCTGGACCAAAAAGGTACCCGAGAAAAACATTAAAAGCAATGAGTGTGCCTAGAGTAAGATTACCAGCAATAACCTCTCGTACTCCGTACCACAAAACAATTAATGGGCCTATTCCGCCAATGAAGGAGGTTGAATAGTGCAATAATGAACTAATCAGGTTTAATCTGATAATAGCTTTTATACGACCTTTTAATCTTTTAATTAATTTTTGTGTTTCATGCTCTTCTAACTGAAATGACTTGACAGTAAAAATAGCAGAAATTGTCTCCTGAAGACTTTCCCAAACTAAGGCAAATCTCTCCTGGTAATCACTGGATATTTTCCTTATTTTTCCAGAAAAGATATAAATATTGCTGGCAAAAAAAGGCAGGACCATTATCGAAGCAAAAGCTAATTTCCAATGAAATATAAAAATAATCACAAACCCCGTAATAAATGTCATTGAATCTTTAATAAAATTAAGTATAGTGTCAGCTAAAAGACCCCGCAGACTGGAAACATCATTATCAATTCTCGACATCAGGTATCCCGTTTTTGAATCTTTAAAGAACGAAAGACTCAGTTTTTGAACATGCTGAAATAATTTTACTTGAATGGTAAAAAGGACCTTTTCTCTGAATATAGTCAAGAGATAGCTATTTAATATTTCACACATTCCTTTGATAAGCATAAAAGCAATCAGACCAAGGATTATCCAATTTAACAAATGAATATTTTTGTTAGGAAGGATGTTATCTATGATATGGCGAGTAACCAGAGGTAAAGGCAATTGAAGGAGTACACCTATCAGCATAAAAATTCCCGCTAGAAAAGCCAGCTTCTGATAAGATTTAAAATATGGAAGAAAACGAAGAATATACTTTATAGTTTTATTTCTATCTTTTTTAGAAGCCATATTTAACATCTCTTCCATAGGAGTCAACTCTTTTTAGCTTCGTTTGTTCCTTCCGTTATAATAATCGTTTATAAACTGGAATGCAGGACCGAGCCCTCCCTCTATCTTTATATCTTTATAAAAGCTCAATGAATTTGGATTTTCTTCCATTATTTCACAGAATAATTTAAGCCCTCTATCAAAAGAACTTTTTATAACAGAGCAATTTTCCATTTTTCTCTCTATATCCAATTGATCGCCTCTCTGTGCTCTTAAATAACAGCTTTTGCACAATCTTACCGCCCAACAATCAAGACACATGGGTTCACTTAGTTTTATATATTTTTGTATAAGATTCCATATAGCATCGATATTAAATCCATTAAATACATCCCCGATAGGAAAAGAATAACCAATTTTTTCGCATACAAAAAAATTTCCATCTGGTCCAACTAATACCTTTTGGAATCCAGGAAGGCAAATACCATTTGGGAAAATTTTTTCTGGGCATTTAATCAAGTATCTTCTAAAAATATCCTTTAAATTAGAGCTAAAGATGGTTTCCAAAAAACTGGCCCTAAAATTGTCATAATCCATATTTATCATTAATTTCTTATATTCTTCTCTTAAAATGTTTAACTGGTTTAAAAGCTCCTTATTTATTTCTTTATAGTTATCAAATCTATCAAAAAAAGTCGTATCTTGAGGATCAACATAGCTAAGGAAAAAGGGACGATCAGTTCTGACTACATTATTTTCAAAAAAGTTCAGTATCACAGGAATATTAAAAGGGGGAGCGAGAACAACAGAAAATCCTACTTTTCTATTATAATAATCATAACTCCGTTCTCTTATTTTTTTAAGATTTCCAGAGATCTTCTCAAATGTCCCTTTCCCAGATTTATATTTTCTATATCGATCATGAATCTCTAAAGGTCCATCCAAACTCACCAATATAGAGATATCATTTTCAACAAGAAAATCTAGTATTTCATCAGTTAATACAGTGAGGTTTGTTGTCATTGAAAATTTTACCTTATTTATTATTTGGGCAAAATTTTTCTTAGTGAAATCAACGGACTTTTTTATTAATTTAAAATTAGTTAAAGGTTCACCTCCATAGAAGCCGACATAACAATTTTCATCTGTATTTTTAATAATATAGTTACTCCTATTTAAAGTATATTCAATAGCTTTATAAGCTATTTCCTCTTTCATATATTTCTTATCATGAGATCTTGCATATTTGTACAATCCGGAATATTTACAGTATTCGCACCTTAAATTACAATCTTCGGTCACATTCAAAATAACATGGCTCATCAAATTATCTAAAATGAGCTTTATTTCTTTTTTGTTAAATGGGAAAAACATCTTTTTTGGTCGTTCATTTGAAAACATCCCTGATGATTTTCTCTTCGAATTTATTTCATCGAAGCATTTTTTAATTTTGTTTAAGGGATATTTATTTCTGAACTTATTTACAACCTCTTCATGGTTTTTATAATTGAATTCATCAATTATGTCATATAGACATTCATCTGTCTTAAGTATGTTGTTAGTATTGACATCGTAAATATAATGTCTCCCATTATTTCTAAATTTATAAACAAATGGTAGTTTATCCATTTTATATCTCTCCTTTCTTTGTTCCCATTCTTCTTCTAAAACTTAGATGAAGGGGCCCCTGGAAGCGCCCCTTCATCTAACACAACCACATCCCCCGGAACACTACATGAATATGAATCAACTATTCCGCAGCTGGCCTATCATTGGCTCCGTTGGCAATTCCATCAGCATATCCTTCCCCATATTCCTGTGAGTGATCATAGCAATTGCACTTACATACGCAACCTCCTTCACTGGCCATCAATCCAGTTGAAATGAAGCTTCCTCCAAGAATTTCTTTCACCATTTTTACCTCCTTTTTTTCTCTCACTTTTAACTGAGCAAATTCTATGCCAATCTTTCCAAATCATCTTAATTTCATTATTTTCAATAGATCAGATATGTTCTGATTGGAATTTTGAAATTAATAATATTCAGGAGAATTAACCTAAAGCTCCATTTTTATTAAATGCTCGGGAAAATCCAGGGATGGAAAATAGAAGAGGAATATGGAACAAATACTCCAATTCAGGAAATGTTGGCGCTATGACTCCACTTTTGAAGGGACATGATTAATTTTTAATTCTACCTTCGATAATCCACAGATGTAAGTCCGTGGATGGAGAGGATTCCTAATTCTTCTTATCCTATGATAGATTCATTATATAGAGATAAGGATATACTACACCCTTAAAAGGATGGACACCATATAGGCACGGGCAATCTGACCAAGAACCTTTCTTCCTCTTAGTACTTCCAACATCATTGAAACTTGAATTTCGGCGTGTACCTTTTTGCTTGCTTCTCGGGCATCATCAGTTCCTCCTTTCGAAGGGCTTCTATCCCCACCGATGATGCCAATTATATCACGAAAAGTTAGCGATATCAGTGGTATCAATTTTTGAGAATACTTGCTATTTTACGTCCAATATAGATACTTTATTAGATTCTTCCGATTCTCGATTTTCTGGGAATTCATTAAAAAGTCTACTCAACTGCT
>JACUUK010000118.1 GCA_014859315.1 Candidatus Aminicenantota bacterium
CTCATCTCGAACGCCAGAATCCATCACGGCGTGGACGGGATTTAGTCTCCCATGAATACACCGATGTTTCTTCCTGCTGCTGTTCTTGCTGTTCGGAGATAAAGACAGAGGGTTTTTTTTCGCTCTTATCGATGCGGAAGGAACGTTCGGCAGCATAAAGGATTTCATCGCGTAGTCCTTCTGAAGCCACTTCCTCTGTGAATTGCCGCCTGCCTTCCACAAGGTCTTTGATGTAATTTTGAATCTGTTCCTGTGAATAATATTTTTGAATATCCCATTCGTCGAGACTTCTTCCCTCGACTTTTCTTATTTCCCTTGTGCCAAGGATTCCTTTTTCATAGGTGTTTGTTCCGCGTAGGTCTCCTCTCTGGATTTGGGCCATCAGATTGATAGGCACACGGTTGACCTTACGAACCATCCGTTTCTTTATATTCCCCTTTTCTTCATATTCTTCGATGAGTTCACCGATTCCGCCTGTGTTGTACTGCATGAACCTGACTTTCCCTGGATGATCGTTCACCAGAGTCATGATTATTTCGTAGAAATGGTTTACTTTTTTGGCTCTTGAACCGATGATGAATGGGTCTGTACCTACGATACGGACTGATTCCCCTGCTTTCAATGGCTGGCTGGCAAAGCTATGCGTACTCTCTCCCCAGAGGTAGGCTAAAACCGCCTGTTCTGGAGTCAATTCCTGAGAAAAAGGCATGATGGTGTTTCGCCTGGTGATAAATGCGAAAATCAGCCCATCAAGTTGTTCTAAAGGGGGGAGGTCGATGAATTTGGAAAAAATATCAACTATTTTGCCATTGAGTTTGACTTTTAGTTTATTGCGCTGAATCACTGCACGGCCATTGGCAGTGAGAGCTTCATCCATGAAATCGATTTCCCCATTGGCTTTTATCATCACATTTTCAAAAAGAGCAGTATTATCGATTAACGCACTATACATGGCTTCCTGGTATTCCTTTTCCACGTCTGTCTTTACGAAGAAATTGTTTTCAGAACCAAGTGCTGAGCCATCTTTTCTTAAGAACACAATATCGTCCTGTGTGACAAGTGTTCTTTCTCCTTTAGAATAGTCGAGTCCTAATTGGTGGCATGACCAGGTGGATTTTCCAGTGGCTGTTAAGCCAAAAAGGAAGACGCCGTAAGTCTTGAGATTGTTGTCCCTATCTCTTACGGTCACGATTTTTGTTCCAGAGTGCAGGCCAATCATCCCCATGTTATCAGCGGCCCACATCGCCTGGCGGAGAAAGCCTTTTTTGTCTTCTCCCATATAATCTGTCCCTAATGCAATATTTGTGTTGTACTCAGGAAGCACAAGCACCTGTTGGCGGAGAGGATGTTCTTCTGGGATGTGTATCATAGTAAATTCAGGGCCAGGCCGTTTTTTCGGCTTAAACATCGTGGTTCCCCACATGAAGCCAATTCGGTAGTTTATCAAGTCAGCTTCAGACACATAGAGGTTGCAAAAGGGATTGTATAAATCGTTCTCCCCCATCCTGCGCCTGATGTGATAAATAGGGAGAGAGCGCAAAAGGTGGAGGACCTTTTCCAATTGTTCTGGAGCATTGGCAATGAGTGATTCTTGCAGGGCAGTAGGTTTAGGAAGGCGGACGTGCTCTCTTCCTAAATAGACGGTTTTTGGGGCAATGCGGCTGGAAATAGCAGAGCGCCAGCCATATGACCCGAACTTGGTTTTAGTCCCAGTGGCCTTAGCGCGGGGCTCAAGCCAGTTGAGGTCAACGTGTTTGATGTTTGGGCCTTTTAAGACCCTTTGCAGCTCCTCTGCAAATTTTTTATATGCATCTTCGTTGTAAATGCTTTTATCACTCATCGCTCTTTGGCCTGTTCAGGAAATTGATAGCTTTTCTTTTCTAAAACAATGCGCTTTATGTCTTCTACAGAGGCTACTCCGCTGTTAAAGAGATAACACGATGTATTTTCCAAAAGCTTCTTAAAGAAATTTCTCTGCAGTTCAATTCTTTCGGGTGTCTTCAGCAGGAGGTGTGGATTATAAAAGGGCTGGCTTTGAGCTGGACTAAAAGTTCTCTTCATCCCTACAATCTCTCCATGTTCGAGTATCCTGAGTGCATCTTCAGGTTCAAGCTCTACACATGGAGGAGAAACATTGTCATACCGTAGTATAAAAATCCAGCGCAAGGCCGTGCGTTTTGTATGTTTCGAAGCCCCTTCTATCCAGTATGGGTCTAAAAGAGCATAGGATTTTTTGGATGCCTTGTAACAGAAAGGAGAACCTCTATCGAGGCGGCAGTCATCCACACGCAGGCATTCCTCGTTTTCGCATTCCTCTTTTCGGGTGATTACGTTTTCGCATTTGCTGTGGTCATAAAGAGTGGCAAGACGGGGAAAATCTTCCACAGTGGTTGTCTGCATGAATAGTTTGCGCTCAGGGGAATCAGCCAATGCAGTGCCTCCAGAAAACCTGGTGAATACAAGGTCATTCGAATGAATCCGGAATGAATTCTCTTTAATCAGTGAAAGAAAGAGCTGTGTTTTATTTGTTCCTTTGGGGCCAATAAGGATGAGCCCATTGCCACCAATATCTGCTGACATTCCCCTTATGGCCTGGACATTAAAGAGTCTTTCTGAGACATCCATCACAAGTCCGAAAGCAAGACTGCGCAAATTACTGTAATTATCGGCATTAACTAAAAGACCTGTTTTTGTTTCTGAATTATAAAAAGCGCGCGGCTCTCTGCCCGGAATGCCATCAACAGCATAAATGACTCCATGGGGTTCTAAATCCGCTTCTAATTGAGCTGGATACCAGTTCTCCATCCAGAAGTCATATAGATGTGCTACGTTCGTGCGAAGCTGGATGATGGCACCATTTATATTTGCATTCCATTCAAAATAATTCTCATAGCTCAGGTGATTCTCCATCTCTGTTACAAGGGCATCTCTCATAGAGACAGAAATAGTCGAGTCCGAAGGAATGGATTTTTTCTGCCTCGTGAATGTGTTGTTCAGGCGAATATGCTTGACCTTCTTTGCTGTTTTTAGCTGAGCAAGGGCATTTATAATCCTGTCCATACCCTTTTCAAGATTCTCCATGGATGTTGCATAGGAAATGCGGATATAGTCATCGGCACCGAATGCATCCCCAGGCACAATTGCAAGTTTAGCTTCTTTCAATAAATAGTAAGCCAATCCGTATGAGTTACGAATACGGAAATTATTAAATTCTTTATCATAATAGCGGGAGAGGTTCGGGAAAAGATAAAAAGCTCCCTGGGGCTTGAAACAGGAAATATTCGGGATGCTTTGAAGCCGCATAAGCGCATAGTTTCTTCGACGCTGGAATTCCGATGCCATTTTGGAGACTTCATATTGCGGCCCTTCGAAGGCTTCCTCGCTTGCTTTCTGGGAAATCGAACAGGGATTTGAAGTAGTGTGGCTCTGGATTTTCGCCATTCCATTGATGATTTCTGCAGGGCCAGCAGCATAGCCAATTCGCCAGCCAGTCATGGAATATGCTTTTGAAACGCCGTTTATGATTATGGTTTTTTTCTTTATCTCTTCGCCTAATGAGGCGAAGCTGAAGAAGTGGAAATCATCGAATGTGAGCTTAGAGTAGATTTCATCGGCAATAACAAAAATATCTTCATCTAAAATAATATCGGATAGGGCCTCTAATTGGTGTTTTTGATAAGCTGCGCCTGTGGGGTTTGAAGGATTATTTAAAATGAGTGCCTTTGTTGCCGGGGTGATGGCGGCTTTTAATTGTTCAGGAGTTAGCAAAAAGCCATCTTCTTCCCTGGTAGGGACAATAACTGCCTTGGCTTTTGCAAGTGAGACCACATGAGGATATGTGACCCAATAAGGAGAGGGGATTATGACTTCGTCTCCTTCATTGACAAGGGCCTGGATTAGATGGAATAAAGCGCTCTTTGCTCCTGTGCAGACGATGATTTCATTATTACTGTATGTGAGCCCATGATCTTCCTTTAATCTTTTAATTATGGCCTCTTTCAACTGTGGAATACCCTCATTCTGCGTGTATTTTGTGAAATTTTCTTCTATCGCCTTGACACCTGCTGTCTTGACATTGTCGGGCGTGGGAAAGTCAGGTTCTCCCACACTCAAATCTACAATGTCTATTCCCTCGGCTTTCATGGCCTTGGCTTTTGCAGTGATTTTTAGAGTGGGAGATTCACCGATTTGATTTGCTTTATCTGATATCATCATTGGATTTTTCTCGATATATATTTATTTTTCTTCTTTTGTTTCAGGGGTAAGTTTTTCTTTGAAGTATTTTTTTAAATCCACTCCTGTAAGAGATTGGACTACTTCCGGCATCTGTGCTAAAACTTCTGCTACCTGAGCCGTGATTTTTGTAGCACCTGTTCCCTTGTCTCCGCCGACAAGCACGATTTTATCCACTTTGGAAAGAGGTTCAGCGACAGCTTTTGCTAATTCTGGGAGTTTGTTGAGGTAAATTTCCAGGAGAGCGGCCTGGTTGTATTTTTCCCAGGCTTTTGCCTTTTCCAGCATGGATTCTGCCTCGGCAATGCCCTTCTCTTTCATGCTTTCTGCGAGGGCGTGCCCTTCGGCCTTCATCGCTTCTGCTTTTCCCTTGGCTTCTGCCTGGATGCGAAATTCTTCGGCTTCGGCTTCTGCCTTAATTTGATATTTTCTGGCATCTGCTGGCTTTATCACGCTGGAATTAAGTTCTTTTTCTCTTCGGGTTATTTCCAGTTCTTCGATTTTAATCGCCTGCTCTTTCTCGATGAGCTGGACTTTGGCTTCTTCTTTCTTTATTTCCTGGCTAAGACGGAACCGCTCAAGTTCATAAGAATAATCGGCCTGGGCCTTTTTCTGGTTGACTGTCACTTGTGACTCGGCTTTTTTTGCTTCGTTTTCCCATTCAGCTTTGGCGATAAGTGCTTGGGCTCCTAAGCGTGCTACTTCTCCTTCTTTTTTTGCCTGTGAAGATCTGATAATGGCTTCTTTCTCGGTTTCTGCCTCAGCGATTGTGGCATCGCGTTTGGCTGCAGCGATTTGGGGTTTTCCGAGAGCATCAAGGTATCCCTGTGTATCGCTTATATCTTTAAGGGAAAAAGACAGAATGGTTAATCCCATCTTGGAGAAATCATCCTGGGACATCTCTATGACTTTTCTTGAAAACTCATGTCTGCCCCTGTAAATGTCTTCTACTGTCATAGTGCCTATGACATCTCTCATTTTGCCTTCCAGGATAGTCATGGAAATATCCCGGATGCCTTCTTTCCCTAATCCTAAAAATTGTTCGGCAGCACGGCGAATTGACGGGTCAGCAGAGTCTATCTTAACCTGTGCAGTTGCATTTACTATTAAAGGAACACCAGTGTGAGTGTGAACTTCAGGGGTTTTGATATCCATTGGGATGACTTCCATTGGGAGCGTGTCAACGGTTTCGATAAACGGGAGGACAAAAGTTCCGCCTCCTAAGCGATATCTATATCCGACTTTCCTTTTTGTCCCGTCGGGCTCAATTACTGTTCGTTTTCTTCCACCTGATATTATGAGGACTTCATTTGGCCCTACTTTTCGATACTGTTTTGCCACAATAAAACCAATAATAGCAAGGATAACAAGAATAATGCCGATAAAAATCAATGTGGAGAGTATTGTCATTATAACCTCCTTAAAATCAGTCCTTTAATGAAAGAACAACCTATTAAGCTTTTGATGAATTATATATTATAATCGCAAGTTATACCTTTTAAAAGCTTTTTTGTATAAAAAAATAAATATCTTTTATGGCTATATATTATATATCTCCTT
>JACUUK010000119.1 GCA_014859315.1 Candidatus Aminicenantota bacterium
GGAAATTCACTATGGAAAAATATGTTATAGGTATTGACCTTGGCGGGACTAAGGTGGAAGCATGCCTTCTGGATACTGACCGCAACCTGCTTGCCCGCAAGCGCGCGCTTGCAGAAGCTTCCAAAGGCATCGATAGGGTAATCGAAGTCATAGAAAACCTCATTGTCGAAGTATCCGAAGGGAAACAATATGCTGCAGTTGGCATGGGAACTCCTGGAACGTACATTCCATCTGAAGATCGGATTTACGGCTCTCCTCATACACCTGTGTATGAGACACCGGGTATGATACAGCGTTTGAGAGGAAGACTGGGTGTTCCTGTCATCCTTGAAAACGATGCAAACTGTTTGGCTATTGCCGAGTTCTTTGCAAGCTGTAAAGGGAAATACCATCATGTTATGGCAGTAATATTAGGCACAGGCTTTGGCTCTGGGTTGATATTGGATGACAAGCTTTATCGTGGTTCAAAAGGAGGCGGTGGAGAAATTGGCCATACTTCTATAGATATTGACGGAAGGCTGTGCGAGTGCGGACGCAGAGGTTGCGTGGAGGCATATCTTTCAGGCCCAAGCTTGAGCCGAAGGTATTTTGAGATAAGCGGCAAGAAAATGAAACCACAAGAAATCTACAACCTGTACTGTCAAGGCGACCCAATGGCTGTGCGCTTGTTTGAAGAAAGCTGCAAGATTATGGGGGAAGTTTTTGCAAATGCCATAAATATATTTGACCTTGATGCTATTATCCTGGGCGGCGGTGTTTCGAACCTTCCTTTGTGGTATGAAAAAGTTCCTGATTATATTGAAAAATCTTTGTTCGGTGTTCCAAGAGGGAAGATGCCTCTAATCAAGGCGAAGTTAGGAGATTCTGCCGGTGTTTTCGGTGCAGCTTATCTTGCCCTCCGAGAGCTTGGTTATATGGATTTTTAAATCTGCTATTCTCTTACAGTCTCTAATGCCCAATATGTTTTTGGCTTATTTACCTTCACTCAAATAATCAACGATATATTCCGCGAAATGATAAAAATCCTGTAATTTGTTTTGCACAATATCATAGACCTTATGTAAATCAATATCAGCATATTCGTGAACCAATATGTTCCTCAACCCAACCATCCCACGAATCCGTTTGGAAAAATCAATTGGAATGATACCCTTCTCCCCTAGTTTGTCTATCACATCCACATATTCTTCGATTTGATTTTCACCGATAGCAGCTAAAATATGATTACCTATATCCAGGAGAAGCTGAATTGATAGTTGCAAACCATGATGAAACATCCATTGTTTGGTCAAGGATGAAGAAAACTCGTCAAAAGGTATATTTTTAAGATTTTCTAATTCCTTCACATAACGTTTTAACTCTTGCAATTTTTTCTGTATCACTTCTTGATCAATACCTTTTATCATGATGCTATATGCGTCACTGCATGAGCTTTATGAATATATTTATAATCATTGTATTTATTTATTGTTTCAACCTGAAACCTGATGCGTCTTTTTTCATCTATCGAGTGGATAAGTTTCCCATAATACAAAACTCGGTGTCTCAACAGAGGGGGTGCGTTATTAAGAATAACCAAATCTAATTTATTTGTTTTCAACAACTTCATTAAATCACTCAATATATGTGCTTTATATCCATAGGGATATATGTGCTCCTCTATTTTGTTCTTATCCACAATAATACCGAAATCTATATCACTCAAGACATTACTTCTACCTTGTGCTACTGAACCAAAGATGTAGGCAACTGCTATCTCTGTATGCCTTTTAAGATATCCTTCTAAGAGTTGCTGTATTTCACTAACAATCTTATTAATCATTGTTTGATTATAGCAATAGACCAGCAAAAGTCAATCATTCGGTCATCCCTTTGTTTCTCCCTCTCCCAAGAAAGTGTTTCATCAATTGAAAATTCGCCCAGAAATAGATTTGTCGTTGGTTTTAAGAATCGACGACCTATACAGTTATTTCTCTTTTTCCGGCTGCGGCTCAAGCTGGTTATATTTAACTAATTCCCTCAGCCACCATTCAGGATACTTCAAAGGAATTCTTTTTCGTGTTTTTGTATCATAAATCCATAGATGATTGTATTTTACAAGTAATTGGTTGCCTAATTCCCACCATGCGTCTATAACCCTATTGGCATTATTGATGCAGTAATCAGTAAGGAACTGCAGGGTTTGGGAAGGATCCTTTTTATATAAATCTTCTGCAAATTTATCTACAATAGGAGTTCTTTTCACTGCCTGCTCCTCCCACTTTTTTTGAGCGTTTCTTACGTCTTCAATTGCATAGGAATAAAGCACTTGAGTATGGAAATCTACATAATCAAATGCCCATCTGGCCGAATCTTTATTAAATTCCCAATGGTCTCCGATTTCAAAGGACTTTGGAATTTCTGTAATTCCCACGTAAAACGGCATAAAACAGGACGTGTCTTGGGCTCCGAACGCAAGCCATATAAGGCCTCCGATTGGATTAGGGAGCCACCCTCTGCACTGAGTGACTGTTGTGTATTCTGCTCGGTTTACACTGGTTACCCGGGAAGTGTTATATTTCTTGTCATCGAGCTTGAATCCATAAGGAAGATGGTTTGGGTTAGAGAACGGACCTCCTTGAAGGCCCCTTGCAGGATAGTATTTGGTACCCTCGTATTTGTCCCTGAGCATGGTCATGACATCATAAACCGAAAGTTTCTTTTCTGGCTTGATTGTCACAGGGAATTCCATGTTTGGTGTGTCTGGGCTGAATTTCTTTGAAGGAGCAACAAGGTCATAGAAGCGCCACATGCGTGCTCTCGAACCATTGCTGCTTGCTGCACTGTATTCGCTGGGGCTGTATGCCTTTTTCCAATTAAAAGGCTTGCCACTCTTTCGGTCATAATAGCCATGCTCTATTGCATATGAAATTGCATTAGGAGAGGCCATGAAGTAGTCTTTGTTTTTAAGGTCAATCTCTCCGATTCTGGATTCATTCGGACATACGCTTACGTGGTCATCCGGAACTCTCTGTGCACACCATAGAGCCCCTGGCTTTCCGCTTTCAGGAGTCCATAACGGTCCCACAGGCAGGATTTCAAAAATCCAGACCTCATTCGGGTCAGCTACAGCAAGCATTTCTCCGGTGTCGGTAAATCCATATCCGTGCTTTTCACCCAGTTCTCCCATTATCTTTATTGCCTCTCGTGCTGTCTTTGCTCTTTCCATAGCAATCAGAGTCAGCATGGTTATGTCGAATTTTGCAGCAGGTGTCGGGTTTTCCATTTTTTTGTGGCAGCCGATAGTTGATTCTCCTATTGCCACTTGCAGGTCATTCATATAACCGAATGAGCCATTAAAATATCCATAAGTATGCGGCACTTGAGGGATTTCAAGGCCTGTAAAGTCCTTCTTATAGATTTCCCATTTTAAGCCTTCACTTGGCGGCCAAGTCTCGAACTGGGCTATATGGTAAATCTTGCGTTTAGAGCCAGGTGCGTGGTCAGCAGCAGGAACACGTCTCCATGTCCAGTCGCAAAGGCCGCAGTCGCACGTGTGAGTGGTCATCACAGAGCCATCTGTTGAGGCATCTTTCCCGACTATAATAACCGTACAGCCGTCTGCAATAATTCCCATATGGCATGATTCACATTCATCCGCGGCAGTTCCATTAGACGCAAAAGCACCAAAAAACACTGCGACTATAAACAGCACGCCAATGGTTAAGAGTAACTTTTTCCCTTTCACGTTTTACCTCCTTTAAAAATTACAAAATAAGAATCATTATATATGACTTGTGTATGATATGAAGCCCCATTTCGGGTTATTTATACAAAGTTAAAACAAATATGTCAATCTTTGTTTGAAACTCCTTTTATTTCAGGGGCATGAAAAATTGCGACGTAATCTTTTATCACTTTCTCAAAATCACTTGAGAGAAAATATCTTTGCGCCGAAGACAGAGACAACAGCGGTGTTGTCAATCATTGTGCCGATTTCTGAGTGAACGTGGCCGTGGTATACGTATTTGGGCTGTTTCTCTTTGATATAGTGCAGGATTGCCTCGCTTCCTATGTGGGCATAATCGGCTTTGTCGGTTTTTCTGTACACGGGTGAATGGCATATGAATATATCCACATAAGGGAATTTGCTTAGCTGTTCTGTGGCGCTGAAGTCGTCCCACTCATAAGGACCGGATGATTTATAAATTGGGACTCCTTGCCAGCCCCCAATGAGCCAGTTCCTGTGCTGCACTATCCTGTGGTGTACGTCACCTGCACACTTGGGAAAAGGCTTGGTCGGGTCGTGGTTCCCTTTAACGGCAAATATCGGTTTTCTGTAGAGTTCGTATATCTCCTCGAAGATATGGAAGGGGACATCTCCGCAGGAGAGGACAAAATCAAATTTCGACCGCAAAGGCTCTTCAAAATGGTACTTCTCGTAATCGGCTATGACCAGGACGTTACTGGGAAAGGCAATCATGGCTATGTTTTATACGATGCTAATGGCATTTCATGTGCCCGAGTCTTTTTACATTATCGGTATTAGAATAAGCATAAGCTAAAGACATGTCAAATGCGTTGGGGGTGATGGGGGTTTTGGGGGTCAGATCTTTGGGTGATCTACTACTTTAGCCCTGACCATGTTTAAATCTACGTAGATAAGGCATCTATGGAGATGAGACTCGGTGCCAACAGCAGTGGCATGGTAATTATCCTCCCAAAAAGCTCCTGAACGATTTTTTCTTTTGTTGTATTCAAGAGCCACTCGGCTGCTAACAAGCATCATGGAATGAGGAATAACATTCCTTTTTCCATCATCATAAACTGTTATGCCTTATGCCTTGGCTGATGTAATTTGTTGATATAATAGGAGATAGTCTTATTTTAGACCCTTATTTCTTACTTAGAACGCATTTTTAGCCCCCAAAATCGCCTTTTAGTATTTTTTCCATGCTTCCTTCAAAACAAATCCTTCTTCTTTCTCTTCGATTTCCCGATACTTCACCTTCATGCCCAACCTCATCTCAATGTGCTCAACAAAGTCTCTGTCTCCCACAGCAATACTTTCCGTCCAAATGCTTTCCCGTTGAAGATCCCCTGAAGATAGACTCTGCTCTACCCAACCTTCGTAGATTCTTTTCAACTCATCAGGATGATTTATTCGTAACAGTTCCATGAGTTTGGGCTTATCTATCAAGCAATACCTCAATCTTTTCTCCGTTAGTTCATGATAGCCACAAAAAGGCCAGTCTTTTGGATGATCTACTACTTTAGCCCTGACCATGTTTAAATCTACGTAGATAAGGCATCTATGGAGATGAGACTCGGTGCCAACAGCAGTGGCATGGTAATTATCCTCCCAAAAAGCTCCTGAACGATTTTTTCTTTTGTTGTATTCAAGAGCCACTCGGCTGCTAACAAGCATCATGGAATGAGGAATAACATTCCTTTTTCCATCATCATAAACAACAAGATGGATGTGGTTTGATGTGAGAGAATAATTCAGAATGATAAGGTTGTATTTCTTTTTTGCGTAGAGAAGCCAATGAAGCCATGTTTTTCGGTCGTGTTTGAATTTAAGGAGAAAATCTCTATTATGGCATCGATGGGTGAGATGCCAGACGCACCCAGGTAGATGGAATAGTTTAGCGCGACTCATGAGTTCATTCTTAAAGACGATTTTTGATGGCAAAAATGCTCAATAAGGCAGAAAAACAGGGGGTTATTTTAATTAACTTATTCGATATCAATAAGTTGTATCAGCCAAGGCAGATAAT
>JACUUK010000008.1 GCA_014859315.1 Candidatus Aminicenantota bacterium
AAATGTGTTTCCTTAAACTTTTATGTCGTGCTTTACTGGATGACGTTGTACTTCTTCCCGATCTTTGTGAAGGCTTCGATGGCTTTGTCCAGATGATGCCTCTCGTGAGCAGCGGATAATTGAACTCTTATTCGGGCTTGCCCTCGCGGTACGACCGGATAATAAAATCCGATGACATAGATACCCTCATCGAGAAGGTCTGTGGCCATGTCTTGGGAAAGCTTGGCATCATTTTCGAATTTCCCCAGCATGATCGGCACGATGGGATGGGCGCCTGGTCTGATATCAAAACCAGCTTCTGTCATTTTATCCCGGAAATATTTGGTGTTCTCTTCCAGTTTGTCTCGGAGCTCTGTGGTCTCAGAAAGGAGGTCAAAAACGGCGATGGACGCACCGACGACAGCAGGAGCTAAGGTGTTGCTGAAAAGATAGGGTCTGGAGCGTTGTCTGTAAAGCGCGATGAGCTCTTTCCTTCCTGTGATAAATCCGCCCGATGCTCCACCCAATGCCTTGCCCAATGTCCCTGTGATGATATCTATTCTGTCCATTACACCTCTGTATTCAGGGGTGCCTCTTCCTGTTTTTCCGAGAACTCCTGTGGAATGAGCATCATCAACCATGACAAGGGCATCATACTTGTCAGCCAGGTCGCAGATCTTGTCCAGCTTAGCGATGTCCCCATCCATCGAGAAAACACCATCTGTAGCTACCAATCGATAGCGAGCGTTCTGCGCTTCTTTGAGCTTTTCTTCTAAATCTGCCATATCTGCATGATTGAAAATGAATCGCTGGGCTTTGCAGAGACGGATTCCGTCGATAATAGAGGCATGGTTCAGTTGGTCTGTGATGATGGCGTCTTCACTCCCGAGAATTGGTTCGAAAACTCCTCCGTTAGCGTCAAAGCAGGCAGCGAAGAGAATGGTATCTTCAGTCTGAAGAAAAGTGGCGATTTTCTGCTCCAGGACCTTGTGGATGTCTTGGGTTCCGCATATGAAGCGAACGGAACTCATCCCGTAGCCCCATTCGTCCAGGGTCTTATGCGCAGCTTCTATGACCTTGGGATGACTCGACAGACCTAAATAGTTATTGGCACAGAAGTTCAGGACTTCTCTTCCCTTGATGCCGATTTCAGCGCCTTGAGGCGTCATGATGATTCTCTCATCCTTAAACAGGCCTGCATCGCGAATGGATTGAATTTCTTTTGTTAGATTTTCTTTGATCTTACCATACATTTAATACCTCCTTTAGGGCTTAATATATACCAAAAATTCATAGCAAGGTCTACATTTTTTCTGAAATTCATTATACCGCTTTCGCACTCCCCAATTTTTTGAAAAAACGTTTGGAGCAATCGATTCGCTCATGGTTTAAGAGCACAAGTCTCAAAACCGCATTTCAAAATAGCCAAGAAAGCCCAAAATAAAATATCTCAGTAATTCAGTTTTCCTTCGGCGTGGCGTTTGGTAAGGACCTCGAGCATGTCTTGGGTCATGGCGGCCAGGTCATAGCTGGGTTGCCAATCCCATTCCTCCTGTGCAGCAGAGTCATCCAGCGAATTGGGCCACGAGTCAGCGATTTCTTGACGGAAATCCGGTTCATATTCGCAGACAAACTCTGGAATGTACTTCTTGATTTCTGCCGCCAGCTCTCCTGCCGTGAAACTCATGCCTGTGACATTGAAATCGGAATGGTGTTTCAACCGGGAAAAGTCAGCTTCCATCAAATCTATGGCTGCTTTGATGCAATCAGGCATGTACATCATCGGAAGCATAGTGTCTTCCCTGACAAAGCATGTATATTTTTTGTTTTTCACCGCTTCAAAATAGATAGCCACGGCATAATCTGTCGTGCCTCCACCTGGGAGAGTCTCATAGCTGATGATCCCAGGATAGCGGCAACCACGCACATCCAGACCGAAACGTTTAACGTAGTAGTCGCAGAGAAGCTCTCCGGCGACCTTTGTAACTCCATACATGGTTTTTGGCTTCAAGATTGTCTCCTGGGGAGTGTTATCTAAAGGAGTTTCTGGGCCAAAGACAGCGATCGAACTGGGTACAAACACTCTGGTCATCTCATGTTCTCGAGCTACTTCCAGGATGTTATAAGTCCCGTTCATGTTGATATCCCAAGCCAATTGGGGATTCTTTTCTCCCACGGCTGAAAGGATGGCAGAGAGGTGATAAATGGTATCGATATTGTATTTTTTCACGACTTCTTCAATTGTTTCCTTCTTTGAAACATTGATAAATTCAAACGGACCAGAGTCGCGAAGCTGAGGACTGGGTTGGGTTTTATGTCCTGTGGCCAGAACATTGTCATACCCGTATTTTTCTCTTAACGCCATGGTAAGCTCAGAGCCAATCTGTCCGACTGAACCAGTAACCATGATTTTTTTCATTTCTTTTGCCATTGTACCTCCAAAATGTTTAAATGTTTGAGTAAAGAGATTTTACTTATAAATCTCCTTCCTGTTTCTTCTCGAATAAAACAGAAGACGCTGGTATCCATAGTATGATTAGTTTATCTTTCAGATAGACTTTGTCAATTAAAAACTTAAGAACCTGATTTTTCATCTTTGATTTGAGGGTTATAGATCCATGTTTTAGAATTACCCGGTCATAATTTGGCACAAAAACCCAACATCTGAAATGAGCTTATCTTTTGCTCACCGAAACCGCAACGAATGCCTGCGCGCAGGTATTTGTATCCAGCAGTCATTAAGGACCTGAATCGTCCACTTTTAAATCTTAAATCCTTAAAAAATAGTCCAGTTTTAATTTTTAAATGACAAAGTCAATCAGGGCCGCGTCATTGTTTTTCAATGTACTAAAATCTTGCGATTTTTCTTAATTTTTTGAAAGATCAGGTATATTTTTATCCCAGAATTCGCATATTTTCCTCAAAATAAGAAAAAGAAAACGGGAAATTTGCGACTTTGACGCAGGCCTGCAAAGTCAATACGGAAGCTTGACTTATGATTGTTTTTCCGCTAAAGTGGGCGTTCATAAAAAATGAAATGAAAATACTATATGTAGTATAAATAATTTGACAAGGTGGAACATATTGATTTTTTTCTTGACATTCAGGTAAAAATTTATATAAAATATCCTCAAAGTTAGGTCAGCAAATGTTTATTACCCCCAAAAAAATTTACAAATTCTTTATAATTATTTTCCTTTTTCTCTTTATTTTTGGAGGTCAGCCAATCGAATTTGGTAAAGACAACTTCTTTTTTCATGGGTATTCGATTGAGAAACCAGTCATCCGGATTGGTCTTGGAGTGAATTTAAGCGATATAAAGATATCCTCTTCTTCCGGGATGAATGTCTATGAAATCAAAACCAACTATAAGTGTATAGCAGAAGATGTTAGTGAAGTGTATATGAGGGGGAGAAAAGAGAAGTTAACAGAAAAATTCGTGATTCAAGTAGCACAGGACAATGATCGAGAAAAGGCAGAGCTAATAGCCCAGGATCTTAGGTCTAAGATCGGACAAAAGGTTTATGTAGAAGAAAACAAAGAAAAAATTATTGAGACTTACACGGTGATTGTCGGGGATTTTATGACACGTGGGGATGCCTTGCAGTTTATTAAGAAATTAAATGAACTTGGGATTAAAGACACATGGATTTTACAGGAGGAAATCACAGAAGGAGAATCCAGGCCGCTCTGGATTCTTGTTAATGACGAGTTAAAAAGTTTGAGTGACGAAACTGTTCTTTATTTTATCCCGAGCAACCATCAAAGTTATCTTTCTTTTAATCAGAGAGATTATCGAGGGATTTTTGTATTGAAAGCAACGTCTCAAGGGATAGTGTTAATTAATATCTTGAATCTTGAAGACTATCTTAAGGGAGTAGTGCCGAGCGAGCTTTCACCTTATACCTTTAATGAGCTTGAAGCGCACAAGGCACAGGCAGTAGCTGCGAGGACCTATGCCATTAAAAACTTAAATCAGTATGAGGATTTAGGCTTTGATCTTATTGATACACCGAAATCACAATTTTATCAGGGGATGAATGCTGAGCATCCACTCAGTAATATGGCTGTCGAACAAACAAAAGGAGAATTGGCCTTCTATAAAGGCAAGTTGATTAATGCCCTGTATACAAGCACATGCGGAGGTCAGACCGAAAATGTAGAGGAAGTTTTTCAAGGGCCAGCGCTTCCGTATTTACGGAGCACAGAATGCATCTATGAAAAGCAGAAAGAATGGATCTTGACGAGCCAGAATACTCTCTTGCCGGTTTATGTGAATGAACAAAACATAAGCTTAAAGATAGCTGCTCTTATGAGTTTGAAAATAATTCCTCAAGAAAAAGATCCTCTTTTCTATAGAGAAAAAATTTCAAGCCAAGAAGCTGTTGTGTTGATAAATAATGCTTTGCTTGCTATTGGGAAAACACCTGTGGAAATTTCTGTTCCTTCTGGTAGTTTGAGCTTGGTTAATCTTACAAATCTTCTGATACATGCTTTTGGGTGGCAGGAAAGAGTGGAGAATCTGTTGCTTCAAAGTGAAACTCAATTTATTTTAAAAGATCTTGAAGGATGGCCAGAAGATTCAAGAGCATCCTTAGCATATTTAATTAAATCTGGCATATTCCCTTCATCGGTAGAGAAAAACATGCCGAACCGGCAGATAAGTCGAGGAGAATTTGCCTTATATCTTTGGAAAATTCTTTTAAACTATAAAGAACTGTTCCATGAAGGAGTCTTCATGGAGCTTGATAAAAATACAATCCATGTGAATAAAGGCGAAGATACATTTTCATTGATGGTGAATCCAAATGCCTTCTTTATAAAAAATTTTCATGATGAGAACTATTCTTTTACGTCTAAGCTCCTTCTTTTAGGTGGAGAGAAAGTCCGGTGGATTGAAAAAGACAATGAAGTCAAACTACTGGAGGTCCTTTATCCAGCTTATACTAATATTATGGATCGCAGTTCTTCATATCATTCTTGGCAATTTAAAATCTCAAGAGAAAAATTGTCAAATCGAATTAAACAATATTATCCCATTGGCGAGCTTGTGGATATTGTCCCTCAGAAAAGGGGTGTTTCTAACCGGGTAACAGAGCTTTTAATCTATGGAACAGATAGCAATGCGGTTGTCAAAGGGTTAAGAATAAGCAGAGTTTTGGGCCTTAAAGAAACTCTTTTTGTTATAGATAGAGAATATGAAGACAGCGGGCAAGTTGCAAAATTCATTTTTGATGGAAAAGGATGGGGACACGGTGTTGGACTTTGTCAGGTAGGGGCTTTTGGAATGGCAAGGTCAGGGGCAGGATACAAGGAGATATTGAAAAAGTATTACCATGGGATTAAAATAAGCAAAAATTATTAATACTGATGTAGGGAGTAATGTGTTGGCTAAAGAAGATTTAAAGAAACAGTTGATAGAGGTCATCAAAGAAAAATCGCTTGTGACTAACGTCACACGTGTTTTGACTTCTGGGAGGACAAGCACTTATTACATCGATGCGAAAATGACGACTTTGGATCCTGTTGGAGCGAGGCTTGTTGGTCAGTTGGTTTTAAAAGCCCTTGATCCATATGAGATAGATGCTATTGGAGGCTACACACTGGGAGCTGATCCTATTGTTAGTGTTGTGGCTGCACTGAGTGCGGGAACAGACCGTCCTATAAAAGCTTTTATTGTCAGGAAAGAGCCAAAGAAGCACGGAGAGAGAAAAATGATTGAGGGTCCATTCGAAAGCGGATGGAAAGTGGCTATAGTGGATGATGTTGTGACAACAGGAGGTTCTACCATTAAAGCCTGCAAAGCAGTAGAAGAAGAAGGGGGAGAAGTTGTTGTAACATTGGCTTTAGTTGACCGTCTGGAAGGGGGCCGGGAAAATTTAGAAAAGTATGGATACAAGTTTGTTTCTCTTTTAACCCGGGACGACCTTCTGAAATAATTATAGTTATTTGTTTGCCTTTTAATTTTTTTTTACATACAATTCCCCTTCCTTATTTGTTGATAAAATTTTCTAATAAAAAATGGATGGTAAAAGAAGAGTCATCAGTCTTGGAATTGCCATTATTCCAGTAGCATTTTTGATTCTTACTTTATCTGTCGCCATCATTGTTTTTAAACAGCCCCCTCATATTCCGTTGATTTTATCTGCTGCTGTGGCCGCTTTGATCGCCTCTATTTATAAACATCCCTGGAAAGAAATTGAAAAAGGGATTGTTAAAGGCATAACATTAGCGATGGGTGCAATCCTGATTTTAATGATTGTTGGGACAATGATTGGCACGTGGATTTTAGGAGGAATAGTCCCTTCAATGATATTTTATGGGTTAAAAGTACTCTCGCCTGGGATATTTCTTGTGGCCACACTCATCATCTGCTCGATTGTTTCACTGGGAACCGGGTCTTCCTGGTCAACAGCCGGGACAATCGGAGTGGCACTTATTGGAGTGGGAAAAGGACTTGGAATTCCAGTTCCTATGGTGGCAGGAGCAATCATCTCAGGGGCTTATTTTGGGGATAAGATGTCACCACTTTCTGACACTACAAATCTTGCCCCTGCTGTTGCAGGCACAGATTTATTTTCTCATATTAGGCATATGGTCTATACAGTTACACCTGGATATATTATTTCCATTATTCTTTATGGGTTGTTAGGATTGAAATTTTCAGGAGGAAGCCTTGATACCAGCAGCATTAATGTTATCTTGACTACGGTTAAATCCAATTTCAATATACATTGGATAATGTTACTTCCTCCTTGCCTGGTTATTGTCATGGTTATGAAAAAAGTGCCTCCTTTACCTGCTTTATTAGGAGGGACAATTATCGGAGGAATTTTTGCAATTGTCGGGCAAGGAAGCTCGGTTACCGAAGTTTTTCAAGCGGCCAACTCTGGATATGTCTCTCAAACGGGTGTTTTAATGGTGGATGAATTGCTGACTCGAGGCGGACTGCAGAGCATGATGTACACAGTAGCATTGATCATTTGTGCACTCTCTTTTGGGGGAATAATGGAAAGGACAGGAATGCTTGAAGTCATGGCGCGTTCCTTGCTAAAGAGAGTAAGAAAAACCGGCTCCTTGGTGTTTACAACCATATTAAGTTGCATCGGAATGAATGTTATTGGATCTGACCAGTATATGGCGATCGTGATCCCAGGCCGTATGTACAAAAGTGCATTTGATGCTCTTGGGCTTCACCCGAAAAATCTCTCTCGTTGTCTTGAAGATTCTGGAACACTGACTTCTCCCTTGATTCCATGGAATAGTTGTGGTGCTTTCATGCATGCTACATTAGGAGTAAGTCCTTTGGCTTATCTTCCGTATGCGTTCCTCAATCTTACTAATCCCTTAGTCTCCATTTTCTTTGGCTATACAGGAATTACTATGGCAAAGGCAGAGAAGGAAGAACAATCTAACCTGATGGATGATTCAGACTAATTAGATTACACCATGTTTTTTCCCAACTTTTATAAAGGCGTTGATTGCCCTATCAAGATGGTGTCTCTCATACTATTACTATTTTAACTTTACGCAGTGTGATTAACAGTGCTATAATTTTTGCCATCATGGAGAAAGAAGGAATTTATTATTCTGAATTTTTAGCAGATAATTTTTTTCGCCTTTTTAAAATCGATAAGATCTATTACCAGGGAAAAACTAAGTACCAGCAAGTCGATTGTTTTTACAATAGCTTTTTAGGCAAGGTCCTTTTTCTGGATAAAAAAATCCAATCTGCCCAAATTGATGAACACATTTATCATGAATCTCTTGTGTTTCCGGCTCTTCTCACCCATTCTTCGCCCCGAAAAGTGCTTGTGAACGGAGGCGGAGAGGGGGCAACAGTGAGAGAAGTTCTACGCTACCGCTCGATTGAAAAAGTCACAATGATAGATATTGATAAAGAGCTTGTTTCATTATGTCAGAAATATATGCCTGAATGGTCACAAGGTGCATTTGACAATCCTAAAGTTCAGGTGATTTTTGGAGATGCGCGCAGTTATATAGAGGAATCAGAAGATACTTTTGATATTATCATCTCTGACCTTACAGAACCTTTGAAACATGGGCTTTCAGTCTATTCGTTTACTAAAGAATTTTTCAAAAAGGTTTATAATATTTTAAACAGAGATGGAATATTTATTTTGCAAGCTGGAAGTGCAGACCATTATTATAATAAATTTCTTGCATCACTGGCAAAGACTTTGACGAGTCTATTCCCAATTGTCCGCCCTTATTGGACATTTGTTCCGTCGTATAGCACCCCGTGGGGGTTTATTATTGCTTCAAAAAAAGAAGACCCCGTAGAGTTGAAGGAATCAAAGATTGCCCAGAGAATGAATGAAAATGGAGTTAAAAATCTTCAGTTTTATCATCCCGGCCTGCATAAGGGCCTTTTTGCGTTGCCACTTTATTTAAAGAAAGCTATTGCTAAAGGAAGAGTTCTATCTAATAAAAAACCTTTTATCTGGGAGATGTGACAATGTCAGAAAAAAATATTCAACCGCAACTGAAAGAAAAGAAAGAACATCATGCTGAAACATTTGGGATTTTTTTTGAGGCACAACAGTTGTTATATTCAAAAGATTCTCAATATCAAAAAATTGAAGTGTTCGAAAACAAAGACTTTGGACGGATACTTTTTCTCGATGGGCTGGTTCAGACTACTGAGTGGGACGAATTCTTCTATCATGAAATGCTTGTGCATCCTGCGTTAATAGTCCATCCTAACCCAAAAGAAGTGCTCGTTATCGGTGGGGGAGATGGTGGAGCTTTGAAAGAAATCCTGCGTTACAAAATTAAGCATGCCTTCCTTGTAGAAATAGATTCCAAAGTAATTGAGGTCTCGCTGGAGTATTTCCCATGGCTCTCACAGTCACTAAAAAATGAAAAAGTAGAGCTTCTGATAGAGGATGGAATCAAGTTTATTGAAAAGACGGAAAAAATGTTTGATGTTGTTTTTGTTGATTCCTCTGAACCGGTTGGTCCTTCTTATGGTCTACATGAGAAAGATTTTTACATGAAACTGAAGGAACGCCTCAAGCACGAAGGGATTGTGATAGCCCAGGTAGGATCGCCAATCTATCATCTGGATTTTATTAAGAAGAAAGCGACTTTCCTTAAGGATATATTTAAAGTAGTTCGCTTTTATATAGGTTTTGTACCTACTTATCCTGGAGGAAACTGGTGCTATGCTTTTCTTTCGGATGAAATCGATCCCTTCTCAATAAAAAGAAATCCGCCGCCAAATCTTAAATACTATAATTTGGACATTCACAGTGCGGCTTTTGCACTGCCCAATTTTATGAAAAAAATATAGCAAGTGAATTAAACTTATTTTAATAAAGGAAATCTACAGAGTCTGTAAGGCAAATCAGCAAGACTTAATAATTTAGTTCCCCTTTCTGTCCCATTGCACCTGTGACCATGATTTTTTTTATTTCTTTTGTCATTTGATTTCCTTTGTAATTGAGTATTGTATATTAAGTTCTATAAGGCATTTTTATATCTTGCTTAATAGGTGATATCAACAGAAAACAGTTGTTTTTTAGGTGTCTATTGCGATATTTTATATGTTTCTATAAACTAAAAAATGTAGGTATATATAATAGGTATATATAAAAGTAAAATAAAAATATTAGGTTCATAAGACATATCGAAAGGAGAAAGGAACATGGTGATTGTTCTTGATGGACATTCTTTAACGATTAAAGATGTTGTAGCTATTGCACGAAAAAAAGAAAAGGTCAAAATTAGTCCAGAGGCAAAAGAAAGAATAAAAAAATGCCGGGAATTAGTGGAAGAGAAAATAACAAAAAAAGAAATCATGTATGGGGTTAATACAGGGATAGGTGAACTGTCCGAGGTCTTGTTGAGCAGTGATGAGCTCAGAGATTTTCAGAAGTATTTAATATTCAGCCATGCGGCAGGAACGGGCAAACCTCTTCCTGAAGATGTGGTACGTGCAGCCATGCTTAGCCGCATCAATAACCATTGCCACGGAAGGTCAGGCCTTAGGCCCGTTATTGTGGAAACTTTTGTAGAGATGCTCAACAAAGGAGTCTCTCCTGTTATTTGTGAAAAGGGATCAGTCGGGGCATGCGGCGACCTTGCCCTCATGGCTCAGATGGCTCTTGTTCCCATTGGCTTAGGTGAGGCATTCTATAAAGGTGAGCGTCTTTCTGGCAAGGAAGCAATGAAGAGGGCTGGAATTCCCTGCGTTATTTATGAGGCACGAGATGGGTTGGCTGTGTTAAACGGCTCGAATGTGATTGCTGGGATGGGAACCCTTGAGGTTTATGATGCTGAATGCCTTCTAAAAAACTCAGAAATAGTTGCTGCCACAACGCTTGAAGTCCTCAACGCCAATATGATGCCTTTTGATAAGAGATTGCATGAGGTTCGGGGTTATCCTGGAGCTTTAGAATCAAGCGAAAACATCCGGACAATCACGGCTGGAAGCGAGCTTCTTGAGAAACAAGGTAAGAAAAGAGTCCAGGATGCATACAGTTTAAGAAGCACGCCTCAAGTTGTTGGCTCTGCGCGGGATGCGCTGAAGTGGGCTCAATCGATGTTTACAATTGAGCTTAATGCTGCTGTTGACAACCCAACTTTTTTTCCTGAAGAGGGCATTGCCATCACTGGAGCCAATTTCCAAGGGACCCCGCTGGCTTTTCCACTGGAATTAGTGGGAACTGCTATCGCAACGATTTCTGTTATTTCGGAAAGACGTATCAACCGGCTTATGAATCCTCATCTTAGCATGGGGTTGCCAGCATTTTTAACAAAGAGGCCTGGTGTTTATTCTGGATTGATGATTACTCAATACACTGCTGGTGCGCTTGTTTGTGAGAACAGAATTCTTGCTCATCCTGCAGCCACAGGCTCCATTTCTGCGGCTGCAGACCAGGAAGATTTTGTGAGCATGGGGATGACCACAGCCCTTAAAACGCGTGAAATCATAGACAACACCCAGACTGTTCTTGCCATAGAGCTAATGGCTGGAGCACAGGCAGTGGATTTGCGTAAACCTCTGAAACCAAGTAAAGGAGTCCAGGCAGCATATGATGTAGTGCGAAAATATGTGGACTATATTGATGTTGATAGGCCTCTTTATGGGGATATTCAGAAAGTGAAAGAAATTATTGCCTCTGGTGAAGTGCTGGAAGCTGTGGAAGAGGCGGTTGGGTTTTTGAAATAAAATTAAACAAACAAAGTGTGTTACTGATATTGTGAAAAATCATGATAACAGGTAGATATAATTGAAAATAGATACAGGCATCCGCAGAAGTTTTTATGAGTAATTCAGGAAAAAAAAGTTAAAGGCGGTTAGGAACAAAAGAACTTCCACTCGAAGTTCATTGCTTCTGGCTTTTTTTAGTTTATTGTTCAGTGGAGGTGCCAAGGAATCCCAAGGAAAAGAAAGGGATGAAAAATAAAATAGCATTAGTAACAGGAAGCAGCCGCGGCTTGGGAAGAGACATTGCTCTTCGTATGGCGGATGTTGTTTCCGGCATTGCTCTCCATTATAAAGACCACAGGCAAGAGGCTGAGGATACAGTTTCGAAGATTAAACAGAAGAGGAAGCGTAGCGAGGCTTTTCGTGCAGATTTAACGAAGGAAGAAGAACCTGGAAAATTAATCAGAAGAATCGAGTCGACTCTTGGGCCTGTTGATATTTTAATAAACAATTTTGGCCCTATCATGGTAAAGCCGTGGGACAAAGTGGAACTCAAAGAATGGGAACATATCCTTCGAGCGAATTTAGGGAGTGCTTTCGAATGTTTAAAAGCCGTGCTTCCTGGTATGCGAAAAAGGGGATGGGGACGTATCATCAACATTGGTTACAGCAGGGCAGAACAGATTCTTGCTTTTCCGACAATAACGCCATATGCAATTGCAAAGACAGGGCTTTTGATTTTGACCAGAACTGCTGCGGCCACAGAATATTCATCAGGAATTACAGTGAACATGGTTTCTCCAGGTTTGCTGAAGGGAGGCATTCTCCCCAAAAGTAAAAATGTACCAGGAGTAAAATTAGGAACTTATAAGGATGTATCTGAAGCCGTGTTGTTTTTGATATCCGAGGAGGCAAGCTTCATAACCGGAACAAATCTTATTGTTTCCGGAGGATGGAAAATATAGAATATCCAGCCGCCTCAGCCATCCCTGAATATTTTCTTTTGATGTCTTTTGATACATGCTTTGTCCACAAAGCATGGAAGGGAACCTCTTTTTTTAATCTTTGTGAGCCCTAAAAGGCAAAGACTAATCTATGCATGAAAGGGAACGGTGCTTCTTCTTATGGTACATAGAAAGAAATAACAAATTTCCGCTTGACAAACAGTATCGGAGAAGTTATTTTTATATAGGTGAACAAAATGGTGAACAAAATTAGGAAAGAATTAACCAAAAGGCAGAAAAAAGTCTTGAAAACCATCAAAGATTTTATCCTTGAACATGGGCATTCCCCTACTGTTCGGCAGTTGGGAGATCTGTTGGGCATAGCTTCTCCTTCGGCTGTTTTTAAGCACATCCTGAGTTTGGAAAGGAAAGGTTATCTGAAAAAGGTTGGGGGCAGAATACAGCTGGAAGCAGTTCATTCGGCTGCAGAGAGATATGTAAGAGTGCCTTTGATTGGACTGGTCCCGGCCGGCCATCCGAAGGAAGCATTTGATGTTTCTGGTGAAGGGATGGATGTTCCGGATTGGATGATTGGCCGGAGAAAAGGAAATATCTTTTGTATCCAGGTCGAAGGCAAGAGTATGATTGATGCCTATATTGATGACGGCGACAAGGTGCTTATAGAGCGGACAGATATGGCCAACTCCGGGGAAATGGTGGTGGCACTTTTGGATGACGATTCGGTGACGTTAAAGCGTTTAAAAATGGAAAAAAGCAGCATCCTCCTTGTTCCGGAAAACCCGGAGTTTTCACCTATCAAGGTCAAGGATTTAAGAATCTTGGGACGGGTGATCGGAGTCTTGCGAAAGTATTAGAGAACAGTGAGGAGTAAAAAGTAAAGAGTGAGGAGTATTAAATTAAATTTTTAACTATTTACTACTTACTCCTTACTACTTACTAATATTGGCAGTGAACAGTGAGGGGAGGCAAATGAAAAGAAGATATATTGTCCATATTGACATTGATGCCTTTTTTGCAGCTGTTGAAGAGCTCCTTGACCCATCTCTAAAAGGAAAACCTGTGATTGTTGGCGGGCTGCCACAAGAAAGAGGAGTGGCATCCACAGCTTCTTATGAGGCAAGGAAATACGGCGTCCATTCAGGCATGTCCCTTCGCAAGGCTTACCAACTTTGTCCCATGGGCATCTTTATAAGAGGAAATTATCAGATTTATCAAGCGTTCTCCGAGAAGTTTTTCCGTATTCTTTCAAGCTATACCCCTGATGTTGAACAAGCATCTCTGGATGAGGCATATCTTGATTTAACGCGTTGCCGGCCTCTTTATGCTTCATTTTCTAAGATAGTGCGGCAAATAAAGCACCGGGTGGAAAAAGAATTGGGGTTGATGGTCTCGGCAGGAGTTGGGTCCAATAAACTTTTGGCCAAGCTCGCAACCAACAAGGCCAAACCAGGTGGGCTGTTTGAGGTTAAACAGGGAGAAGAAATAGAATTCTTGAAAACGCTCAGCATTGAATCCCTGCCAGGAATAGGGTTGAAAACTCAGGCAATTCTCCGGATGCTCAACGTTCATAAAATCGGTGATTTATGGGGATTTCCTCGATCCTCTCTCCGCTCACTTTTCGGGCTTGATGGCGAGGAGATATATCTCCAATCTCGTGGAATCGACAGTCGCCCTGTGGCTACTCCTTCTGTCCCTAAATCTATCTCCAGAGAAACTACTTTTCTGGAAGACATTTGGGACCAGCGCCTTCTCCTGGCGCACCTGGCTTATCTCTGCGACAGAGTAGCCCTGTCTTTGCGCAAGGGGAGTTTTTTTGCCCATATCATAGAAGTTAAGGTCAGGTATGCGGATTTCAGAACCGAAACAAGGCGCCGTCTTCTCATAATGCCGTTGCAGGAGATGGGAGAAATTTACATGGTTGCCCGTGAACTCTTTCTTCAGCTGGCCTCTTCATCCCGTTTGTCTTTGCGCCTTATAGGAGTGAGGGCTTCAGATCTTACACGGACACGTGCGCTTTCTCTATTTGAGCCGTATTCAGAGCGAAAAGAAAGGCTGGGAATTGCCATGGATCAAGTAAGAGAAAAATACGGATTCGGGGCCTTATTGACTGCTCGAGAAAAAATGCTTGAGAGCATCTACACCTTTGATAAAGAACGGGGATTTGTTCTCAAGACAGCTTCGTTGACGAAATAGAACTTGCTGGGTAGGCAAAACAATAAAATAAATTCATTAAATTGGATTATTCACGAGTCAAGAGCGAAACGGACTCCATTTGGACAACAGGAGCCAGAAAATGTTTATTCCTCTTCGTGTTCACTCTGTCTATAGTAAAGGAAAAGGCGGGATGACGCTGTACGAACTGGCTTCTTGGACTCAGAAAGCAAAGATTCCTTTTGCAGCGCTTACAGATATCGAAAATCTATACGGCTGGGATGGGTGGAACCGATTGGCTATGGAAGCCGGTGTTACCCCCATTTTTGGCTGTGAGGTAAACATTCCGGAAGGCCACTTCTTATTCCTTATCAAGATCAGGGATGGCTACTGGAATCTCATGGAGATTTTGAACCGCAAAAAAGTCATTCAGACAAAAGGACTGATGGTTATATTCTTTCCCTCTTGGAATGGCCATGGGCCTGCGTCTGCAGAAAGACCCGCCTGGCTTTCAGGTGAAGATTGTTATGTTGGGGGCGAGTTTTCCAACTTGAAAAGAACTCTCGAATGGGCTAATGGACATGGTTTGCCTGTAGTTTGGGCTAATCCTTTGAAATTCATCAAAGATCCTGAGCGATTGCTCCTCTTGCGCTCCATCCAGAAAAAGATCCCTTTTCCTCCAGAAATGGAGAAATGGAAGGATTGTATAAATCTTTTTGGGCCATACCAGGAGGCCATGGCTGTAAAGAAATTTGGCAATACAGTGATACCCCTTTTCCGAAGGACTTTTGAGGTGGCTGAGAAATGCCGATTCGCTTTCCAAGGAATTATCCCTCCTATCCCACATGACCTCTTTGAGTCGAGCTTGCGGGAACTTGTGTTGAGACGGTTGAGAAGCTTGAAAGATTTGACGTGGAAAGAGAGGCAACGGGCCAAGAAAGAGCTCGAAATTGTCGAACAATCTAGCTTTGCCCCATACTTCTTGATTGTTCATGACGTGGTACGCTTTGCCCGCCAAAATGGTATCCTCCATAACCTCAAGGGCTCTGGGGCTTCATCTTTCCTTGCTTATCTTCTGGGAATTTCACATATCAATCCAATTGAGTTCGGCCTGTATTTCGAAAGATTTCTGAATAATGGGCGTGATGATCCACCAGATTTTGACCTCGATTTTGACTCCCGAAAAAGGAACGAAGTTCTTTCTTATGTTTTGGAAAAATATGGTCACGGCGGGACTGGAGCTGCTTTTGTGTGCAGTCTGAAAAATTACCAGGCTCGCTCTGCTCTGTATGAAACGGCTCGGGCCTTTGGCCTGCCTCCAGAAGAGGTCCGCACTCTCAGTAAAAATATTCCTGCCTTTGCAGAGCCAGATTTCCTGAAAAAAAACTTGCCGCCTCCGGGGTACAGAAAGATATGGGAGATGGCTTCTGACTTAAAATCTGTGTATTGTGAAAACTCCCTTCATGTAGGAGGTGTCATCCTGACTCCTGCGCCAGTAGACCGGTACCTTCCTTTAGAGAAGTCAGCTAAAGGCTACATGATGGCTCAATTTGACAGGGATGCCGTGGAAAGTCTAAAACTCGTCAAACTCGACCTTCTTTCTGTTAGAGGGTTGACTGCAATCGCCGAAGCCAAAAAGATGTTGAGAATAAAGAGTATTCCTATGCAAGATAAAAAGAGCTACAGCATGTTGCAAAAGGCACAGACCATCGGGTGCTTTCAGGTGGAGAGTCCGGCCATGATGAATCTGCTCCGCCGAATGAAACCAAGGACGGTACATGAATTAACACAAGCTTTGGCCCTCATTCGTCCCGGGCCCACAGAAAGCGGCATGAAAGAAGCTCTTCTTCGCAAGAGGGAAGGGAAGCATGGTCTACAGAATTTCTTCATGACAAGAATACTTCCAGAAACAGAAGGACTTCTTCTTTATGAAGAACAGGTAATGCAAATTGCCGAACGGGTGGCCGGAATGCTCCCTGAAGAAGGAGATTATCTCCGCCGGGCATTGAAAAGAAAGAAGGTGCCAGCACAGCTCAAGGAACGTTTTTTTCAGGAAGCACAGGGGCGGGGATACATGCCAGGCGAGATAAAGAAACTGTGGGAAGTTCTTGAGGCGTTTTCGTCATATTCGTTTAATAAGGCACACAGCGCCTCCTATGCATACATGGCTTATCAAGCAGTCTACTTAAAAGCCCATTACCCTCTGACATATCTTATGGCCGTGCTAAACGCAGGGGGAGGTTACTATCCATTGCCAGAATACATCGAGGAGGCAAAGAGGCAGGGGATAAAAATCTTAGGTGTCGATGTGAACAAAAGCGGCTATTCTTTTCAGGTAGAAAAGGCGTGTATCCGTGTAGGATTGATGTCTGTCAAGGGGCTGCCTGTGAAGGCCTGCCAGAAGATTATCGAGGAAAGAAGAAAAGGTGAGTTTCTCTCTGTGGAAGAATTCCTCTCAAGGGTGGCTTTGACAAAAACAGAGTTACTGGAGCTTATAAGAGCAGGAGCATTCGATTCTCTGGAGCCTCGCCGGTCATCACAGATTCTTCGCTATTTCAGAGGAATAGACGATTTGACAGGTATTTCTGATATTGACGATATTGAGAAACAAAAGATGATATTAGAATCCCTTGGCTTTACGCCGGAGTGGGATTCCCTCCTGCTCGTTGGAGGCCAAAGGCCCCCTCTTAGAATAAAGGATTTAAAGGATTATATTGGGAGACAAGTGGAGCTTTTGGTCCGTGTGGTTGACGTGCGGCGCAAAGCAGTCAATAATGGTTGGAAATATTTTTTTCTTTTCGAAGATGAGACTGGCCTTTTAGAGGGAGTCGGAGAAAAGAAATGCTTGGTCTTTAGTTCTCCTCAAGCATGTTATCTTAGAGGAGAAGTCCGCAAAGACGGAAACGGAAGGCCGAAGATTTTTCATTGTTCCTTTCTCGATTCCTATTGAAGGGGACAGTGTTGGTGCCAATGAATCCACATTTTTGCCAAAACAATGCGTTTGCAACCTTATGATTCGGATGAGTTTTTTGGAAAGAGGCCGAGCTGCCCAAATTTTTTTTCCTCTGTGAGCTCTTCAAGGACAGGATAGTTTGCGAGCATTGGTCTTGGAATATCAAATTTTTTGCCTGTCAACATATTCTTTAGTTGTAGTGCGTTGGCCAATGCTTGTCCTCTGTAGTGGTTATTGGTTAACACATATACATTCTTGCTGTGCTGACTCAATATTTTAATACGCTCGATCCATTCTTTCAGCTCTTTTTTGGTGTAGAGATAATTATACCGCTCATCCCTGCCTGCATCTTCCCTGAACCAATTCTCGGCATTTCTTCCATGAAGTCTGACATATGCAAACTGCGAATTAGTGCTGATAGCAGTTGGAGGGATTGAATTATGGAATAGAGGCTGGTCAATATTACAGAAGGCGATATCATGCTTTTTGAGAAAGGTAAAGAAATTCGGATGATTCCAAGAACCGTGTCTAACTTCGATGGCCAAAGGGTAGTCTGAAAAAAAATTGAATAATTTCATGAGATACTCTCTGTTTGCGGGCGTTGAGGCAAATGACCATGGAAATTGCATTAGAATTGCTGCAAGTCGCTCCTTCACTTTTAGAGGTTCTATTCCAAATTTAAACTGGTTGATTTCTTTTTTGGAAAAATCTTTTCTCTGGTGAGTGAAAATTTGATGGAGCTTTACCGTAAAAAGGAAATCTGGAAAGCTTTCGACTTTTTTTATCCAGGAGATGGAATATTGAATAACTGGAGGCCTGTAGAATGTACTGTTAATCTCTATAATGTCGATGTATTGGGCAAGAAACTCTAAAGGGTGAAGGCGGGTTTGTTTCTGCACCGGGTAAACGATGCCTTCCCAATCTTTGTAGCTCCATCCTGCGGTCCCAACAAAGTATTGAGTCATATGATAAATATTTTAAAGGATTCATATAAAATATCCAATACTAAAAAAAGTAAAAACAGTAAAAATAATTGCGAAAATCCTTTTTTTATATTATAATCGACCCTAATTTATAATCAATCCTGAAAATTCTGGACAAATTTCGTATAAAATAGATTCAATTAGAAATTTTTTAATAAATTTAAGAGAATTGATAAATGAGTAAAAAAATATCAAGGAGCCAGATTCAAAAATAATGGGATTCAATATCCTTGTCATTAATCCTGGATCTACTTCAACAAAAATTGCTATTTATGAAGGGGAAAACAAGAAATTTTCAGAAAATATCTTTCATTCAGAAGCAGAGCTTGTAGAATACAACAATATTATCGAACAGCGAGAGTTTAGGAAAGGTATTATTCTCAAATTTTTGGCTGATAAAAACATCAGTCTTCGTTCTCTCGATGCTGTTGTAGGAAGAGGAGGGTTGCTAAATCCTATTCCAGGAGGAACTTATTACGTGAATGAAAAGATGCTTAAGGATTTGGAAATAGGAGTCCAGGGCGAACATGCATCTAATCTCGGGGGGATTCTTGCGGCTGAAATTGCTTCGCAGGTGGACATCCCTGCATTCATTGTAGATCCTGTAGTTGTTGATGAGTTTGAGGAAGTTGCGAGATTGACTGGAATTCCAGAAATTAGGCGCAGGAGCATTTTTCATGCATTGAATCACAAGAGTTCTGCCAGGCTTGCTGCCAAAAAAATGGAAAAAGAATATGATGAAGTCAATCTCGTGATAGCACATCTTGGCGGGGGAATTTCAGTTTCTGCATATAAGAAAGGCAAGGTAATCGATGTTAACAATGCTTTAAATGGAGAAGGCCCAATTGCGCCAGAACGTGCAGGGACATTGCCAGCATGGGACCTTATTGAACTTGTTTTATCTGGAAAATATAGTAAATGCGAGTTGAAGAAAAAAATAACCGGCAAGGGAGGCATGGTTGCATTGCTCGGTACAAACGATATGAAGAAAGTCATGGAGCGCATAAGGAAAGGAGACAAACAAGCGAAGCTTGTATTCGATGCCATGGCTTATAGAATTGCAAAAGAAATCGGAGCTTGTGCTGCCGCGTTGTCTGGCCAGGTGGATGCTGTTGTTATAACAGGCGGGCTTGCTCATTGTGAAGAATTCGTCGAAAAAATAAAAAATTATGTCTCATTTATTGGGAAAATATTTATCTTCCCTGGAGAAGATGAAATGAAAGCACTTGCACTTGGAGTTTTAAGAGTCTTAAAAGGGGAAGAAAAAGCAAAAAAATATATTTGAAACAAGGAGAATAAGGAGAAAAAAAGATGAGAAAACTGGAAGAATTGATACCACTAGCGAAAGAAAGAGAAATTAAAAAGTTAGCTGTTGCTTGCGGCGAAGACCCTCATACAATTGAAGCCGTTGCAATGAGTGTAAATAAGGGTATTATAAAAGCAACTCTTGTTGGGAATAAGGAAAAAGTAGACAATGTTGCAAAGTCTTGTGGAATTGACCCCAGTATATTTGAAATTATTCACGAACCTGACCCTGATATGGCCCTAAAAACAGCAGTTAAATTAGTTAGAGACGGGGATTGTCATTTTCTAATGAAAGGCTTAATAGATTCGGCAAAATACATGAGGGCTATCCTGAATAAAGAGGAAGGGCTTCTTCCTCCAGGAAAAATAATTTCTCATGTGACACTGACGGAATTTCCTAATCATTCGAAATTGCTTATCGTTTCAGATGTTGCAGTCATACCAAAGCCAGACCTTAAACAAAAAATAGCCATGACAAATTATTGCATAGAGGTTGCCCATAAATTGGGAATCGAACAGCCTAAAGTTGCTATAATTGCTGCTGTTGAAAAAGTGAATCCAAAGATGGAAGAAACAATCCATGCGGCTGTGATTTCGAAAATGGCTGAGCGAGGCCAGATTAAAGGAGCTATTGTTGATGGCCCCTTAGCTTTTGATGTGGCAGTATCTAAGGAAAGCTGTGAGATTAAAGGATTGGATTCTAAAGTTGGAGGAGATGCCGATATATTGATATTTCCCAACATAGAAACCGGGAATGTGTTCTTTAAGACATGTGCCAAGCTGGCAGGAGGCGAAATTGCTGCTTTAGTTGTTGGAACAAAATCGCCATGCATACTCACATCAAGGTCTGATTCAGAAAGTTCTAAATTTTATTCTATTGTCCTTGGGGCATTGGTTGCATAGGAGATTAAAGAAAAATGGATACTATTATTTTAACGATAAATTGTGGCAGCTCATCTATAAAATACAGAATTTATAATTGGACAAAAAAAGAATCTCTCGCAGCAGGTGTTGTTGAGCGAGTAACCATTGGTGGTTCTTTTTGCGTCCATGAGGTGCCAGAAAGGGATAAAGTTACAATTAAACGGGAATGTCCGACTCATAAAGAAGGAATTAAATTAGTAATGGATACACTTGTACATCCAGAGTATGGTGTTATCGATGACTTGTCAGGGATATCGGCAGTTGGGCATCGAGTTGTTCATGGTGGAGAAAAATTTGCCAAGTCAGTGTTGATTACACCGGAAGTTATGAATACATTTAAAGAACTCATTGATCTTGCTCCGCTTCATAACCCTCCAAATATACTTGGAATAGAGGCATCGGTAGAATTGCTGTCTGATGTACCGCATATGGCAATCATGGATACTGCATGGCATCAGACTATGCCAAAACATGCGTATATATATGCTTTACCCTATGAATGGTATGAGAAGTATGGGATAAGACGGTATGGATTTCACGGGACTTCATTTTTGTATGTTGCAAAAAGAGCTGCGGTACTCCTTGGTAAAGATCCATTTGAATGTAATTTTATTATTTGCCATATTGGAAACGGAGTTTCAATAAACGCAGTGAAGAATGGGATTTCCTATGACACTTCTATGGGTTTTACTCCATTAGAAGGTCTTGTTATGGGAACAAGAGCAGGAGACCATGATGCAGCCATTGATTTCTATATTATCGATAAAGAAGGTAAGACTACAAAAGAAATATATGATGTGCTTAATAAAAAATCAGGTATCTTAGGAATAACTGGGAAGTACACAGACAGGCGAGACGTACAGAAAGCAGCTGAACAAGGTGATAAGCGATGTGAATTAGCCATAGATATTGAGGCATACCGCATAAAAAAATATATTGGTGCATATGCTGCTGCATTGGGAAGAGTTGACGCAGTCGTTTTTACAGCAGGGGTCGGTGAAATGAGCAGTATTATTAGAGGAAAATCGCTGGACGGGCTTGAATTGTTTGGAATTAAATACGATAAAGAAAAAAATGAAATAGCAAAGACAAGAAACGCTGAATGTGATATATCTGCTTCCGACTCTAAGGTGAAAGTATTTATCGTTCCGACAGATGAGGAAAGGGTGTTTGTTGAAGATGTTGTTGCTTTGCTCGAAGGACAGTATGAAGAGCACACAAATTTTACTTATAGATTTCAAGCAAAAGAATACACGAATACGCTACGAGACTTAGCGTTTGAAAAGGAATGTCAAGAAAAACCAGAGTTAAGCGAAGTAAAAAAAACTCCGCCTAAAAAATAGAGGCCACTGAAAAAATCAAGGCAAATTCTTTGTACATTTTAAAGTTTTCTGTCTATTTTTTTTATGCTTTTCTTAAACAAAAAATCTATGTAAAATATTTGCTCCGCTGATGTTTTTTGATTATTATGTTTAGGAAAATGAGGAAGCTTAAATGAAAAGAACTTGTCTACTCTTCCTGTTGATTTTCACTATTTTTCTTAGTTGCAAACAAAAGAAAGAAAACCTTTATACTATGGGAATTTTCCAGGTGAATGATGCACCACATTTGAATTTTGTACGTGAGGGATTTATTAAGTGTTTAGAAGACAATGGATATGTGAATGGAAAAAACATCCGACTCATCTTGAGAAATGGGAAGGGAAGCCTCCCGGAAGTACAAAGGATAGCACAGGAATTTGTTTCTGAAAAGGTCGATATAATTGTGGCCCTCTCCACACCCTGCCTGCAAGCTTCCATTCATGCGACGCGAGGTATCCCAATTGTCTTTTCTTCTGTTGCGAATCCATTTTTAGCAGGAGCAGGACGTTCTGACAATGACCATTTGAGAAATGTTTCGGGGGTTTCTTCAAAAGGGCCTATTAAACAAAGTTTGGTTTTCATAAAAGAAGTTATGCCTAATATCAATAGGATTGGAACCTTGTGGACTCCCTCAGAATTGAACTCAGAATATTATCTGAGCTTGGCCCAGGAAAGTGCGAGTGAATTGGGTTTTGAAATAAAGGCAATTCCGATTCAAAATCCAAACGAAGTTCTATTAGCGACGCAAATACTCATCAATAAAAACATCGATATTATTTATCAAATATCAGACAATACGATAAACGCCTGTTTTGAAGCATTGGGGCAAGTTGCAGCGGATAATAGGATTCCTCTTTTTGGTGGATTTCTTATATCAACAAAATTAGGGGCTTGTGCAGCTTTAGGATGGGATTTTTTTGATATGGGATACAAAGCAGGTAGAATTGCATTAAGGGTAAAGAATGGAGAAAGCCCAGCAGACATCCCATTTGAATACATGGAGGATGTTAAATTACATCTTAATCTTAAAAACGCAGAAAAACAGAAAGTTCATTTTTCTGAAGAGATTTTAAAAAGAGCAGATGAAATTATCCAGTAAAAAAAATCCGTAGGCGAACAGGGGAAAAAAATGAGAATCAACGGTTTTTTAAAAGATGATCATATTTTGCTTGACCTAAAACCCGGTAATAAAGAATTTGTTTTGAAAGAATTTGTTTCTGCATTGAAGAAGAAAGGCTTGATTTCTAATGACAAGCTTGTTCTCAGAGAGCTCTTAAAAAGAGAACGCCTTGGAAGCACAGGAATTACAGAAGGAATTGCTGTCCCTCATGCTTTGATTAATGAATTCTATGAGCCATTTCTCGCAATTGCAAAAATAAGGGAGGGCGTAAACTTTGAATCTTTTGATAAAAAACCGACTCATATTTTATTTTTGCTTTTAGGAGATAAAAAAAATCCAGGATTGCAATTAAAAACTCTTGCCCATATATGCCGTTTGATTAAAGAGACTAAATTTGTAGAGAGAATAAAAAAAGCAACTTCTTCCGGAGAGATGCGTATGATTTTTGAAGAGGAAGAAGAAAAAATTGCATGAAACTTTTAATGGAAAAAGCAGTAGGGTGTGCCCAGAGAAGTTCAGCTTTGATGTTCAAGCGGAAATGTAATAACCTGCTGGCCGTGTCCAGTTGGAGATGCGTTTATAATGGCTTTGTTTGTCAACTGATTAGCAGCGAACGCTGCTTTCTCTATCGAAAGGCCCTTAACAAGAAAACATAAAAGCGCTGATGAAAGAAAACATCCAGTGCCATGGACTTTTTTGTCAACTTTCTCATTTTTGAAACAAAGAAAATCTTTACCATTATATAACAAATCTGTTGGGTTTTCCTTTAGATGCCCACCCGTAAGAAGGCAGGGAATATGATATGTAGTATAAATTTTCTTTACTGCCTCTTTCATTTGTTTTAAGTTTTCCACCCTTTTGCCTAAAATTAAAGCAGCCTCTTCCAAATTTGGAGTAAGAATGAAGGCATATTTTGAGACCTTTTCCATGAATTCAGGAATTGCCTTTCGCTCTAAAAGCCACATGCCTGAGCTGGATTTAAAGACTGGGTCAACTACAACAGGGATGCCTGAGTTTGCAGCTAATATTCTTTCTATCGGTTGAATGTTTGCTTGACATCCTAACATGCCTATTTTGATTCCAGATATTTCTACGTCTTCATGGAGAGTTTGGTATTGACTCCAAAGGAATTCTGAGGGCAGGCAATGAATTTGTTTAACACACTGTGTGTTTTGAGATGTTACTGATGTGACAAGACCTATTCCATGGAATCCTAAATTCTGAAAAACTTTCAGGTCTAAAAATATTCCTGCTCCGGCCGTTGGGTCAACTCCGGCAATAGATAAAAGATTTTTTTTCATTTGTAATATATCGTTTTCTGTTGATTCCTGCTTTCCTAACTTCTCACATTCAGGTTTAAATATTTTCCTTTTTTTTTAATTATGATAATATAAATTCAATTCAAAATGGAAGCAAGAGCACATATTTTTATTTCTGGTCGTGTTCAGGGCGTCTGTTTTCGTGATTATATCAGGCAATATGCTGGTTCCTTTAACCTAACTGGATGGGTTAAAAATTTGGTTAACGGTCGTATCGAAGCCCTTGTTGAGGGGGAGAAAGAGAAAATTGAACATCTAATAGGGAAGATGAAAGAAGGCCCCCCATTATCATGGGTTAATGATGTCGAGGTTGAATGGGAACAGTATAAGGGAGAATTTTCTGACTTCAGAATAACATGGTAAGAGAGTTGTTCTTAATAAAACAAAAGATCAGAATCATCGAAACCATGAGAAAGTTAATTTATTATAATTGCTTGAGAAGTTCTTGGGAAATATTATAAAAAGGGAAGGTGAGGATGCCAATAATCAAAAAGAAAGACCGGCCGGTTGTCGAGGTTTTTAAGGGAGTCTTTCGTCATACTCTTGGTTGTGGAAAAGATGTACTCATGGCGAAATTTGAATATGCAAAGGGCTCTAAAGTTCCACCCCATAAACACTCTCATGAACAGGTTACAACAATCCTAAAAGGGAAGCAAAGAATCATCATAAGTGGAGATAATCGAAAAGAGGAATTTATTGTAAGCGAAGGAGATACTTTTGTTGTTCCAGCTAATTTTGAGCATGAACAGCATACTCTTGAAGAAACAGTCACGATTGACTCATGGAGTTTGACTCTGTGAGTCATTGAATGGATATCATTTAAAGCCACAAAAGAGGGGAACCAAAGTTGAAAACCACTGTTTTATTTTTTTGATTCCAAAAATTTCTGTTGGCATTCCTTAGAGCAGAAAAAATATTCTCTCCCTTGATGAATTTCCCTAATAGCATCTTCTTTGGGGATGTATGTGTTGCACATTTCATCTTTGACCATAATCCCTGGAAGGGTTTTTTTGGGTGGTGGTGGCTTGGTGGCTTTATAAATTGCTTGGAAAAAACGAATTAGCTGATAAATAAGGTAGAAAAGAACAGCATAAAAAATTATTCTTAGTAGGTTTTGCAGCACGGATTCACTGTAGAGGAATTTATGGGATATGTCAAATTAACAATGTTTCTTAAGATAGGTGGTGAAATCAGTTTATTTTAGAATTTAAATTTTATTCCTATCTTAAATACAAAACCGCCAAAATTTAGCTCGCCCTGCCGTACGTTTCTTACATCTTCATTTTCAGGTCTTTCTTTTTGCCCTGATAGGACATAATAATAGTTGTCAAGTGGCCATTCGTTACTTTCGTAAAAATATATAGAGGCTTTTCCAGACTCACGTTTCCCGCTATAGTCCTCATAAGTATAAGCTCCTTTGAATCCGTCTGTTTTTGACCAAACTTTTTCTCCTTCAACCATAAATGCAATGTATTTGAATAATGTATATTCTGCTCCAAGTGATGCATAATAACCTAAAGATTCTGACCTGTAAGTATTTTCTTTCTTATACCAGTAATAAAAGTCTCTGCCCATGAATGAGAAAAAGGAATCGTAGTTTTCTTTTGATTTATATTGGACAAAGATGATGTGCCTCCCAATATTTCCGTAAACAGAAAAATCCGGAAGAAACGGCATCGGAAAAGAATAGCTGAATCCTACTTTAAAAGGTAATGCTATTATTTCGTTTCTGATGAAATGATTTTCAACTTGTGCTCCTGTTTCTGTTGCAAATGCTATCGTTCCTTCCTCTTTACTTGCGAATTGGCTTCCGCTGATATTTAGTGCAAATCCTGGAAAAATAGGGATTTGAAGTCCTATTTCTATATTGGAGCCAAAATCTAAAGGTTTAAACTGCCCTTTTAAAGTTCCTCCTTTTAGTTGAGCCCAATCCCTCCAGAGTAAATTATATGACTCGATCCATTCGTTTAGGTCCCCATTGGGAATAGAGTTTGAATTGAAACTGAATTTCAGGCTTATTTTTTCAGCTTTCAGGGGAAAAGTTATGATAGTTAAAAATAAGATTAAGAAAATGATTCTTATTTTTCTTGAAATCATAAGGGAACTAATTTTTTCATAAATCAAAAAAAAATGCCAGCCCATATTTGTGGTATCTGAAAAATTTTTTATTGTTTCGCTCTCGGAAGTTTTATGATGATAGAGGTGCCTTTGTGTTCCTCGCTTAAAACCATGATAGAGCCTCGAGAGTTTTCGATGATTTTTTTGGCAATAGGAAGTCCTAAGCCGGTTCCTACATCTTTTGTGGAAAAGTATGGGTCAAAGATTTTCTTGAGAAGGTTTTTCTGGATGCCGATTCCTGTGTCTCTGATTTTTATGAGTATTTGTGTTTTGAAACTGCTGGCATCTATAAGGATTTCTCCATGATCAGGGATTGCTTCGATTGCATTTGTGATTATATTGCGAATAGCTGTTTTTATTTTTGATTCTTCTCCAATAATAGTGAAATCATCACCTGTATAGGTTTCTTTAAAAGTGATTCTGTCAAATAGAATATTTTTATAAGGATGAATAGTTTCCTGAAGAACTTTTTTTACGTTAACAGCTTCTTTTTTCATAGGAGGTTCTTTGGAAATTTCTAAAAAATCCTGAGCGGTTTTCCGCAGGTTTTCAACTTCTTTTATGATATAAGTAACAGATTCTTTTAAGGTATCTTCGAAATTTCCCTTTTTATCTTCATAGACTTTTACCAAATGTTCTGCGGAAAGCTGTATAGGAGTAAGGGGATTTTTCACCTCATGCGCAACCTTTCGAGCCATTTCTGCCCAGGCCACTTTTTTACTTATTTCCGCAAGTTCCTGCTGGTGCTGTTTTAGATTCTTTACCATAGTGTTGAAGCCATCGATTAACGTCTTCATTTCATCTTGCGGCTTATAAGAAAGAGAGGTTTCAAGGTTTCCTAAGCTGACTTCTTTCGTCCCTTTAAGGAGCTTTTTTATAGGCAAAATGATTGTTCTTCCTAAAGCTCTTGCAGAGAAGAAAACGATAACTATAAATAATACAGAGATAAAGAAAAAGAAATCTATTAGTTCATTGACTGCTTTGCTTATTTCCTGTCTCTCTAAAGGGAATGGAAGAGAAATGAGCAGAAGCGATTCTTGGAATGGGTAAGGAATTGTTAATGTACGAAAAGAATAGGAGCCGATTTTTTGTGTTTGGGTATAGAATGGATTGTTTTCACGTTGGATTTTATAATATACCTCGCCATCGATAAGTTCTGGCAAAAGGCCATAGTCGAAAAATTCCCGGCGACTGGATGAAACAATCTTCCCATCCTGATAAAAGTTGACATCGTTGGATATTGTCGAACTTATCCATGTGAGAAGGTTTTCAGGGATGAGACTCAATGGTATCCCTTCTTCTTTTTGAAGGAAGATATAATCTTCCATAACCCGATGGGCAATGTTCGCATGCTCCTCGGCATTTTCTGTAAATTTTTGTGTGAAGAGTTGGTTGAAAAAGTTTCTTGTGGAAAGCGTGAAAAGAAGAAGAGGAATGAGAGCAATGGCAATAAACGATATATACACCCGATTTGAGAATGACCAGAATGGATTTTTAATTTTTTTTCTGCTTAAAATTAAAGATGCAGGAAATCCTACTATAGAAAAAAGTAATAAATAGAAAAGTAATAGCTTCAACAGGTCTACAAAACATTTGAAAATGCTTTTCTCTACAATGAACAAGGAATAGATTCTTTTGTTATGCTTAAAGGATAAACCAGTAAATTTTTTATTTTTATCTTTGAATGTGATCCAAATCGAATCTTCAGATGATTGAATTTTCTGAAGAAGGGTTACAGATATTCCAGAAGACAATTTGTGTGGATTGAAAATGAATTTTCCATCTAAATCATAGATGGCAAAGCCAAAATCGATTTGCTCAAGGGAAGGCAAGGACGTTACTCTGAGAAGTTCGAAATAAGGATTGGCAGAATACAGAAAAGGCAGCATGTCATAGTCAACAGATATGTACAGAATTGTCCTGCCTGCATATGAGTTGTCTTCAAACCAGTCTTTGTATCCTATAAGAAAAGCTTTTTCCTTCCCCATGAATTGAATATTTTGTTGAGATATAGACCATTGAGGACTCGAAGGAAAGGTAAAATCGGTCTGATATATTTCAGGAATATTCAAGGAGAAACTGGAAAGGATTTTTCCCTCGGGATTGAAGATTTCAAAACTTGAATACCAATTAAATTTAGATAGGGAAGTCCTTTCCCAGATTGAATGAGCTAAATCTTGGGAGCCGCCGATGCCATGCATAAGAGCAAGGAGTTGGGCTTGTCTTTTATCGATTTCCTGGAACGAATCTTCGAGGAAAAAAAGAGCCCATTGTTCCTGGGATTTTATGATGTTTTGAAGAGAGTTCTGAAGAATGGAACGGTTTCGATATGAGGACGTCAGGTGAATGGAGAAATATATCAATAATGTCATTAAAAGAAACCCTGTAAATAGAGCAATTCTTTGCCTTGTGGTTTTCGGAGAAAAAGCTAATACAAGGATAAAGAGAATCAATGCCGCATGAAAAAGGAGAATTGCGGTAGGAAAATATTTTTTGAATAAAAGAAAATAAACTAAAAACAAAAGGGAAAACATGACTAATGGATAGAACATATTAGGAAAATATTTGGAAACAATTCTAATGCATGTAAGACTTACGATAAAGAATATGAGGAAAAAGAGAATAATACTGATATGCAAAAGTATAAAAGATGCGCTCCAGGAAAACCGCAAGAGGTTAAGACTTGAATGGAATACGATACGATTGAGGATTTCTTGAAGTGTAGCAATAAGGACAAAGGAGACCAAAAGTGCTGAAGGAAGTGTAATCCATCGCAGTAAAGGAGCATGGTTTTTATTTGCAGTAAAAAGCCGCCTGTGAATATATATGAATGCGCAGCATATGATTAGAAAAAGAAAAAATGCGGTTAAGAAAATATCTGCTGGAGATTTTGTGAAATTCAAAAAAGAAAAGAAACCACTTACAGAAGGGGAGAAAATATCAAGGGCTTGGATCTTTTTCAATTGGCTTAAAGGGAGAAAGAGCGACCTTAATATTCCCAAAGACAAAACAATGCAAAGGCAGGGCAAAAATTTAGTTTTTTGAAAAAAGGATGTGGATTTAATGATGTAGAATATCAGGAAAACCAGGGAGAGGCCCAGGAAAAAATGAAATAACAGAAGAAGGGATTCTCTTTGATTTGATGTTTTCGAAGGCAAAGGCGGCGATGTGAGCGTGACTGTGGCAACAATTTTATTTTCTTCGCTTCTCAAAGGAAAAAATATGGTTTGTATGTCGCCTTGAAGGGGCGGTTGCCCGATATATTCATCGTTGAACTTTGCAAAAATCTTTTCAAAAGCAGAGACATCTTCACGGAAATCCCAATAGTCAATCTCGCAATTTCTCAGGTAATTTGGATTTAGAAAATGATATTCTTTAAGATATTTGGTCTGGAACTGTGGGAGGAAAGCTAACAAGCGGTAAAAAACAACATAGCTGTTATTATTTACTGGTTTAGAAAAAACGAGAAAAACAGATGCTTTGTCCTGAATGCAAAGAGAAAAATTTTGAAGAAAAGGTATGTTTTTTGGATGCTGAAAGAATTTATTTAAATCAACAACGTTACCCAGCCATAAGGTAAGTTTTCCATCTTTGTTGTAGTAAGCAATCCCTTCTTTTTCTGTGTTTAGTGGGAACTGCTTGAACAGGTCGAATATTTTGTCTTTATTTTCAGGAAAAGGATGCGCTGACAAAAAATTACTTTTTATATGAATTTCTTCTATTAGCTGGGAAAATTCTTTTTTTATAGATATAGATGTCCTCCGGATTTCTTCCAAGGACTTCTGATAATAGTTGGAAGATATCAATGCCGGGAGAAGGAAAGAAAGTGTAAGGATAAGAACAGAGATGCAGATGCTGGCTACAAATCCGTAAAAAAAGATAGTCTTACAAGGAAAGTTTGTCTTGAGGAATTTCATATTTTTTCTGCCTTGATTTCCGATATCTTCAAGGAGCTTTGGCCCAATTCTGTTTTTGAGGAATCATTCGCGATAAGAAAGAAAAAAACATGAAACACATACTGGTTATTATTTTTATTGTCTTTAAATGACCATCTGGCTTTAAGGATAGAGCTTGTTCCTTCAGGAAATAAAAAATGCCTTTCAGAAAAAAATTCGAGGGTAGTGTAAGATGAAAATATTTCATGAAAAAGAAAAAAAGCTTGCTGGTTTGAGATTTGGTCTGAAAAAGAAATAGGTTCTGGGAAGGAAATATTAATGTGGCCTTTTGATGCAAATTGAGTATACAGCATTTTTGGGCTGTTCTGGAGAAAGGACATTTCGATTGAAGGGATAGGATTAGAGGCAAATAAAGTAATGACGGTTAAAAGGGAAATTGCGATGCGAACCACTTAAAAAATATTATCACAGGTGTTTTAAGTTTGGCAAGCATGCTTTATTTCCAAACATTAAGCTTGTACTATTTATTTCACGTAGTGTAATTTGTTTAAAAATTACACCAAAACATAAAGTCAAGAAAAAAAAGAAAAAGAGTTAGTTTATTTAATCTTTAAGAAATGTTTTTATTCTTCTTTCTCTTCTTCTTTAAGCTCTTGCTCTAATTTTTTGGTTCTAATAGAATCTTTGATGCTGCTGATTCCAGCAATAAATGCGATTACCCCACCAAAAAACAGTAAAGGTGGAATGACACCAAAAACAAGTTCATAGAATTCCCGCCACCATACAAAGATGACCAGAAGGACACCGCCTGCCATTGTGACCAGGCCTCCAAGGATGGCTAAATATTTCCCCATGTAACACCTCCATTTATTAGCCTGAATTATTCATAAATTATGCCGACAC
>JACUUK010000120.1 GCA_014859315.1 Candidatus Aminicenantota bacterium
TTTAGCAATATTCTTTTTATTTTCAATTTAATCCCATAGCCTTCAGAAGGTTCAGGGGCATAAGGCCCTGAAGAAAACTGTAATTCTTCTTTATCAATTTCCTGTTCAGGTTCTTTTTTCTCCTGAGACGCAATCTTTCTTTTAATCTGCGCCATTATGTCCTCTACATCAATATTTTCATAATCAACCTTGATTTCATTTACCTCCTGAATAAATTCTCTTTCCTTTTTTTCTTCATTCATGGAATGCTCCTTTTTTTGAACAAATCCATTCTTTTAAAGCTTCTGTTTATTTTTAAAGATAATATCTTCATAAACACTCTGAACATCTTGAATATCAGGAAGAGGGTTCAGTTTCATTGCACCAATTTCCTTAATCTCCTTTTCTGTAAGGAGGCCTTCTTTTTTTTTCTGTAAGATTCTCTCTTCAATTTCTGCAATGATTCTTTTTTCCTCTTCCTTTTCTAAACATTTAATTTCAAGAAAATGAGTCATGGACCTGCCTTTCTAATAAATTCATTTCTAACGAATATATCCTAAAGCCCTCAATTGTTCCCTTAATTTTTCATCAATTTCAGGCTTACCTGTTTTTCTTTTCCCTGGCTTACTATATATTTCATTTATATTACTGAGAAGCTGTTTGACAAGGGAGGAGTTATCCTCAATGATATTCTTCTTTTCAAAAGGGTCTTCTGTCAAATCATATAATTCTAAAGGAGGCATGTCTGGCGGCGGATAAATGAAAAAAGCCAAATCTTCCTTAGTGAATTTTTTGTTCAGGATAAGTTTATTTTTTCCTGAATTCATTGCTATTTTTTGGGGAATATGGGAATTCAATAAATTTCCCCCTATATCAGCCAAAAAAGTCCTGTCCTTTTCTTCTTTTTCCTCTATCATAGGAAACAAGCTTTCCCCATCCAAGTTTAAATCTGAAGCATTGATTCCCAGCTCATCTAAAACCGTAGGAAAAACATCAACCAGGCGGACAATGCTTGAAATTTTTTTTCCTTTAAACCTGGAACCTGGAAATTTAACAACAAGAGGAACTTTCAGAGATTCATCATAAAGGTTCTGCCCGTGCCCCCAGCTATTATGTTCATAAAATTCTTCTCCATGGTCGCTTGTCAAGATAATCATAGTTTGATCGTAAATATCCAGCCCCTTTAGCTTCTTTAAAAGAGGTCCGATGAGAGTCTCATCTGTATAACGGATTTCTCCATCATAGAGACTGATGACATTCTGACGTTCCTCTTCAGAAAGCCCCTTAAAAAGAGAAGGCTTCCCTCCTAAATGACTAAGCAAATCAATATGTGTCCATTTTGCTCCTTCTTCAAGAAACATGGATTTGTAGGGATAAGGGCATGTATAAGGATTGTGAGGTTGGTATGTATGAATAAAAAGAAAAAAGTTCTTTCCGCTATTTTTATCGAGCCACTCAGAAACAGCTTTGCTTGTAAGCTCGGCTGCATTTTGCTGAAAGACTCCTCCTGCCCCTTCATTATACGTGTCAAATCCTTTGGAAAATCCATAAACCGCGCTAACAAACCCTCCACCAGTGATCGCCGAACAAAAAAATTGGTTTTTCCGCAGGACATCAGCCATTGTTATAAGAGATGGATCCATTTTTTCATCATCATAATACACCTGATGATTAATATTATTTAGAGAAGTAAAAAGAGATATATGAGATGGCAAGGTCCATGGGGATTGGGCATAAACATTCAAGAACTGCATGCCCTCAAGAGCTAATGCATCAATATTAGGGCTTGTTGGCCTTTTATAGCCGTAACATCCCAAATGATCCGCTCTGAGCGTATCAAGGGAAATTAAAACAACATTGCGAACATTCTTCCTTTTCGTATATAGGACTGGATTAGCCCAAAAGGAAATATTTTTCTCTCCTCCTTTGGTTATAAATATTATGCGGGCTTTTTTATGCTTATAGGGAAGATCAATCGTATGTGTAGAAAAAGATAAAGAAGGCTCTTGTTTTTTTTGGGGAGAGGAAAGGTATTCTTGAAAAATCGTCTTTTTCCTTCCATCAATTTCAAGCACAATACGGAAATTGACGCCATTTTCCTTACTCGAGGTATTTCTTTGAATTTCCACTGAATCTTTTTCACTAATAATACCAATCCCAAATTCTAAGATCGAATCCTGCGATATATCTAATGTGTAGCTGAATTGACTTTTCGGAGGAGCAAAAAGAACATTCCTTTCTATTCCTCCGACTCTTAACTTTCTTTTGAGCTCATAAGGATTCTCCCCAACTCCTAAATCTTGTATTGGAAATGACTTTTTAGGAAATATTAAATTCCTGACTTCTTTTTTATCTTGAATCTGAAAGAAAGGGGAAGATTGAATGTTTTCTATATTTAAATGGTCAATAAAGCGATACAACTGAAAATCCGACTTATGCGATCTTTGGCAACTTCCAAGAATAAGTGTTATAAAAAGGGTCCATACAATCCGATTTTTCATATGCATAACGAGAACTCCATTGGGGCATTTTAATTCATTTAAAGCATTGGTTCAACATTTTACCCAAAATCATGCACATTTCATTCCCTCCTCCCCTCACTCTTCTCTCTCCACTCCTAACTCCTTACTCCTCACTCCTCACTGTCCTCGGCATTTGAAATAATATCTCTCATGTGTTAATTAGATAATATCTTAAATCCTATTTAGATAAAAGAAAGGTAAAATTTCATGCTATTAAAAGACAAATTAAGGATCGGTGTCATAGGAGGAGCTAAGCCCGATACGAAATCAAAAGGCGATGCTTTCAAAATCGGTCAGCTAATCGGAGAAAAAGGAGCGATTCTTATATGTGGAGGATTGGGTGGCGTGATGGAGGCAGCAGCACGCGGCGCCAAGCAGTCAGGTGGATTGACCATTGGAATTCTTCCAGGGAATTCCTTTAAGGAAGCCAACCCATACATAGATATTGCTATCGCAACTGGATTAGGATACAGCCGGAACTCTCTTGTGGCTATGAATTCAGATGTCTTAATCGCTATCGACGGAGAGTTTGGAACCCTTAGTGAAATCGCATATGGAACAATTTACAGGAAAAAAATTATAGGATTAAGAACATGGGATATTCCAAGTGTTATTAAAGCAGAAACTGCAAAAGAAGCTTTCGAACTTGCTTGGAAAGAATTTTATCCCCTTGATACTGAATAATACAACTGGCTTATTGTCTTTCTTATTTTTTTATAATTCAGATGAATAACTCGAAACAATAAATATATAAGGCGTTACACAAATGCAAAAGTACAAACTCGTCATCAGCTACGATGGCACAGACTATCACGGATGGCAGCAACAGCCAGATAAAAAAACTATTCAAGGACTCATTGAAAAGGCATTAGATAAAATCGCAGGTAAACACATCCCTGTGATTGGGGCAGGAAGAACAGATGCAGGTGTTCACGCATGCGGACAGGTAGCACACTTTAAAGCAGATTTAAATCTTTCTAAAGAAAGTCTTTTAACTGCCCTTAATGCCAATCTTCCCAAGAGCATAAGGATTGTTTCTCTTAAAGAGGTAGATATTCATTTTCATGCAAGAAAAATGGCAAAGTCAAAAATTTACATGTACAGAATCCACAATTCTCCAAATATCAGCCCTTTTAAAATAAGATATGTTCTTCATGTGCCTTTTCCCCTTGACATTCCCTCAATGAAAAAAGCCGCTCCACTCTTTATCAGGGAAGCAGACTTTACTCCATTTTCATCTAACAGGCTTTTATATCCTATACGAAAAGTCCTGCGCTCCGAGATTCATGAAAGCGGTCATGAGATCATTTATACTGTAGAAGCTAATGGCTTCCTAAGATATATGGTTCGTACAATGGTTGGAACTCTACTTGAAATTGGGAAAGGACGTATGGAAACTGAAAAAATTGAAGAATTATTTAAGAACAAGAAGAGAACACTTCTAAGCCCAACAGCTCCTGCTCATGGCTTATGTCTTTTAAAAGTGAAATATTAAACTAAGTTTTTTCCCATAACCAAGGCATCCTCATTCGGCTGATGATAGTAATCTTTCCGTATTCCAATGACTTTGAAGCCGAGCTTATTATAAAGAGATCGGGCTACAAAATTAGAAGGCCTTACTTCAAGTGCTACAAACTGAACTCCATGCTTTTTGACATGCGAAAGCACTTCCTCCAATACACTTTTGCCTATTCCCATTCTTCTAAAATCTGGATGGATAGCCACATTGCTTATCTGCACTTCACTTTGAACTCGCCAATATATTATATGTCCAATCACCTTGTCCTGAGGCTTATAAATAATGACATAGGGATTGGAAATCGGATAATTTTCAATTTCCCCTTTAAAGGTAGTTTCAGGCCAGGGTGTTGAAAAAGACAGGCGCTCGATTTCTAAAACAAAAGGCAGGTCTTTTTCCTCCATTCTTCTCAAAAAAAAGGAATCTTGAGGAAGTTTTGCTTTACTTATGTTTTTCCCCCGCCTGAGATTTTCTAAGGTAAATAGGAGTCACTTCATTTAATTTGATGCCTTTTTTCTTACGGAATGATTCATACGCTAATAAGCCTACCTCATTTGCGATGAAAACGGTTCGAGTAGAGAGCCTTGCTTTATCTTTTAGATATTGAAAAATTTTATTTCTATATGGATTGATGCCGTTGCCAATGAAATTAATAATCCTGTGAGCTGGCAATAGAGATAAAAAATAATCGGGATTGTATGCTGCTTGTTGAATAAGCTCTTGCAGATTCTTCCCACACACTTCAAAAAGAGCTGCATAAATCTCGCCCCTTTTTGCATCGAGAATGGGGCAAATGAGCCGCTTTTGAGGCTGACGTAGTTTTAAAGTCAAGGCCTCAAGTGTGGAAACTGCAACAACAGGTTTCTGTGAACCATATGCAAAAGCCTTAACAGTGCTTATCCCGATTCGAATCCCTGTAAAGGAGCCAGGTCCTGCGGCAACAGCAAAGCCATCGATGTCTCCTGGCTTTAACTCAGTAGCCTGCAACATCCAATGAATGGACGGAAGCAGTCTTTCAGAAAAAGATAATGAAGATTCTATATTCACCTCAGAGAGAAGCTTTGTGTCTTCCAAGATAGCGGCTGAACCTGCAAATGTTGTTGTATCTACCGCAAGTATTTTCATGGCTCACTACCCATGATTTAATTTTTTTCCATATTGAAACAAAGTGCCTGATTGAAAAATTTCATACTGCACACCACTCATTGGCTCAAAGGCAAATGCTATGTTTTTAAAGAGATTCCTCCCTTCGCCTGTTCTTAAATCGACCCTAATCATATCTCCACTCACGATGGTTTTCTTTTTTACAAGCTCTTCAAGGCCTGGGCACTTAATCACAGGAAATCCAGAATTTACGGCGTTCCGGAAATAAATCGCTCCAAAAGAAGGGGCCATAATCAGCCCTATGCCTAAGGCAATAAAGCAATGCACGGCTTGTTGTCGGGAAGAGCCAGCTCCAAAATTTCTCCCTGCCAAAATAATATCTCCAGGATGGGATTTCTTTGGAAAATCTTCCCAACCCTTCAAATTTCCAAATGCATATTGGCCCATCTTTTGTGTATCGGTTATATGAAGAAACGCATTATGATAAATCTGGTCCGTGTCGATATTTTCAATCAATCTGTTATCTTCATCCAAAAGAACCCATGCTCTCCCTTCTCTTATAGTCTTTTCCATTTTATAT
>JACUUK010000121.1 GCA_014859315.1 Candidatus Aminicenantota bacterium
CCCTACTTCATCAACCTCAATTCCGAGGACGCCGGCAAGCGGCTGGCGAGTCAGGAGCGTCTCCTCAAGTCAGCCCGCGTCGGGGCCGCCTGCGGGGCGGCGAGCGTCGTCTTCCACGCCGCCTTCTACGGACAGGACCCGCCGGAAAAGGCCTATGCCGCGGTCAAGCGGGAGCTGGCCGCGGTCATGTCCATTGTCCGCTCCGAAAGGATGCCCATCACGTTGCGCGCCGAGACCATGGGCAAGAGATCGCAGTTCGGGAGCCTCGACGAGGTGCTGTCGCTGTGCCGCGACCTCGACGGCCTCCAGCCCTGCCTCGATTTCTCGCACCTCCACGCCCGGGAGGGAAAAGTCAACTCCTACGACGACTTCCACCGGGTCCTGAGCAAGGTCGCCCGGAAGCTCGGGCCGCGGGCCCTCAAGAATGCCCACATCCACGTCGCCGGAATCCACTACGGCGGAAAGGGCGAGATCAAACACCTCAACCTCGAGGAAGCGGACTTCCGCTACGACGAGTGGCTCGAGGCCCTGCGCGACCTCGACGTCGAGGGCCTGGTCATCTGCGAGAGCCCCAACCTCGAAGGGGACGCCCTGATGCTGAAGAAGCTCTACCAGGCGCAAGCGGCCAAGGGTCGGTAGGCATGTTGATTTTCTATTTCCTGGTGTGATAGAAGTACTTTAGCTATTTTTATTTGCAACTACAATTGGGGATTTCTCGTGGAGATGCCTTCCCCCATAGAAGAACGAGCGAAGCTCAACGGTGGAACAGCAGCTACCTACAATCTCCCGATAATGAGTATGTTACAGCGGCCAGAGACCTAAGCCCATGTTTTATTATGCGCACAGCCTTCCGCAGGAAGCTCAGGAGAAATGGCAGCCGCTTGACCGGCACCTGCAAGAGGTAGGACGAAGAGCGGGTGAATTTGCTTCCGCCTTCGGAGCATACGACTGGGCATACCTTGCCGGGCTCTGGCACGATCTCGGAAAATATTCATCTGAATTTCAGGCATATCTCCACAACGTGAACGGGACAGAAGCTCATATCGAAAGTGTTCCCGGTCGTGTGGACCACTCAACGGCCGGCGCACAACATGCGGTAGTTCAAATGAGATTGCTTGGTCATTTGTTGGCCTACGCGATTGCTGGCCATCACAGCGGGATGCTCGATGGGCGCAGTGACCGGGTTTGCCAAGAGGACCGATTAAAAAAGAGCATCTTCGACTGGAAAACCGCGCCGGGAGAGATCACTAACACCGATCATCCAACTCTCCCGTCTTTCTTAGCCAAGGCTTTAAGCCGTAAGGATGGTTTCTCGATTTCGTTTTTTATCCGCATGATTTTTTCCTGCCTCGCAGATGCGGATTTCCTCGATACAGAACAGTTTATGGATCCGGATAAAGCAGCGCTTCGCGTTCCGCTTCCGAGCGATACTCTTGTCCGGATGGAACAGGCTCTGGAGGAATATGTCGGTCGGTTTTCCGAAAACGGCACTCCTGTAAATGCAGACCGCAGGAAAGTACGAGAAGCTTGTTTGATTGCTTCCAATAGGCCTCCAGGGTTTTTCTCACTGACGGTGCCTACAGGAGGAGGGAAAACATTATCTTCCTTAGCCTTCTCCTTACGCCATGCCATCGTCCACCGTTTGGATAGGATTGTTTACGTGCTTCCCTTCACAACCATCATCGAGCAAAACGCTGATGAATTCCGGAAGGTGATTCAGCTCGTCGGGGATATTCCGCGAGAGCGTCTTGTCATCGAGCACCACAGCAATTTCGACCCGGAAAAGGAAACCGCATTCTCCCGGCTTGCTTGCGAAAACTGGGATGCGCCTTTGGTCGTAACGACCTCCGTGCAGTTTTATGAATCTCTGTTCGGCAACCGGACATCCGTATGCCGGAAACTTCACAATTTATCTCGGGCCGTAATCATCCTCGATGAAGCCCAGACCATTCCCGTTGATTATCTCCAGCCCGTCCTAAGAGTGCTGAACGAATTAACGACAAATTACGGAGCCACGGTTGTCCTGTGCACCGCGACTCAGCCCGCAGTTCATAAGCGATCAGATTTCCCGATCGGAATCAAGGGAGTCCGCGAGATTGTTTCCGATCCAAAAGAGCTTTATCGCCGATTGAAGCGCGTGAATGTCAAAAACCTTGGATCACAGAGCGACGACGATCTCGTGGCCCGCCTGAAGAAAGAAAATCAAGTGCTCTGTATCGTCAATACACGCCGGCACGCTCGAAAACTCATGGAGTCGCTGGGCAAAGAAAATGGGAATTTCCATCTGAGTGCGCTAATGTGTCCAGCACATCGCGCCCAGGCTTTAAACATGATTCGCAAGACGCTTGCCGACGGAAGGAGTTGTCGTGTGATCAGCACACAGCTGATCGAGGCCGGTGTAGACGTTGATTTTCCTGCCGTTTATCGATCCATGGCCGGACTGGATTCTATAGCCCAGGCGGCAGGACGATGCAACCGCAACGGTAGAATGCCGGAAATGGGAAGAACATATATTTTTAGGTCTGAGCACGTAGATAAAGAGCGCTTTCTAGCTGATACAGCTAATTGTGCCGCGCAGGTTCTTGATCTCCATGGGGCATCTCTCCTGGAGCTCGAAACAATTGAACACTATTTTAAATTGTACTATTGGGATCAAACGGACAGATGGGATGCAAAAAACGTTTTGCGGTCTTTTAATTTAACTCATGAGAAAAACTTGCCCTTTCTATTCGACTTCGCGAGTGTCGCACGCGTATTCAAGATCATCTCCGAGAATAACAGACCGGTGATAATTCCATGGGAGAAAGAAGGCCGAGAACTATGCACGATGCTTCGTATCTTGCCGGGGCTGAATAGAGATGTCGCTCGCCTTGCGCAGCGCTACGCGGTACAGATTCCGCTGAAAACTTGGATAGGGCAACTGAATATATCTATCGAGCCTGTCTTTGAGGGAAGCATGGGGATTTTAATCAGTTCCCAGTTACATTATTCGAATGCCTTTGGGCTCCATTTCGATGATCCGACTGGAGATACTTTGTTTGTATAAAAAGGAGGGCCGATGGCTTATAGCGTTAAACTGAGAGTTTGGGGCGCTTATGCCTCGTTCAATCGTCCGGAAATGAAAGTGGAAAGGGTATCCTACGATGTGATGACCCCCAGCGCCGCCCGTGGCATCCTTGAGGCGATCTACTGGAAACCTGGTATGAGATGGATTGTTAATGCTATCCATGTGCTCAAACCGATTCTTTTCACCCACGTACGCCGCAATGAGGTCGGCGGGAAAATCCCTGTAAAGGGCTCAGTAGGCGCCGCAATGAAGGGTAAATCAGCCGATCTTGGTATATCGGTTGAGGAGCATCGGCAGCAGCGCGCGGCAATGATCCTACGAGACGTCTGTTATGGGATCGAAGCACACATCGAAATTTTGCGTCCGGACATCGACGCGGACGGCATGCCTTTGAAGAATCCGGAAGCGAAACATATTGAGACCTTCAATCGGCGTGCTGCTAAAGGGCAATTTTTCCATCAGCCGTATCTCGGGACGAGGGAGTTTCCCGCATTCTTTGAGTTGGCAGAAGGTTTTCCCGCCTGCCCTGAGGACTTGCGTGGAGAACATGATTTGGGCTTGATGCTCCACGATATTGAATTCCATGAAGATAGTAAACATGGTACCATTATCGAATCGAACGAAGGCCGCCGCTTAACCGCTACCCCGAGATTTTTCAGGGCTTTCATGCATGATGGCGTAATTCCTATTCCGCCGTTGATGGATGGCGAGAGGAGGATTGGATGATCCTTCAATCCTTGCAGGAATTGTACGGACGGCTGTGTGATGATCCTGCATATGAAATCCCGCCGACCCGGTACAGTCTTCAAAAAATTTCTTTTAAGGTAGTCCTGCGCCCCGATGGATCATTGGTGGACATCCAAGACACGAGACGAAACGGACGGCCAAGACAAATCCGGGTGCTTGGTGACACAAAATCTTCAGGATCGAGTTTAAATCCTTGCTTCCTTTGGGACAACACAGGGTACATGCTTGGATTTAGGATAAGTGACCCGAAGCCGGAGCGTACACGTGCTTCTTTTAATGCTTTTCGTACTCGGCACGTAAAGTTGGAAAAGGAAATTGGGTCCCCTGTCTTTTCAGCCGTATGCCGTTTCCTTGAGTCCTGGTCACCGGATCGAGCAAAAGAACATCCCATTCTCAATGAAATCTCAACAGGGTTCGGCGTCTTCCAAATCTCAGGTGAGCCGGCGTTTGTCCATCAAGATCCGAAGATCGACGACTGGTGGCGTAATCAGGCATCAAGCATAGACCAAACAACGCCCGTAGGCCAATGTTTGCTTACCGGGAAGTGGGGCCCGATCGCCCGGCTCCATCCTATGATTAAAGGTGTCTCAGGAGGCAAGGCCCTCGCGGCTCTTGTCGGATTTAACGACGCTGCGTATGAATCATATGGAAAAGAACAGGCCTTCAACTCGCCGGTAACGGAAGAGGCGGCATTCGACTATGCAACGGCTCTCAATGCGCTTCTGGACGGACCTATGCGGCCAAAACACCGCATAACGATCGGAGACGCAACTGTTGTCTTTTGGACCGATCGTCCATCGTTGGTTGAGGATATTTTTGCTATTTTTTCTCAATTCAGCGATGAGCCAAGGTCGCCCGATTCCATCCAAGACGAAGCGTTGCGCCAGAAATTGGATGTATTTCTTCGTACACTTAGAACGGGGATCGAAAAATGCGGCGATCTCGCCTTAGAGTTGGATCAGAGCCGATTCTATTTGCTGGCACTTTCGCCGAATGCGGCAAGGATTTCAGTAAGATTCTTCTACCGCGGATCAATCCGCGAGATGCTGAATAACTTGCGTAAACATTATCACGATATGGGCATCGAACGGCGGTTCGGAGAGGGGGCAAAGAGACCTGAGCCTGAGTTCCCTCCTCTCTGGATGCTGCTGAGAGAGACAGCCCGGGAATCAAAGGATATTCCGCCTTTATTATCAGGCCCAATGTTTCGATCCGTTCTCACTGGAGTTCAATATCCCGACGGTCTTTATAATGCCGTCATCAGACGCATCCGTATCAGACGCATCCATGACGATCGGGAAATCAGCTATATCCAAGCTTGCATTATCAAGGGGTGGTTGGTTAGAAACCAAAAAAGGGAGGTAAGCATGAGTCTTGATGTTGGCAGAAAGGATCCGGCATATCGGATCGGTCGCTTGTTTGCCACTCTCGAAAAAACCCAAGCTGATGCTTTGGGCAGTATTGGCGCGACGATTCGCGATCGATTTTACAGCTCGGCGTCGGCAACACCGCGGAGCGTTTTTCCCCGTCTTTTAAGAACATATCAGCATCATCTCGCTAAACTTGAAGGGGGGCGAAAAATCAACCGCGAGAAGTTGCTCCAGGAAATCGTCGAGCCCCTTGGGGATTTTCCGGCTCATCTGAACTTGGCAGATCAAGGAATGTTCGCTTTAGGATATTACCATCAAATGCAGGATTTCTATCGTCCCAAGAGCGAAGAGGCGTTTACCAAGTCCAAAGAAGAATGACTAAGAATATCAATGGAGGAACCATGAACCGCTACGATTTTCTTTATCTCTTTGACGTCAAAGATGCCAATCCCAATGGCGATCCGGATGCAGGAAACCTGCCGCGGATCGATCCA
>JACUUK010000122.1 GCA_014859315.1 Candidatus Aminicenantota bacterium
AGAGGCGTACAAGATGGGGCACTGCAGAACAAGTAGAAAAATGGCGTCAAAGGGATTTTGAAGAAGAACAAAGAGCCAGAGGTTTAGTCAAATATAAAGGGAAATGGATTTCAAAAGAGGAGATGGAATTATTAAAATTTAAAACTGAAACACCGGAAGCGTTGGCCAAAGAAATAGCCACTTACATAAGAGAAAACTCGATGGGAATCTTACTTAACAAACGTGTGTTCAATGACCTTATTACGAGATTTTGGATGGACAAATATCGGTCAGTCCTTTCTTCAAGGTTTTGGGACCGAGCGATTGCTTCCAAAATGAGAGAAGCTGAAGGCGCGGCGCTTAGTGAGTATATTGGTTTATTGACTGAGGAATTAATCGAGTGGGCGCAGAACAGAAATCTAACGAGATTGACAAGCGCTGATACAAAGTTATTTCTGGCGAATAACAAGATGAGACTATCCACATCACTGGAGCAGATGCTTTACCGAGAAGCTAAGTTGAAGTATCGTTGGCTTCCGTCATGGATGAGAGAATAGATTTTTGCGGGCTTGATTGACCGCTGTTTTTTAATTGATAAAGTTTTATAAGCTCAGAAGAATAACAAAATGTAAATTGTGGTAGAAATGGAGTATGAAGAAATACCCATAAATAAAATCTTTGTTAGCAAAGCAAATGTAAGAACGAGACAGGTCGAAGCAGGCCTCGACCAGCTGGCGGCTAATATCCGGCGTGTAGGGCTTTTGCATCCTATCATAGTGTTTAGGACAGATGACAAATATGAGTTGATAGTTGGTCAGCGCCGTTACTTGGCTTGTAAAAAACTGGGCTGGGACAGAATTCCTGCACTTATCACAGGTCCAATTGACGAAACCAAAGGCAGAATTATGTCATTAAGTGAAGGCATTCACAGAAGAGAGCTACCTCACGCTGATTTGATTGATGCTATTGAGGCATTATACATGAAGTATGGATCGCCGAAACTTATAGCAGAAGAATTAGGCATTACGGAGGCTACCGTACGTAATTGGCTTCCTCTAAGTTTGGCTCCGGAGCCTATCAAGGAGATGATTAAAGAGAAGAAAATCAAGCCAACTGATGCCAAAAGAGCCATAGCTGCTGGGGGCACGAACGAAAAGAAAATAGTTGAAATAGCGAAACACATAACAAAGATGACAACGCCTGAGAAGAGAAGATTAGTCGATATTGCCAAGGAAAAGCCGGAAGTACCTGCAGAGAATCTTGTAGAGGAAGCTAAAAAACCCCATGTTGAAGAGAGAGTAACTATCCATTTAACTTCTAAATATGCAAAGGCGTTAGACACTGCTTCAAAAGATTTAGGTTTAGATCGCGAAGATGTGGCTAAGACAGCGGTTATTGATTGGCTTAGCATGAGAGGCTTCGTGTCGCCGGCATAGTGGACGGTCTTCCGTGAGCGAATTCGACGAAGATCAGGCTTTCGCTATATTACTTACAAATCTTGGGAAGAAGAAAAGAACTGAAAATCTGCTCAAAATTGCTGAATACTGCGTACGCTTAAAAGAGCGTTACGGATCATGGACAGAGCTGGCAAATAAGATTGTAATCAGTGAGGAAAGAGAACACATCAGTGCAGAAATGCTGAGGGAATTTGGAGCGATTTGGGATTTACCAGATGAAATCAAACAAATGATTCAGAATGACATGATAACAAGCGTCGATACAGCATATCGGATATCTCGTCTTAAAAATCGTGAGGACGACCAAATAAAGCTTGCAAACACCGTAGTTGAGAGAAAATTATCAGCATCCGACGTTAGAGCAATTGTAGAGTATAAGCTGAAAAATCCGAACGTTAAAATTGAACAAGCAATTCAAAGAGTATTAGAATCAAAGACCAGAATTGTAACACATCACATCGTTATTATGGAGCTTAAAAAACAGACTTTTGAATCTTTAAGAAAAGAAGCTGAAAGAACAAAACAAACTCCAGAAAATCTTGCTTATGCAATACTTAGCGAGAAATGGGACAAACATTTGATTCTGTCATTTGGAATGCGCGGCAGCGATATCATTATGAAACTTTCTGAAGAAGGATTTAAGGCATTGCAAAACCAAGCTAAGACTGCAAATATCCAATTGAAAGACTTAGCAGATAAGGAACTTCAGAACAAGCTGCTAACCATTGGTTGAGTGCTCGGTGTGAAGGGTTTTGGCGTTAAAAACGCTTCGGAGAGCACGATTATACTCGTTAATTGATCGTCTCGACCTCTTTCCTTTGACTTCCAGATTTGAAAAACAAGAACCGCTTTTCCTATTCGCAAGAGGACTCATTTTTTCATCATCCCTTATCGAAGAAAATCGTCAAGATTTGCCTCGTCAATATTCCGTTGGCTGGGGACAAATAATGACAGAAGATGGTGCACTTTCACTTGAGGTAGATATAATTGTCTACGAAGGAAGCCCTTTTCATGAGTGGAGAACTGAGGTAATGCGTTTCACTCTCGTACCAAAGGAGCAGGTAAGGTTTTGCATAGAATGCTGCGGATTCCTTTATCCAACAATGCGTCATAAAAAGCATCTTGAAGAAATTTTGAAATTTTCGTCGAAAGTTGTTTTGTATGCTGAATGTTGCTGGTCCAAGGAAAAGCGTACTTGTAAAAAGAGGAAGAAGACTTTTTTGAATACGGGATTCGGTCAATTTTTTTATCTTTACAGATGGTATTATGGAATGGACAAAGAAGTGAATGAGGCAGATTGGTTTCACTTCTTAGATACTATACGTAATCTATAAGCTGTCAGAGACAGTCAAATATTAGTGAATAGAGTGAATATAAAGAAAGTCTATGCCTTAACGTCTCATAATCTATAATTACATAAGGCATCTTTTCTGACAAGTATACAAAGTCTTAGCCATTGCTTTCTTTTCGCATGAAGGCAGCTTGACATTTTTGGGGACGCTCAAAGAAACAAGTTTGCTCAAGTGTAAAACTTTTCCTCTGCCCAAGTATATGGCGCCTCCGCCATTTCTCATGGCTTTTTCAGCGTCGACGATTTTTGAAAATAGCTTCGGTTGCAAACTCGCGAGTTTGGAATAATAGAGCATACTACTTACGTATGGGCAATAATAGCAGTTGCCACTGTTATAGTATTTTTCGTAACATGGATTCAAGGGAATGTTGTGATATTCAAGGTATTTATATACCATGTTTTCAGTCCATTCAAGCATGGGATGTAGACAGAATGCTCGTATTGAATAGTTGTAATGGTACATGCCTCTAATGTCATAAACTTTCTTTCTAAACGAGCTTTCATGTTTGCTCGTTCCAACTAAATGAAGAAGCTCTCCATCGAAGGATTGGCTTAAGAGTCTGAGGGGGACGGATTTAAATTCTTTCATGCACCATCTAAATCTATGGTGAGGAAAACCCCTCCTTTTAACTAAATCCCAAAAATCTACATCTTTCCTCTTTAGAACGATAAGCTCAACTCCCCAAGCCTCACAAATCTCCTCAACAAATTCGTTACATTCTGGGAGACTTATCGTGGTGTCAACGTAAACGGCTTTAACCTTGCCTAAAGCTCTGAGAGCGAGATGAAGTAGAACAAGGGAGTATCTTCCTCCACTAAAATTGACCACAACATCCATACCGTTATTTGAATACTTTTGAATTGTTTTCAAAGTTGTTGTTACGCTCATGGTTTACCACCTTTTCACCTACCATTCGATGACCGACCCAATCGATTATGTATAGAGCCCCGCATTCACACTTCATCAAAGTCGGTTTTCCTTTTTCAGAACGGAATTTTGTTGCTCTTTTGCCGCTGTATGGAGGTGCCCGCATGTAATCTTTTACGGGAGTTTGAAGCAAAAACTCGACTTCAGCATCATTGCTGGCTTTTTTAAAGAGCTCAACGAGTTTCTCGACTTCTTTGAAGTTAAGTCTCTCCCTAATTGCTTTGCTGGCGACTGGTCCTTGAAGTCCCTCAGGTAGTTCTGCTATTTTGATTGCTGAGAGTAAAGGCAGTTCTTTTTTCAGAACGGCGTTTTTAACACCTTCCGTTGCGTTTTCTGCCAGTTTAAGCCTATTTGAGACCCATGTTCTACTCTTGTTAAGTACCTTAATCACTTTTTTCAAGTCTTTCTTAACCTTGACCAATTCCTTCAAAGCATTTGCCTCTTCAACCGGGTTTAAATTACGCCTGATGATGTTTGTCTTCAACGCTAAAAGTAAAGCCTCATCATCACTCGTTTCTAAAATTTTCGCTTTTAGAGATTTAAGGCCGGCTAATCTCGCAGCCCTCAGCCTACATTCGCCAGCTATAAGTTCATACATACCACCGTTATTCCTTCTCACTATTATTGGATCCCATTGGCCATCCCTTTTCAGACTTTTCGCAAGCTCTTCTATGTACTTCGAATCAATATGTTCCCTCGGATTAAAGTCGCTGGGTACAACAAGCTCTAAAGGAATATCTTTGTAATTCGTTTCATGTCGAGAATATCGCTTCATGTCTTTCAGATATTGTTTCAGGAAAAGATAAGATTTTCGCCTAAAATAGTCTCATAGTCTCAAATTTCGCTTCTTCCTGGAAACGAATCTATCCAATAAACAAGATATATTACTGGTTGCATCTTCGTTTTCTACCACTACCATCGTTCTCTTCGAGCTACCAATTCTTTTTTCCATCTTTCCTTCATTTCTCGGTATAATTTCTTCGCTTCGTCTGTAACAACCGCTATGTCAGGCCCCTCTATTTTTTTGATAATGGGAATCGCTCTGACCATTGGCGTTTTCACAAATGGCTGATACTCAATCGTTGTTTCTCTAATGTCGGAATGCCCCGCAGAATGCCAAAGTCCTAACATCTCTAACTTAATGGTATGCGCCCCCGCGCTAATCTCTTCGAGGCTTAAAATTGATCGTAATGGAAATTCTTCTCGACGTGCAAAATAGTAAGGTATACCAAGATAGAACGATTTTACATGGTGCCCATCAAAATACAAATCGGCTTTTATTCGTGAGAATATGCGCTTTGAAGGCCTTAGCCTGAATCTTGCATTAAGGATTAAATCATCTATCTTCACGGTTGCGTTAAGCTCGGTTATTGTAATTTCCTTTATCATTAATAACACGGCTAACTAAAAACATGATTAAATATGCGTTTAAGTGATATAACATTTACGTGATGCATAACCTTTAGTTAGTCTTTTTGTGCTTTTGCCTTTGCTCTTTCCATTCCTCGTATTTTTCTAATGCTTCTTTTATTCGTGTGTTTATGAAGCCTTGTGCGCTGTAGTGTGGTGTGCTCATTTCTTAAACTCTTAGCAGTGCTAAAGAAGCCTTTAAACGCTTAACTGCTCAATTTCCCCCTTTCTTTTTAACTTTCATGTTCAAAACTTCTTATAATGTTGTTTTCACCATGTAATATTGGATATTGATGAGACGAAGAAAGTCTGGTGTAGAAAACCTTTTTGTCTCCACATCCGAAGAAATTTTAATCGCTTTGTTAGATGATGAACTGAGCTATGGACAGCTGGCTGAACGTGTGGGAATAACCGAGCAGCATCCCTTGCACTCTATTTCAACAGCCCACTAATGTGAGCAACATATTTGCCTGATTCAGTTATTTTTATT
>JACUUK010000123.1 GCA_014859315.1 Candidatus Aminicenantota bacterium
TGGGCTAGCCAGATAGGTCTTCCCTTTCCCCTGCTTTCCTGAAAAATTCCTGTTTCCTGTTGAAATCTGAACTTCCCCTTCACCTGTCAATCCAATATGACCCTCGGCGCAACCTCCACATCCAGGATTGCTGACAATAGCCCCGCTCTCGAAAAGAGTCTCTAAAATGCCATTTTTGAGGATCTCTTCATACACCCTTCTTGTTGCCGGAACAATTTTAAGCATAACACCCTTCTTTACCTTTCGTCCTTTCAATATCTGTGCTGCCTGGGCAAAGTCTTCTCCCCGGCCATTTGTACAGGAACCAATAAAGCCAGAATCAATATTTACTTCTTTAACTTCTGAAATATCATAGACATTCGTAGGCGAAAAAGGTGCAGCCACTTGAGGAGCAAGGCCTGTTACGTCTATTTCCACATGGTCTGCATAAGATGCTCCTTCATCTGCTTGAATATGAACAAGTCTTTGTCCAGAAAACTGTTTGAGCTCTTTTTCTACAGACTCTTCCCATTCTGGAATAAATCCAATGATTCCAGCCATTTCTGTAATCATACTACAAAGTGTTATTCGCCCAGATAAGGGAAGGCTTTTCACAGTTTCGCCATAAAATTCTATTGCCTTTAAAGCAGCTTTATGTGTTTCTAATTTTTTGGCAATATACAGTGTTAAATCTTTGGCTGTAGTAGGCCAGGAATAATTTCCTTTTACAGAAACCTTGATTGTTTCAGGGACTTCAAACCATGTCTTCCCTGTTTTAAATGCAAATGTAATATCCACATCTCCCATCCCCTGGCCGAAACAACCCACAGCCCCAAGTATATTCATATGGCTATCTGTCCCGACAACAGTTGTCCCAGGCAAGGCCAATCCTTCCTCTATAAGCACATGAGATCCAATTCCGCTATCAACATCGAATACTCTTATCTCATGTTTTTTCGCAAAATCCCGGCAGACTTGCTGATTGTCAGCATATTTAAGAGTGCAAGCTGGAGCACAAAGGTCAAACGTGAAAAAAGTCTTACTGCGGTCAAATACAGGCGTATCACCATATTCTCTCTGATAATGTTTTGCGACATTGGGGCCACCAAAGTCCCTGGCAGAGACTACATCAAGAGTTATCCATACAACCTTCCCGGGACTAACATCATCTTGCGTGTGATTCTCGATAATCTTTTCAATTATAGATTTTTCCATTTTCTTATTTGATTATAACTTAGATTCAACTGCACGCGCCATATCCAGTGTCGAATCGTTTCCACCCATATCGTAAGTTCTTGTTTTCCCTTCCTTAATGACTTCTGCAACCGCCTGTTCCAGCACCTGGGCTTTTTCTTTTTCTCCAAGCCATTCAAGCATCATCTTTGTAGCCAAAAGCATGGCAATAGGGTTCACCTTATACATTCCAGAATACTTTGGTGCAGACCCGTGAGTGGGTTCAAACACAGCATAATTATCTCCAATGTTTCCACTACAAGCAAACCCAAGGCCTCCAACGAGCTGCGCAGAAAGATCAGAGATAATATCCCCGAACAGATTTTCAGCAACCAAAACATCATAATCCTGAGGATTCTTGACCAACCACATGGCCATAGCATCTACATTGGCCTCCCTGAATTCTATTTCCGGATACTCTGCGGCCACTTTCCGCGCAATGTCGAGAATAAATCCTCCGGTCTCTCTCAAAACATTCGGCTTCTCAACAATCGTTACAGACCTTCTTTTATTTTTACGAGCATATTCAAATGCACGTTTTAATATCCTCGTGCATGCTTTTTTTGTCACAATGCGGGTGGAAAGGGCGATTTCGCCTGAAGGAACTCCCTGAAATTTTTTCATTTTCGGATGCACCATTAAAGCACTCTTTACTTCATCAGGAATAGGATAAAACTCAACCCCAGCGTACATACCTTCTGTATTTTCTCTGAATATCACAAGGTCAATATCATCCCGATAATTAATCGGATTTCCTGGGTAAGCCTTACATGGTCTCAAGTTTGTGTACAGATCAAACTCCTGGCGCAACCGCACAATTGGGCTGAAATAAGAAAGTCCCTTCCCCCCTAATTTTGGGTCTAATTCCTTGAATGCATCATCTTTGGGCTTGGATGTGATGGCCCCAAACAAGCATGCATCAGTATTCTTGAGCATTTTGATTGTACGGTCAGGAAGCGGATTCCCTTCCCTGCACCAAAACTCCCACCCTATATCTCCTTCGATATATTCTGCGTCTAACTCTAATTTCTTCAAAACAATCATGGCAGCTTCTATAACATCTCTTCCTACGCCGTCTCCTGGAAGTATTGCAATTTTATATCTGGGCATATTTTTCCTCCTTTTTAAATAAATAGTTTCTTCTTCACGCTTTTCGGCCTTTTACAGGCAATAATTCGCCCTGCTTTCTTCTTTTCCAATTTTGCTTTTGTATAAGGAATTAGTCCTCCAGCTTCCAAAATTCCAGATACTGATTCAGGAAGCGGAGAAAATGACAAAATTCCCTTCTGTGTTTTTATCTGTCCTTTTGAAAAATCGATGGCAATTTCCTCGCCCTTTTCAACACTTTCGACAATTTCTTCGGATTGAATCACTGTAAGCCCCTGATTTATTGCATTTCTGAAAAAAATCCTCGCGAACGATTTTGCAATAACTGCCTGAATCCCAGCACGTTTCAGGCAAGTTGCTGCTTGTTCCCTGGAGCTCCCGCATCCAAAGTTCTTACCTGCTACTATGACATCTCCAGGCATTGCTTTTTGAGAAAACTCAGGATCTAAATCTTCCAAGGCATGAACCGCCATTTCTCTTGGGTCTAAAATGGAATATGTGTATTTTCCTGGAAAAATCACATCAGTATTTACATTATCCCCATATTTCCATACTTTTCCTTTTTTCATAGATATTCCCTCGGGTCTGTTATTACTCCTTTTATTGCTGAGGCAGCCACTGTAGCAGGAGATGCCAAATAAATGAATGAATCTCTGCTTCCCATCCTTCCCTGAAAGTTCCTGTTAGCAGTACTTAAAGCAACCTCTCCTGGGGCAATAACACCTTGATGAGCTCCCAAACAAGGTCCGCATCCTGGATTTAAAACCACACAACCTGCTTCAACTAAAGATTCAAGGACTCCTTCTTTTAAAGCAAGTAAGTATTCTGCCCGAGAAGCAGGAATCACTAATACCCTTACTTCTGGATGCACTTTTTTCCCTTTAAGGATCTGGGCAGCAACTACTAAGTCCTCAAGACGGCCGTTTGTACACGTGCCAATAACTGCCTGATGAAATTTAATCCCTTTGGCCTGGGAAACTGGTTTAACATTATCTACTGTATGCGGGAAAGCCACCTGTGGCTCCAAAGTGGAAATATTGAAATGAAGAACCGTCTGATATTTTGCGTCCTTATCAGAATAAATTAGCTCAAACTCATCTTTAGCCCTATTTTCCAGCCATGAAATTGCGACATCGTCTGGGGCAAAATATGCATTCTTGGCTCCCATTTCAGCGGCCATGTTACAAAGGACAATCCTGGAAGCAATACTCATGTTTTTTGCTGCATCACCTGAAAATTCTACAGCTTTATAATTAGCACAGTCAGCTCCTTCCTCCCCTATGATTTTTAATATAATGTCTTTAGCATAAATACCTCGAGGCAGTTTTCCTTCTATTTGAATTTTCAGTGTTTCAGGGACACGAAGCCAAATCTCATCAGTCGCCCATAAAGCTGCAACTTCAGAACGCCCAATTCCTGAAGAAAAGGCCCCTAAAGCTCCATAGCTTACTGTATGGGAGTCTGCTCCCAGAATCAACTTTCCTGGGGTGGCAAATCCGTTTTCCATGAGAACTTGGTGGCAGATTCCATGGTGAATATCAAAAAAATTTGTAATTTTTTGCTCTTCGACAAATTTCCTGATTGTTTTATGATTCTGGGCATACTTTTCAGATGACGCAGGTATAACATGGTCTAACACGATGACAAGTTTCCCGGGAGAGGAGACCTTTTCGAGGCCAAGTTTTTCAAATTCTTTAATGATTGCTGCAGAATTATCATGAGAAAGGATGTAATCAGGAGACACAGTAACCACATCTCCAGCAGAAACCTCCCGGCCTGCTTTTAAGCCAAGCAATTTTTCAGAAAATGTTTTTCCCAATTCCCCTCCTTTTCACTTACTATGTTTTCAATGCATCAAAATTAACAAAATCAGCATGATTGACTATAATAGCTTCCACAGTCCGTCGCTGCCCATCTCCCTCCTTGGAATGTGCAGCAATGATGTGAAGAATCTCCTGAGGGATTTCAAATTTATTAGCAAAAGCCGCACCTGAAATAGGATGACGGAGAAGTTTGCCTGCTTTACTTTTTTGAAATCGTCCACTCTTTCTTTCGTATTCAAATAATTTTCCTACATCATGTAGAAGCGAACCTGCAAGTAAAAAATCCTTATTTATAGAGACTTTTCCTTTATATTCTTCAAGTAAAACATCCGCAATCTTCATTGCACAACGCGTGACAGCCCGTGTATGTTGTATTATATTCACTGAAGTATCTGGAATCAAAAGTGTAAAAGGCATCTCTAACAAATCTTCAATCGTCCAACATCCCTCTTTTAACGCCTGTTCCCACACTCGGATTGTTTTATTCTTCAGAAGAGAATCTTTAAAAAGTTGAAATTCTGGAATCAAAGATAAAAGTTTTTTTCTCATCTAAATCTTCCTTTCTTGAGGTCCATCATATTCAAAATCTTGTGGGTGAATTTTTCTCATGGGCTTCATCCGCGTTTTTTCCTCATGAATATGAGCTACAAGGCCAGGGACTCTTGCAATCATGAAAAATGCATTCCCAATCTCTGGTGAGATATCTAAATCACATAGAAGAGCTGCAATCGCTCCGTCAACATTTATAGGCAGTGATTTGCCTGAAAGCTCCTCGAGGCTTTTTTCAACAGCACAGGCAATACTAACATGCTTTCCCGAAAGGCCAAGGTCTTTGGCTAAGTCAAAAAGTTTTTTTGTTCTTGGGTCCCGTGTATGGATTCTGTGTCCGAATCCTGAAGCTCTTTTTCCCGATTCTTTCATTCCCTTAAGAATTTTCAAGGCCGTTTCTTCTTCTGGCTTTTTTGTTACTTCACATCTTTCAGCGATTTTTTGAAAAAGTTTCATTGCTTCTTCAATAGCCCCGCCGTGATAACGAGAAATAGCTAAGATGCCGGCAGCAACGGCTGCGTTTAACTCAGCTCCAGTAGACGCAACTGTTCTGGAAGCAAGCACAGAGGGAGGAGAAGCTCCGTGGTCTATAGAAGAGACAAGAATAGCATCGATGAGTTGCCCAACTTCAGGAGAAGGCATTTCTCCTTTTAAAACGAGATAAATGGCCTGAGAAAAGGAAACCTTCCCTATCATTTGATCAATAGGATACCCTCTTACAGAAATTTTATTCGGTTGAATATCTGTTATGGAAGTTTTCCAATGAAGCTCACTCATTTTTTCCTCCTTTTGACTTTTTTATACTCCTGGACCGCTTTAGGGATATCAAAAATAGAATACGCAAACTGAATCCCCCCCAACTGCGCCCTTCCTGTAGACCAGACCTGTATTTTCAACACAACAGGCTTCCCAATA
>JACUUK010000009.1 GCA_014859315.1 Candidatus Aminicenantota bacterium
CAATAATTTTAAGCACGAGATGCAGACGTGATATACAGATAAAAAACATTCTCCCTATTTTACGAAGTTTTCTGGGAGGAGAATAAAAAAGCATGCACGTTAAAAAGGTTGTTTTGGGAGTTTGTTCGTCAATAAGCATATACAAGGCCTGTGAAATTGTTCGACTTTTTCAAAAAAATTCCATTCAAGTCCAAGTGATTATGACAAAAAATGCGACAAAGCTGATTTCACCTCTTCTTTTTTCCTCATTAACTGGTAGAAAGACAGTGGTCGATCCTTTTCAGGGGGAATTCCAGGAGAGGATTGAGCATGTGTCATTAGCTAAAGAAATTTCTCTTTTTCTGGTTGCCCCAGCAACAGCCAATATTATTGGGAAATTTGCCAATGGAATAGCTGATGATTTCATGTCGACTTTTTATATGGCCATTGAATGCCCTGTGCTTATAGCTCCTGCGATGAATGACGCAATGTTCTGGCATAAACAGACTCAGAATAATATCCAGAAGCTAAAGGATTTTGGTGTAAATTTTGTTGACCCAGAAAAAGGATATTTGGCTTGCGGAGACGAAGGATGGGGAAGATTGGCTGCTCCAGAAAAAATTGTTGAACAGGGTTTATTCCTTATGAGTAAGAGTCTGAGTTTAAAAGGGAAGACGGTTTTGGTTACAGCCGGCCCAACACGTGAATATATGGATCCTGTTCGCTTTTTATCGAATCTTTCCTCTGGGAAGATGGGATATGCCATTGCTGATGAAGCCATGAGACGGGGTGCAAAAGTCTATCTGGTTTCTGGGCCTACACATCTGACAGTTCCAAAAGGAACTGAAATAATAAAAGTTGAAACTGCCGAAGAAATGGAAAAAGAAGTTCTCAAACGCTTTGACCTTGTAGATATTGTTGTTATGGCTGCTGCTGTTTCGGATTTTAAATTCTCAAAGCCAGCATCTAAGAAAATAAAAAAAAGTGGGGCTCCAAAATCAATGAGCATCATTCAAACACCGGACGTGCTAAAGAAATTAGGGGAGAGAAAAGGCAAAAAAATCTTGATCGGGTTTGCTGCAGAGACAGATAATGTTGTTCAGAACGCTTTGGATAAGATAAAGCAAAAAAATCTTGATTTAATCATTGCCAATGAAGCTTCGAAAGCTGGAATAGGATTTGAATCAGATTTCAATCAAGTAACTATAATTTATCCTGATGGAAAAACGGTTTGCACAAAAAAACAAACGAAAGATGCCATAAGCCGAATAATTCTGGATAAAATAGAGGAAATAGTTGGACAAAAAAATAGAAAAAGCATTACTTGACCTTGAGGAAAAAATAAAATATTTTTCTCTCCTTGATATTGGATTCATCCAGAAAAAGTCATCCCCTTTCAATGTCAGCGATAGGATCCTTCATTGCCAGAAGTGCCCGTTGTCTTTGACAAGAAAGAATGCTGTGCCTGGAGAAGGAAATATAAATGCTGATCTTATGTTTGTTGGAGAAGCTCCAGGGAGGGATGAAGACATTCAAGGAAGACCTTTTGTTGGTAAGGCTGGACAGCTTTTGACTAAAATCATCAATGCTATGAAGTTCACGAGAGAAGAAGTCTATATTACAAATGTCGTGAAATGCCGGCCACCCGATAACCGAACCCCAAATAAAGATGAGATTAACCAGTGCAAGGAATATCTTATGGAACAAATCGCCATGATAAAACCAAAAGTCATTGTTTCTTTGGGAAAAGTGGCAACAGATTATTTTATTCCCAGCAAAATGGGGATTACTTCTCTGCGAGGACAATTTTATGAATTTAATCAGATTAAGATAATGCCGACATTTCATCCCTCCTACCTTCTTAGAAATGAAGGAGACAAGACAAGAAAGAAGATGGTTTGGGAAGACATGAAAAAAGTCATGGCCTTTCTAGAAACCAAATGACTTTGTATGCTGAAGTTCTCCCTTTTCTTCCTGTCGACAGGTGCTTTTCCTATATAGTACCAGAAAAATATATTGATAAGGCAAAAATCGGCACACGAGTTCTTGTGCCATTCAGCAGGAGGGAATTAACTGGGGTTATTATCAAGCTTCAAAAAAAAGCATTTGTAGAAGATGTGAAGCTCAAGGAAATTCATGAAATATTGGATGAAACACCAGTTTTTTCTTCGGATTATCTATCTTTTACAAAAAATCTGAGTGAATACTATTTTACCCCCTGGGGAGAACTACTGCATGCGTCTTTGCCTTCATCTCTTGTTCTGGGAAGTCAAAAAAGAGTATTCATTGCCCCAGAAGGATTGGATGCTTTAGCCCATAAAGAATTGACCAAGATAGAGAAAGAAGTTTTAACATTAGTTCAAAAAAAATCCTATAGCGTCTTTTTTCTAAGAAAGAAACTCAAGTCAGCAAATTTCTCATATATTATTGACAGGTTGAAGGGAAAAGGGTGGATTGAAACCAAAGAGGCCATGAGAAAAAAGGGAGGCAAAAAGAAAGAACCTGTTTCGAAAGCACCAACACAACTCGAGATGGATTTCACTTATGATGAGGATATTGCCAGGACCATCAGTTGTATTAATGAAAAGTTGGAAGAAAGAACATTCTTGCCATTTTATCTTTTCGGTCCAGCAAACAAGAGAGCAGCAGTCTATTTTCACCTGATGAAGACAGTGCTTTCTTTAAAAAAAAGGGTTCTCTTCCTTGTGCCTGAGATTGTTATGACAGAATCCTTTCTGGAAGATATTGGAAAAAAAATGGGTCAGGAAGTTGCGGTTTTTCACAGTCGGTTATCCGAAAGAAAAAAGGGGATCGAATGGTGGAAAGTGAAGGAAGGTGATGTTCGTGTATTAGTAGGGACTCGCTCGGCACTTTTGACACCTGTTGATAGTTTAGGCCTCATTATTGTTGATGAGGAACAGGATGAATCCTATTATCAACCAGAGACTCCTTCCTATGATGCAAGAAAAGGTGCTTGGCTCAGGGCGGAACAAGATTCGGCTATTCTAATCTATGGTTCTTCAGTGCCAACTGTTGATGCTTTTTATACAGCAAAGCAGAAAGGATATTTATTAGATTTATACAGGGAGCCGAAAAAATGGCGGGTTGAGATTGTCGAAGACAGACCAGGTAAACAAATTATTTCTCAAAAGCTGAAAAGAAAAATAACACAAAAGCTCATTCAAAAACAGCCGATTCTAATCTTCTATAATCGCCGAGGGTATGCTTCGTTTCTATATTGTGCAAAATGCCAGTATATTCCACGATGTTCGCGGTGTGACATTGCATTATCCTATCATAAAAGAGAAGAGAGGCTGACCTGCCGCTACTGCGATAAATCAATCCCTGAAATACACAGGTGCCCACAATGCGGGAGCAGTATTATCCTGAAAAAAGGGTTAGGAATCCAGGCGATTGAGGAAGAGTTGAAAAACATGTTTCCACAAAATCGTATAGCCTGCTTTGATTCAGATATTATAAGAAGCAAAAATGAGTTAGAAAGAATCATTTTGAGTTTTTCAAAGGGAAAAATAGATGTTTTATTGGGAACACAGTTTTTGGCTCATCAAAGAAACTTGCCCCTTGTATCTATGGTTGTGATTTTATATCCAGAAACAACTCTTACTCTTCCTGATTACAGAGCAAATCAAAAAACATTTCAGAATATTTATATGATGGAAAAGTATTTACACAATGAAAGTCAATCAGAACTGATAATACAGACTGCTCTCCCTCAGCATTTCAGTATTCACCATGCAGCAGTTGAGGACTATTTGTCTTATTATAGACAGGAAATAAAATTCCGTCGCATTATGAACTATCCCCCGTTTTCGCATATGGTTGAAATTTTGCTCCAGGGGAAAAACCAGAGAGCTTTAGCAAGAGCATCCAGGAGATTTTTGAGCTTTATTGAAAGCAAACATTCTGAGGTTGAAATTTTAGGCCCATCATTTGCAGGCATTCAGAAGATTCGTGGGCAGAACAGAATTCAAATCGTTTTAAAAGCCAAAAAAAGGAAAATATTGGAAAAGATTCTGAGAGAATCTCTTAAAGAGATTAGGGTTAAAAAATCAGTTCAAGTATATTAATACTTTGCTTAATCACCTATTTTAAGCCCGATTATAACTTCTTTGTGTAACCAGTCAGGGTCTGAAGTTTCGAGTTGGCCTCGAATAGTTACCCATTGATCATAGCCGATTTCACTTTTGGTAGGGCCTACGTAGGTTGCTATGGCAATTCCTTCTTCGTCTGTATAGGCAACATATTTTGTTTTTCCGTTAGAGAAATGCCCCATCCCGGAAAGAATGGTGAAGAAAACTTTCCGACCTATGAGAGGAATTCCATTTACCTTTTTACAGACGGCTTTGATTTGCGAATGGGGATTCTTTGACGTGCACCACAAAACGTTTGGATCTGCATAGAGTTCAAAAGAAATTTCAGTTATATCTCTAATTATATAGATAGGAGTCTTTTCTATTATGTATTCTTTCCCATCTCCAGATACAATGGCATAGATGTAGATGGTTTCATTGTCAGATAATTCTTGAGCTTTAGGCCCGTAATACTGGACAGTTGCTTCGCCATTTTGGTCAGTGATCTTTGTCTTTATAGATTCATTCTCGTCAAAAAACCCAATGTATGCTTTACTTCCGAATGTGTTCCGAACTTCAAAATGAATAGTTTTATCTGAAAGAGGCATTCCGTCAAACTTTTTAAGACTGGCTTTTATTGTTGAGATTTCCCTTGAATACTCAACACCTCCAGCAAAAATAACATTTGGACTTGCAGAGAGGTTCAAAATAACTGAAAAAGTAGACGGTCCTATTGGAGAAGGTTCCTCTATAGCCGTTCGTTTGCAAGAAGAAAAAAGAACCAAAGTTAAGACAAGGGGAAAAACTATTAAAGACTTAATTTTCGAGTTCATTTTTTTCTATCCTTATTCGTCAATATAATTGCCAAAGAATATCGTTAAATAGCCAGTTGCTTTAACGTTGTGATTAGTCATGTCGTGGCCATAAAATTCAACTTTAGCAGTTACTTGTAAAACTCCTTCTCCTCTGCCTTCTGTAAGGTTAACCAGAGGAGGCTCTGCCTTGGCTACTTCCCTGACAATGACAAAAGAGACATTAGTGCTGGAATCGATTTCAACTAATGTCGAAAGACTGCCCTCGAAGGAATAAGGGACATCTACACCCTCTTTATTTTTTCCGTCTGACCTGGAATAGGAAACAAAATATCGAGTAACCATTATGTTGTTATAATGAGAAGGGCCTACGGGAGAGTCGGGCTGTAAAAGCTTGGCACTTAAAATAGCTTTGGCTATATCGGCCGTAATGTATGTGTTTCCAGTTGATGAGTCCACTTTCAATACATCTGACTGAAGTAAGTTGACTTCATTTCCCTCGATATCTGTTCCAGTTAAGCTCTCGACAATAAGAAGACTGCTTGATTGAGATTCATTTTCTATTGGATTACAGGAAAGAAGGAAAAGAACAAAGGGAAGAATAATTGTTATTGTTAATGTGAGTTTTGCCTTCTTCATTTTTTCCACCCCATCATTTGATTATTCTGGGAGTTATAAAAATTATCAGTTCTCTATTTTGCTTGGTTCGAGCAAACGACCGGAAAAGATTTCCCAGAATTGGTATTTTATGGATAAAAGGGACTCGCTCGTGCGTTATAGAATCTTCTGTTCTATAAATTCCTCCGATAACCGTGGTTCCTCCATCAGGAACCATTACGGTCGTCTTCGCGCTTTGAGTTGTTATTGGGGGAATACCATTTACAAGGTTTGCAAAATCCGCAGCATTGTTTCTTATTTCAATATACATGATGATTGTTCCTTCGGCTGTAATCTGAGGAGTAGCTTTAAGCTCTAAGGCAGCGTTGACATACCGTGTTGTTACAGTAAAATTTGCTACAGTCTGAACCGGAATTTGTCTTCCCTGGATGATTTCTGCTTCTTTATTGTTTTGTGTCGTTACTGTAGGAGCAGAGATGATCCGGCCACTTCCAGAGGTCTCTAAGGCGGAAAGAGCCAGGTCTAATCTAAATGTGTCAAGAACATTGCCGAATGAAAAAGCAAGAGCTGTTGTGAAGGCTGGAGCAGGAAGGTTGATGGCATATCCACCCAACGGTCCTCCAATTCCTTTTGTGACAATTCCTTGAGGTATGAGTGCCCCGTCAACTAAGGCTTTATTAGGAAATTGAAGAGAGGTTTGGTTCCCATAAAAAGGGTCAGCAATTCCTCTCCATCCCCATTGGATACCTAAATTACGTATAAAAGTCGAGGTTGCTTCGACGATTCTGGCTTCAATTGAAACTTGAGGAGTTGGGGTGTCAAACACTGATAAAAGTTTTTCTAAAAGATCTATTCTCTCTTCAACATCAGAAATAATCAGCGTATTTGTCCGCTCGTCTATGATTATCTCTCCTAAATCAGAAAGCTTGGTCTTTAGGAGACTTTGAACATCCTTGGCTTTTGAGTAAGAAAGCGTGTATGTTTTAACGATAATTGGACCTGCAAGCTCTTTACTTACTTGCAGTTTGCGTTGGTCTTCTTGTTCTCGCATGAGAACATTGACAGGTGCAATGCGAAGCACATTTCTCTCTATTGTTTTTCCCATTTTATTAATTCTCAGGATTATATCAAGAGCCTGATCCCATGGTACATTTTCTAAGTTGCAGGTAACAGTCCCTCTTACTTCAGGGTCAAAGACAACATTCAAGTTAGCAAAATCTCCAAGATAGAGAATGACATCCCTTAAGTCAGCGTCTTTGAATTTAAGGCTGAGAATTTCGCCTGTATATTTTTCTTCTGTCTCAGCTATGGTTTTCGGCTTAAATTGTTCTTCTTGAACGGTAGAGGATACTGGATTGCTTTTACTGGGTATAGAGGGTTTTGGTATGCGTATGTTTTCTAAAGCTTCCTCTTTTGCTGGCTGAGGTTTTTCATGAACAATGGGCTCTGGTTTTGAAGGAATCTTTTCCGGCTCAATTTTTATAGTTTCTGTTTCGATTGAAGATAATTGAGGCAAGTTTGGGGTGGATTTTTCTTTAAAGAAAGAAATTACCAGTTCGTTATCCAGTGAATCCAAGGAATAAAATTGGGCTTCTTCCAAATCGAACACAAGGCGGGTAATTGTATTAGGATTTGAAACTTGAAATTGGGCGGCTCTTAAACTTTTCACTCCAAACTTATGAATTGGATAATTCGCATGAGATTGGGAGAAATAAGTTCCATATAAATCCACAACCAAGCGGAGTGGATTGTCGAGAGCAAATACAAGAGGAATAACTTGATTGGTCAGTTTTGCCTTAACACAAAGACTTTCTTGGTTTTCTGAAACATCAATTTTTTTAAGATATATAGGGCTGCCCTTTCTTCCTTCAAGCAATTTCTGGATGTCATTACTCAGTTGCATCTTCCCCAATGTCTTTTTGACGATATTCAATTCTACGATAGTATTTTTTTGGGAGGGATAAATTCTGTATGGAACTTTTTTGGTTAAGTCAATGAATATACGTAGGTGCCCGGCATCTCCTTTTTCAAATTTTACATCTTTTACTATAAAATTATTGTCCTTCTCAAAAACCGGTGCTTGAAATGCCTTTATGTTGTCCAGGTCGATCACAATTGTGGAAGGATTCTCTTTTGAGAAATACGAACTTCGGATGGGCAGTATAGAATTTCCCTCAAAGATTATTTTTGTGCTGAGGTTTTCAGATCGAATAGAAATGTTATTTATATTGACCGCGGGTTCATTGTAACTTGCATATCCACTGATGAGAGAAAGGACGCACAAAAAGGAGATTACCTGTAAATATTTTTTCCTTTTCATGTTATCGCTCCTCTGGCTTTATTTCTTTAGTGATATCTCTTGGCCTTAATAGTGGAACGCCTCTATCATTAGTTTTTCGAAAAATGACTTTCGAATCGTTTATTGATAGGACAAAACCATCTACAAATGTATTCCCCACTTTTAGATAATACGGGAACCCCTGTGCACCCCTTATGATTGCGGTAAATTTGCCTTTTGCCTTAACGATTCCAATTAGAACTACATCATCAATAGACATTTGAGGCACACCTTCTTTTCCCGTTTTTTCCTTTAGTTCTCTTCCCGCAAGCAAATCCTTGAAAGGATCTCTCCTCCCTTCTGGATTATAAGAAGGTGCTATTTTTTCCTGGGTCATTTGAGGTAATTGGCTTTCTTGGAACTTTTTTTCCTGTGAAAAAAGTTCCTCGAAACTTAAGAAGATTACAATGAGTGAAACTAAAAATGATAGGATTGTTTTTTTCATTTTCTCCTGCTTGTCCTTTTCTGGGTTTCTTTTTGTGGGGGTGGGCTTTCTCTGAAAATATATGTTTTTGCTGTAAAAGTAGCCGAAATAGTGGATGCTTCTGATTGGTTTGCGAGAGATTTAATAGTGAAATCTTCGATGTTAAATAATCGGGAAAAGCGGCTTAGCCGGTCAAAAAATATAGCTAAATTGTGATAATTTCCAGTAATCTCCAGAGAAATAGGAGATTCTGCATAAAACATTTTATCAATTTCCCCTTTTGGAACAAATTTGGCAATATTGAGGCGTGAATCAAAGGCAAGCTGTTGAATTCGCCTTAATATATTAAAGATTTCTTTTTTTTGGGGGATAATGGCTTCTAATTCTTTCAGAGTGGCGCTCATGGTTTTCAGCTCTTCTTCGATTTTATCTAATTGTTTCTTTTTTTCACGGAGTTTGACAACCTCTCTTTCAGTCTTGATCCGTTCTTCTTTTACTCTTGTGATTTCTTGATTTTTGGGTTTGAAAAGGAATAGATAAAGAAAACAAAAAATAATTAGTGCAACTACTACGTGTCCATACCAAGGCCAGTCTCTCATTCTCCCCCCCTTTTTTGGCCCTCATCGTTTGTGGCCGATGACACAGCAGGCGAAATGTAATTGAGGGTTAACGAAAATTCTAAGTATTGGTCAGTGCGGGATTTTTTCTGTGTGGATGAGATTAAGTTGACATTATTAAAATAAGGACTTTGATCCAGATTATATATGTAATCAGCAATTATATTGTTTGAGAGAGCTCTTCCCTTGATCTGGATCATCTCATCTTTAAAGGAAGCTTCTGTAAGCCAAACCCAATCAGGAATATTTTTACTTAATTCATCCATAATCCTTATTGCGACTTCTTGCCGTGATTTCAACTGGTTGATGAGGTTAATTTTTCTTTCAAGGAGACTTTTTTGTTGCTCCAATTGTTCTAATTTCACTTCAACATCTTGAAGACTCTTTTTTTCTATTTGAGTGGTTTGTAGAAGAGATTGTTCTTTGGATAGAGTATTCTTTTGATAGAGGAAAAGAGCTGCAATGACGGCGATCAATACAAGATAAACAAGTCCATATGCGGGCCCCTTCTTCCTCTCTCTAATTTCAGGAGCAATTGCGGCCGGGGCCTCAGTAATCTCTTTTTTGCCTGGCTTTAATAAGTTTATCCGTATCATATTATTTTTCCATTTTTCGTGTTGCGAGCCCTGTGGCTACTCCAAAAAAAGGAGCCATCTCTTCAAAATAGATAGAATCAAACTTGTCTTCATCGTAAGATATTCTGCGGAAAGATTGAAATATTTCTGTCTTGATATTAAATTTCTGTTCAAAATTAGCTGGCAAATCCTTCAGTTTGGAGAGGCCTCCACTTAGATAGATAAATTCAATTTTACCTTCTTGTTTACTACTTGCTTCATAGAAAACAAACGTTTTTTCGATTTCTTCCAAGAGACTTTGGATGTTAATATCCAATACACTCTGCAGTTGTTCAGCTTGGATGTCATTTACAGGAAGACTTTTGAGGGCCTTTTCGGCATCATCGAAACCCATGTTTAAATCTTTGCTTAGATTCTCTGCAAAGAAAGAACCGCCTATGGAAAGATCTCGAAATAGCTGAGGAAGCCCTTTTTCAATAATAACAATATTCGTGGTATTTGCGCCAAGATTTATTAATGCGATTGTCTTTTCCTTGAAAACCTCAGGGTAATTGACTTCAAAAGCATTTTGTAGTGCGAAGGCATCTACTTCAATAGCTGTTAGATTCTTTCGAGCGATATTGATGACATTGCTGTAGTTTGCGATTTTATCTTTTTTTGCTGCTACAAGAAGAATATCAAGATTTTTTTCTTCTCTCTCTCGAATGGGTTTAATGATTGCATAATCAACGTTCGTTTCTTCATATGGATAAGGAATATTGTGTTTTGCTTCCCAGATTATTGACTCCGCTAACTCTTCAGTCTCCATGTAAGGAAGAGTGATTTTCTTTATGATGACAGAACTTCCAGAAATAGATATGACAGCATTCTTGTTTGTAATTTTGTTCTCATCAAAGACCATTTTTATCGTTTCAGCAACAGCTGCTGAATCAATAATGGTCCCATCTACAATTGCGTCATGCGGAAGTACTTCATAACCAATTTTTTTAAGTTCGTAGGTTTCCCCGCCATCTTTTTTCTTAGACTTGAGCTCAACCACCTTGATGGAGTATGAGCCTATGTCTAATCCAACTATTCCTTTTTCACGGCCGAATCCGAACATTCTTTTCCTTTATATTTATAATTTTTTATATGAATTATAAGTTTTATTTTTCAGTCTGGCTTCAATAGCTTCAGGAACTAATCCTTTTAAGCAGCCACCTAACATTGAGACTTCTTTGACTAAATTTGAGCTAAGGAACGAATATTTTACATTTGGCATCATAAAAAATGTTTCGATTTCTGGATCAAGCTTCCTGTTCATCAATGCAAGTTGAAATTCATATTCAAAATCAGAAATAGCTCTTAATCCTCTCATGACGACCTTTGCATTGTTTTCTTTTGCAAATCTGACTAATAGCCCATGAAACGACTTTACTTCTACATTTTTTTGGTCTGAAAAAATCTCTTGAATCATCTTCACTCTTTCTTTAGTCGTAAATAGAGGCCGTTTGTTGGGATTTTCTAAAACTGCAATGAGTATATTGTCGAAAATTTTTAGTCCCCTTTGTATAATGTCTATATGACCATTTGTAATAGGATCAAATGATCCAGGATAAACAGCCTTTCTATTGTGCATACACAATTAAATTCTCTTTATTTGACTAAACCATTATCAAAAAAAGATTGTTTTGTCAAATAAAATAACATATTTTTTTCTTTATCGTGCTCAGACATCCTCAGCAGTCTTGGTCAGATTCCCTCTTGGTCGATTCAGAAGGCTAAATCTTCGAAGGTCGCTTCAGCCATCCTCAGGCCTTAATCCCTTCATCCTATCACGGGAAAAAGATGCTTACCCTCATTAATAAGAGATTGATTTTATCGCCTCTTTAGTAGTAAATTAAAATAAATAGCTTGAGTGTCTTTATGACTAACAGCTCTATAGAGTTTCAATAAAAGGAAAAAATGAAGGGCGGAAAAAAAATCGTTTGTTTTCTTTTTCTTTTATTTGGCATGGGATTTAATTTGCCCTTTTTTTGTGAAGAAGATATTTACACAAAGCTTAGGGAAAAAATGGTGCGGCACCAACTCTTATCAAGGGACATTACTGATGAGATGGTTTTAGAAGTTATGAGGGACGTGCCACGCCATTTATTCGTAGATAAAAGATATTGGAATCAAGCCTATGAAGATTACCCTTTGCCCATCGATGAGGGGCAAACGATTTCTCAACCATATATTGTTGCATTGATGACTCAGCATCTTGCCTTGAAGAAGGGGGAAAAAGTTTTGGAAATAGGAACAGGTTCTGGGTATCAGGCAGCAATCCTTTCCTGTATAACAGAAAATGTATATTCAGTTGAAATCAGGGAAAAATTAGCAAAAAAAGCGGCGGAAACATTAAAAAAGCTCAATTTCAACCAAGTAAAGGTTAAATGGAAGGACGGCTATTTTGGTTGGGAGGAATACGCGCCTTTTGATGCTATCATTGTCACGTGCGCAGCTAATCATGTTCCCCCGCCACTCATTAGCCAGCTTAAGGAAGGAGGGCGGCTTATTATTCCCCTTGGGAGCACTCTTTATTTTCAAACATTAACTCTCATTACAAAAAAAGAAGGGAAATTAAATGTTAAGCACATTTTAGGTGTTCGCTTTGTGCCTATGGTTGGAAAAGCCGAGGAAAAAAGAGGCAAATAAGTACCCACAAGCCCCTAACATCCAAACGAGATTATATCCTCCTAAAAAAGCTATAAAAAGAGCAAATATAGAATTTACAACAGAGGAAAATGCATTAGTCGCCCATGCCCAGGAGATCCACTTTTTATTGAAATTTTTAAGGAGTCGAATTCCTGTGGGAAAAGGGAAGCCCATTAAAAAGCCCAATGGAAAAATAAATACAAATGTCAGAAATAATTTGAAATAAAGAGAGGAACCCAAAAATAGGTTGGAAAAAATCGGCCAAATCAACAGATAAGAGAAGATTACAACTGAACATATTATAAGAATAAATCTAAGGTTTTTTGCCAGATTTACCTTAAGAACGGAGGCAGAGAAAAAACTCCCTAAACTCGAGGAGAAAAGGAGGGAAAAAATAACAACAGATATTGAATATAGCGGATGCTCCAGGAACAGAATAAACTTTTGAATTAAGGTTATTTCGATAAACATATAAGCCATTCCAATAAAGCAGAAGTAGCCAAATGTTCTCATATATTTTCTTTCTGGTTTTTGCACCTTTTTTTGAAACACCACCAATGGCAGTCCTATCATTAGAATGGCAATCATTACTGATTGAATAAAAAGGAGGGGGATTAATAATTCTCCCTGGAGAAATGGAAGCCATTTTTTCCCTAAAGCGAAATAAGTGGCTTTTATTTTGTTAAGCTTGAAAAAGTTGAAGAAAAAGGGACGGTTGTCAGATGGAGGACTTATTCGGAAAAGGTAGTTTTTATAGAATTCTTTTCTTGGGGATGAAGATAGGATTTGTGTTATTAGGTTAAAGTATATGGGATTATCGAATTTATTCCAGATATTTGCTTCCTCTGGTATTATCCCTGGATAATACACAAGGTCAAAACAATACTTTTCCGCAAAGCTTTTTAATATATGGATATCTTTTTTTTCGAATGGACTGTTTTTTATGAAAATACTTATTGTGCCCCAGCTTCTTAGAACAATTATATGACGAGAAGGGTTTTTGTCTTGTTTTTCCAGTGCTTCTATCCAGGTTGCTATTGCTTTTAATTCCTGGCGTGGCGGAGGGAGGAGATAAAAATTCATACTGATTAAACCTTCAGGAGAAAGCCGGTTTAAAATCGAAGTGAAGGATTCTACTGTATAAAGATAATTCTCGCGAAATCCAAAAAGGCCTGTTCCTGATGAGCCAAACACTTCAGTAAGAGGAAATACAATTAAATCGAATATTCCTTTTTCTTTTTTCAATGCTGAACGGTTATTTGCTATTTGGAGAGTTATATTTTTTTTGTGATAAAGATGATTCGAGAAGTTGGCGAGCTCATTACGAAGAGTTTTTACAAAAAGAGGATTGCTTTCAATCACCCTTATTTTCCGTGCATCAAAATAAAAAGCTGAAAGAATATCCAGTCCTCCTTTTGGGTCAATAAGAAGCACTTCTGGCTTTTGAGAAAGGAGGTAAGCTAAAGAAGAAGGGAGGAATGAAAGAAATTCAAGAGATGGGTCTTTAGGGCCTTTGAATGATGTGATAGCCACAAGTTCCTCTCCGTCAACTGATACCCCAAGTTGAGAAGGGAGGGCCTTTGTGTAAAGGAGGCTCAAGCCTGGCGCAAATCTTACAGCTGGAGAATCTATGACATCTATACGTGAAATGGCATTCCATTTTGTCAACAGAGACTTTGCGTTTGGATAATGGAGTGCTAATGGAAGAGCTTTAAATGGAGAAATTCGAAAACCTAACCAGGATGGAGAAACGGCAAAAAGCATGATTTCTGTAAGCATGAAAAAAAGAAGGATACCCTTGAATATCAAGGATTGCTTAATGCTGAACAAGAAGGAAGCAAGTAGAGCCACAAATGAGATAATTAGAATGACTCCTTTATCTCCATTAGGAAGAAAAATAAAAACAGATAACATGGCTCCAACCCCAGCACCAAATAAGTCTGAAAAATAGATTTTATTTACTTCTACAGAAGCTACGGTTATCGCAAAAGATACAGTTAGTCCTGCAAATAGAAAAGGGAGGCTTAATACAAAGTAATATAAGAATATATAGAATATCTGATAATGATCCCATGTCAGCCTGATGAGGTCGAACGGTATGGAATTGCAAACAAGAAAACTGAATAGTATCGAGAGAGAAAAGAGCATAGAAGAAACAGAGAGAAACTTGTCTTTTTCAACCAATATGAGCTTGTTGAAAATGGCTAAAAACGACCCGCTTGCTCCATATCCTAATAAAGCGATACTGACAACTAAGAAGGCAAAGTGATATTGCTGAGAAATAGAAAAATACCTGGTAAGCGATATTTCAAAACAAAGAGTTGCAGAAGAGATTAAAAAAATCCCAGCTAAATAACGACCCCTTATTTTGTCAGGCGAAAAATTGGTGGAATTTTTATCTTTTATCTTGGTCCTCTCAATAATGGGTTCAGAAGCCTTGCTTATGAGTGTTGTTTATAATAGATTTTTTAACCTGTCAATTTTTTGGTGGCTCTATAGCAAAAAGTGTGGTGAAAAATGTCACATATTGCCTTTGCTACTTCTCAATGATCCTGTGTCTTCTTTCTGTCAACCCGATGATTCCAGCTAATATTATCACTGTTGCCAGAAAACATGTACCAACTCCTATGAATAAAGCTCCTCCAAGGTGGCCAAATCCACGCCAGATTGAAAAGACTAAGGAGCCAAACGCAAGCATTGTGGTCAGCGATGTCAGAAGAATAGCCTTGCCTGTGCTGGAAAAAATAACCCGTACTTTGTTCTTTCCTTCATGATGCCAACGATGCACAATGTGTACTCCATCATCAATCCCGATGCCGATGATCATGGGGAGCCCCAGCACATTCATCACTGTAAGCTGAAGTCCCAATAAGTTCATCAGCCCCACCATCCAGAATACCCCTGCAATAAGAGGAAGCATTGCAATCAGGGCATAACGTGGGTTGCGGAAATCGGCCCAAAGCAGAAGGAAAATAACAACAATAGTAAGCAGCATGGCTTTCCTGCCGTCACGAATGACGACTTCTATTAGAGCTCGAAAGACCGGTGGCATCCCTGTAGCCCTGTCGCTTACACTCTCCAGATCCTGAACGAATTGCTTCAGAAACTCTGCGTCCTGCCAAACATTGCCTGCTGGAAAAACCGTAATTAGAAATTGATTCCTTGCAGTATTGCTATATCTGTCTAAAATGGATTCTGGCAAATCCTCTAAACAGATGGGGCTTGTGTTGCACATTTTTGTAACAATAGCTTTAAAATAAGGGGCAAAATCATCCTGAAAGTGCGTGAGCCTGTCAGCTACTAAGGAAGATCTTGCTTCAAGGAGATTTTTTAATTCAAGAATAATATTCCGTGAACTGCTTAGTGCTGGATCGCCCACTATCTCCTTGCATTTATTATCCACTTTATCCTGGCCACCAAGATATGCCATATCCTGCATCTCCATGATGTTCATGCGTAGGCGATCTATTTGGCTGGTTATTTCTTGCACTTCTTCAGGAAGGATAGTGGATTTTACAGGAATAGAGCGGAGTTTATTCATGATTTCCATGATATGCGGAATCCTATTCTGCTGCTCCTTATTAGAAGGTAAATAGATAGAGATATCTTCTGTGATTGCTACAGAACTTAACTTTCTGAATTTCCTGGCAAATTCCCTCGATTGGTCTACATCGTCTGTTAACACCAAGGCATAATCCATACTCATATCAAACTTATCCAGGACAGCATCCTGAAGGGCTATAGACGTCAATCCTTCTGGCTCCATATTCATGTAGTTCTGGTCAAATCGAATCTTAGAACCTGACCAGATAAGAATGAATGTAATGATTAGTGAGGCCGTGAGCGTGAAGACATAATGCTTGCTGAGCCATTTGCAGGATTTTCCAAGAAAGCGGAATGTGATATCACGCTGAATTCTTTGTTTAGGGAGTGCTTTTTTTACAAGCTTCCTTTCAATGTGGCGCTCCCTCAGGACAAGAAGGGAAGGAAGGAATATCATTGTGGAAAAAAGTATGGCCAGAAGGCCAGTCCCTGTTACAATGCCCATTTCCTTCATCCCTCGTGAGTGGCTTATTATCAATGTGAGAAAGGCAAATGCAGTGGTCAGTGCTCCTGTGATAATCCCTTTACCACTTTTTAGAAAGCTCTTTTCCATGGCTGAAGCAATCGTGTCTCCTGCAGCCCTCCATTCAGTAAATCCTGAAATCAGGTGGATAGAAAAATCAATTCCCAGGCCAAGAAGAATAACTCCCATCATCTGGGTCATGATATTCAACTGTCCAACTACAATCGATGCCGTCCCTACTGCCCAGACCAGGCCAACCATTAGATTGACAGTTGCAAAAATAGGTGCTACCCACATCCGGAATGAAATAATTAGTAGAATGAGGATAGCGATTAATGCAATCACTGTTGTATAGCCAAGACTTTGTTTGGAATAGACCATCTCATCCCGGCCTATGGCGATAAATCCCGTTAAACCGGCCTTTACGTCAGGAAAATCCAGGAGCAATTTATCCACCTGTGCCTGTACTACATCTGTGCCGAGAACCACAAGGCCTATATCCATCATGGTAAAATTGGGTATAGCATTGAGAACCAGGGCCTTTTTATCATATGACAGAAAATAGGGCTCCCTTAGAAGAAGTTTACCAACAACAGCATGGATTTCTTCTTTTTGTGGTTCGTTGCCAGTGGCAGCTTTATGCAGTGTTTCTATTAAGTCTTGAATCCCATCCAGGAACATCACTGCCTGGTCTTCTTTCTCGCGAGTTGAAATCGATTCTTCCCTGCCGATATATTCTTTCTCCATTGAATTATTAAGATTCACAAGAAGCCCTGTAAGGTTAGGGTCTAAAAAGATGTCTTTTATATTCTCTAAATCATCTTCTTTTATCAGCATTAATCCATGGTTTTTTAGAAAATCGACCTCGGTCTTATAATCCACCCGTTGAAATAGTTTTCTGTCAATCTGGGCTTCCAGGGATTTTATTTCGGACCGTAGTTTCTCAATCTCTGCATGTTCGTTTTTTTCAGATTCTAATTTTTCTATTTTTTCCTTGAGTTTTTCCACTTGCAGTTGAATCTTTGGATTTTTACTTGAATCAATGAGCTCCAGGATACTTGGTGCAAGCTTTTCGGCAAAAGCCTTGATGCGTTGTTCTTCTCCTTGGACTACGACCACCAGGCTTGTTGCTGTGGCAAATTCGTCTATAATCTTGTTGAACTGGACTGTTCGCCTGTCTCTTGAAGGCAGCAAGTCAGACCACCGCAGAGTGACTTTCAACTGTGATGCAAATGCCCCAAATACCACTGTGAGTATAAATGTCACAAAAATCATTCTCCATGGGTAGGAGGCATGCCAGTATGCCAATTTTTTCAGAATTGTCTCTCGCATTGTTCTGCTTCCTTTACCCGTCTATACTAAAAAGCACGAATAGAAATGATTTTTTTGTCCCTGGTGGTTGCTATTCAGGATTTTGGCTTTGAATATTTTCGGCATGGCACAAACCGGTCTTTTATTTGGCTGTAATCTGGTTAATTAATAGTAGATTGTAAACATCTCATATTATGCAAGGAAATTCAATGCCGAGTTTATTATTGTAGGCATCTTTTTTCCCGTGATAGGATGAAGGGATTAATGCCTTTAGAAATGATGCATATCAAATCAATCTTTGAGTTGCTTTTCAATGGCTGTTGTGTTAATTATGAAATCAACTGGATATGATTAAATTTGGTACATCTGGCTGGCGTGGCATCATGGGGGAAGAATTCACTTTTAATAATGTCAGGATTGTTGTCCAGGCTATAGCCAATCATCTTAAAAAGAAATTTCCTGGGGAGAAGCTTTCTGTTGTAGTCAATTATGATACCCGGTTTCTCTCTGAAAAGTTTGCTTTTGAAGCTTCCAAAGTTTTTTCTCATAACCAGGTTCATGTGTTTTTATCAGATAGAGACGCCCCATCTCAGGCACAGGCTTACCAGATAATTAAAAGGCGAGCACATGGTGGAGTTAATTTCACAGCTTCTTTTAATCCCCCTGATTACAATGGACTGAAATTCAATACAGAGACAGGAGCACCGGCTCTTCCAGAAGAGACAGACAAAATCGAAGAAGAAGTAAAATCTTTAATGCATAGCTATTCTTTTTGCCCTTATTATCCTCGAGAAGAATTTATTAAGAAGATCGACCTTCAGGATGACTATCTTTCTTTTATCCAGAATAAGATAGATTTTGACCTTATAAGAAAAGCGAAGTTAAAGATAGCTGTTGATTTGCTTTATGGAACGAGCCGCGAGTATCTTGACGAGATATTAGAAGAAAATGATATCCATGTGGAAGAAATTCACGGATATATCGATCCTTATTTTGGAGGGATTACTCCTTCTTGCAGCGAGGAGAACCTCGAGGAATTAAAAAGTCTGGTCAAAGAAAAAGATTGTGATTTAGGAATTGCAACAGATGCAGATGGAGATCGATTTGGGATTGTGGATGAAAAGGGTCGTTTTATTCACCAGAACCTAATCCTTTCATTGTTGTTGGATTATCTTGTTACAAAGAAAAATTGGCGTGGTGGCGTGGCTCGTTCAGTGGCGACTACCCATCTAATTGACCGCATTGCCAGACAATATGACCTTCCTCTATTTAAAACGCCGGTTGGATTTAAATATATTGCTGACCTTTATTTGAAAAATAAAATTATATTCGGGGGGGAAGAAAGTGCATGTTTGGCTATCAAGGACCACCTCCCTGAAAAAGATGGCATTATAGCAGGACTTCTTGTGGCAGAGATGATGGCTTCTGTTGGGAAAACTCTTTCTGAACAAGTTGGAGATATTTTTGATAAATATGGGAAAAAAGAAGGGGAGCAAAAAAGCATCCCTTTAACGGTAAACAGAGAAAAAAAGTTAAATAAATTGATAAAACACCCCCCAAATAAATTAGGAGACAGAAAGGTCATCAACATAGAGACAATAGACGGATTGAAATTAGATTTTTCAGATGATGATTGGATTCTTTTCCGCTTTTCAGGAACAGAACCGCTTATCCGCTGTTATGCAGAGGCAGGGAGCAGAGAAGAATTGGAAAAGCTTATTAAGCTTGGTTTGGAGAATATCTCTTAATGGGGAAAAAAGAGAAGAACGGTTCTTCCTTCAGGAAGAAACTATTGGTCGTCGGCATTGTTTTTATTTTTTTAGTTCTGCTTATTGCTTCCTTCTTTGGAAAGAGAGGCTGGGTTGAAGTTTATCATGCTCAAAAGGAAAAAAAAGCTTTGCTGGAAGAAATCGCTTCTCTTGAGCACAAAAAAAATAAACTTTTAAGAGAAATTGAAGAATTAGAGAAAAATCCCAAAGCGGTTGAAAAGAAAGCAAGGGAAAAACTCTGGCTTATGAATCCAGATGAGAAAGTAATTATAATAGAATAAACATATCTTCTGCAATTTTGAACCATGTATAAAAAAACTGCCAAAGAGAAAGTACGCCATTTGCTGAAGGATTTAAATCCTGGCCAAAAAGAGGCTGTTGTCCATGAAAAAGGCCCTCTTCTCATTATTGCTGGAGCAGGGACTGGTAAAACAAAAGTTATAACACATCGTATTGCTTACCTTATTGCTTCAAAATTAGCGAAACCCGAAGAAATTCTTGCCGTCACTTTTACCGAGAAAGCAGCAAATGAGATGGAAGAACGAGTAGATGTATTGATTCCTTACAGCTATTCTTTTGTTGAGATAAGCACATTCAATTCTTTTGGTGAAAGGGCATTAAGAAATTACGGCCATGAGATTGGTTATTCTCCTGATTTTCAGCTTTTGGATGAAGTAGAACAGGCAATTTTTTTCCAACAACACCTTTTTCATTTCCCCTTGAATTACTACCGTCCTCTAAGCTCTCCTACAAGGCATATTCAAGAATTATTATCTGCAGTGAAAAGGTTAAAACAGGAAGATATTACCCCTGGGGAATATTTAGATTATTCTCAAGCATTGATGAAGAAAGCCTCTGATGAGATTGAAGAAGAGTATGCGCAGAAACATTTCGAAATGGCTCAGGTATATAAAAAATACCAGGATTTATTAAAAAGGGAAGGAAAGATAGATTTCGAAGACCAAGTTTGCCTTGTTGTGGAGCTTTTCAGGAAAAGGCCATCTGTGCTGAGGGAGTTTCAGAATAAATATAAGTATATATTGGTGGATGAATTTCAGGATACAAACTATATTCAATTCGAACTGCTTAAGCTCTTGGCTGGCAAACACCGCAATTTGACTGTTGTTGGTGATGATGACCAGAGTATCTTTCGCTTTCGTGGAGCATCACTGAGCAATATCCAAAACTTTCGAAAAGTTTATCCTGATTATAAAAAGGTCGTTTTGAATATCAATTATCGTTCTGTGCAGTATGTCCTTGATTCTGCATACCAATTAATTCAGTATAACAACCCAGACCGCCTGGAGTTCCAGGAGAAGATAGATAAATCTTTGCAATCGACAATAGACAGTAATGAGAAAAGTATCTTCATGTTACAATTTGATACTGTTTCTCATGAAGCTGATAAGGTGGCTGAAATTATTTTAGATAAGGTTCAACAAGAGTATTCCTATCGTGATATTGCGATTCTTGTTCGAAGAAATGCTGATGCAGACCCTTTTCTTAGGGCATTAAACATGAAAAACATTCCTTTTAGGTTTTCGGGAAGCCGGGGATTGTATTATCAAGATGAAGTAAAAATACTTATTTCTTTCTTAAAGGCTTTGACTAACTTTGAAGACAGTAAAAGTCTCTTTTACCTATCCCTTTCTGAAGTTTACAATATGGACCTCTATGATTTAACCATTCTTTCCAATTATGCGCATAAAAAAAATATTCCTTTACATGATGTATTCAAGAAAATTTTCGAGAAGAAAAGCCCTGTTGAAATCTCTGGCACTTCAGAAACTATTGTTAAAAACATTTTTCAAGATTTGCTGTATTTTGTTAAATTAGCAACTGCTCAAAATGCAGGTCGTGTTTTGTATGCCTTCCTTGAAAAGTCAGGATATCTTAAATCCCTTGTGAGTCAAGAAAGCATTCAATCTGAAATAAAGATAAAGAATATACGCATATTTTTTGATAAAGTGAAGAATTTTTCTCAGTTAACAGATGATGACTCTGTTCATACTTTTGCTAAACATCTTGATATTCTTCAGGAAGTAGGGGATAACCCTGCCACTTCCGAGGCCGAGCTGGAAGAAGATGCGGTCAATGTGCTGACTGTCCATAAAGCAAAAGGATTGGAGTTTCCTGTTGTTTTTATTGTAAGCCTCATTGCAGATCGTTTTCCAGGCAGGGAGCTAAGGGAAAAGATTCATGTGCCGGACGAGATTTTAAAAGAAAATTTACCAAATAAAGGAAAGTCCATTCAAGAAGAAAGGCGTCTTTTTTATGTGGGGATGACACGCGCAAAAAAATTTCTTTATTTCACATGGGCTCGAGATTATGGACTGAAAAGATTAAAAAAAGTCAGTCCTTTTGTTCTCGAAGCACTGGATTTACCCAAAGTCCCGGATGAGATTATTCGCAGTTCAGCTTTGGAAGAAATCCGAAGATACGCCCCTCAAACCGAACAACCTGCATCTCCTTTAACTGTGACGGAAAGAAAAAGCTTGGTTTTAAGCTATTTTCAGGTGGATGACTATTTGACATGTCCTTTGAAATATAAATTTAGGCATGTCTTAAGAATTCCTGTGCTTCCGCATCATAACCTGGTTTTTGGGCGCGTGCTGCATAATGTGGTGCATTTCTATTTAAAAAACAAGAAATTAGGAAAAGTGATATCTGAGGAGGTGCTTATACAGGAATATTTAAACAAATGGATAAACGAAGGATTTCTGAGCCGAGAACATGAAGAGATGCGAAAAAAAGCAGGTGAGAATGCTCTTCGGCTTTTTTATCAAAGGGAGAAAAACTCTTCAATTGTACCAGAATTTTTAGAAAAGAATTTTAAATGGTTCTTTAATGACAATACCAAGTTTATTGGGCGCTGGGACCGGGTTGATATTACAAATGAGGGTGCAGTCATCATTGATTTTAAAGCCACATCGGTGAAAGACCAAAAAGAAGCAGATAAAAAGACAAAAGACAGCCTTCAAATGGATATATATGCACTTTCTTTCATTAAAACTCATGATATTCCTTTAGTAGGGACCCAGCTATATTTTCTGGAATCTAATATTATTGGACATGCAGAGAAAAAGGAGAAAGAATTAGACAGGGCAGCAGATAAAATTGAGAAAGCTGAATTTGGCATAAGTAATCAGGATTTTTCAGCCAAACCTGACTGGCATAATTGCCGCTATTGTGATTTTAAAGCTATCTGCCCTTCCTCATATGCTTATTAGCCTGGATTATTCACGAGTCGAGGTTGCTGCAGATGCGAGGCACAGGGTATGCAGCTGTGGTCGTCCACCGCAAATGCCATGTAACGAGGCAGACGTCGTTGCGAGGAGCGAAGCGACGTGGCAATCTCATGCTTTTGGTGGATCATCATGAGATCGTCACGCTTCGCTCGCGATGACAATCTTATCAAAGTGAAGGTCGTTAGATCGGCTCGCCCGAAGGGTAAAGAATGCCGACATAGAGCAAAAGAAGTGCATGGGAAAAGAGTTGAATGTTATGCTGAAGGAAAAATCAACGTAACTGTCAGATATCATGGAAAATAAACATTGGTGTCGGCATAATTTATGAATAATTCAGGTTAGAAGGGATTGGCTTTTATTGAGGGCTAATCCAGAAAGGCATCAGTGCCAATGTGTTTTCCCTTTCTAAGATCTTGAATACATGAATCATCTTCTCCCATTTTGCATCGATATTGATGTCAGTTTGTATTCTCTTTTTTCCAGAAATAACATCAAAAAGTGTTACTTTTTTAGGAAGAACAATGAGTCTGACTTCTTCGGAAGCCGGTATGCCGGCCAGTTCTTTTGCTGCGGTGATGGCCTCTCGAAGGCCTCCGAGTTCATCCACGAGCCCTAATTCTTTAGCTTGACTTCCTGTCCAAACGCGGCCTCTTGCTATTTTATTGACTTCTTCTTTTGACATGTTACGGCCCTCAGATACTCCAGTAAGGAATTTGTCGTAAATCCAAAGAAGCTGATTTTTAAGAAGAGATTTTTCATCTGGTTTAAAACTGCGAAAAGTAGAGAACAGATCTGCTCTTTTGCCGAAAGTGATTTTTTCTGCAGTTATTCCCATTTTTTCGTAGAGTTTTGACATATTGAATTTCCCTGAAATTACTCCAATAGAACCAGTAAGTGTCTGGGGTTGGGCGATAATCTTATGGGCTGCCATTGAGACCCAATATCCTCCAGAGCCCGCCATATCGGACATTGATACAACGAATGGCTTTTCTTTTTTGGCAAGAGAGCTTTCTCTGTATATGATATCTGAGGCCACGGCTGAGCCGCCCGGGCTATCGACTCGAAAGACAATGGCAGCAATAGATTTATCTTTGTATGCTTTTCTTATCCATCTTGCGATTGTCGAACTCCCCATCGTTTTGTAGAACCCTTCTCCAGAATGAATAGCTCCTGTTCCGTAGATTAGTGCTATTTTTTTTCCTTTGTTCAGCCCCAGAGATGAGGGCTTGATTTTTAGATATTGTTCGTGGGTGATCTTGTGTATTTTTGTCCTTTCACCTTTAATCAGTTGAATAAACTCATCCTCAAAGAGGAGCTTATCAACCAACCCTGTCTTTTGTGCCTGTTCACTATTAAAGAAGCCGTGATCAAGCAAGTTTCTTATCTCTTCCTCGGAGATCCCCTTTGCGTTTGCAATTGTTCTAATATAATGAGAGAAGATATCTCCATAAATAGATTCAAGCATTTCTTTATGTGCAGGAGTGAATCTGTCTTCTGTAAACATATTATAAGCTGTTTTATATTCTTCAATATGTTCAATTTCCGCCTTGATTCCAAGTTTATCCAGCCCCTTTTTTACAAATGGAACGTAACCGCCAATCCCATTGATGACAAGAGAACCAAGGGGATGCATAATAATTTCGTCACATGCTGTAGCTAAATAATATTCTTTGTCAAATTCAATGGCATCTTCTATATAAGCATATGTTTTTTTCCCGGATTTTCTGAAACCAGCAATCATTTCTCTAATTTCATTAACTTTAGCCCAGTCGCATTGAAGGTAGCCAAGCCGTAGCACGAGAGTTTGAATACGGCGGTCTGCTTTTGCCTTCCTGATGTTCATCCAAAGGTCATACATTGAAAGCTCTGGTTTTGCCCCAAGCATCTCCATCAATAAATTTGAGGGGATTTTTTCCTGGACTCCTCCGGAAAGATTAATTTCTAAATAAGAGTGGGTTCTTACAGCGGGCGGTTTTCCGAATTCAAGGTAAATGAAAGAGAAAACTGTACCAATGGCCAATCCAAGAAAAATCAAAATAATAATTAAGATATATGTTCTTTTTTTCATCTCTCCTCCATTTTTTGATTTTAAATTAACTTTTTTCTAAATCAAATATAACAAAAAAACGAATAAATAACATAGAATTTTCTAAAAATATTCAGTATAGTCATTGAGTATATTTAAAGTATAATCAGATAAAATTAGAAAAATAGATAAATTTTTAAGGACGAAGAAATGTTTGCACTTGAAATTGATAGCATCTCAAAACAATTTGGTGATTTTTATGCAGTACGAAATCTCTCTTTCAATATTAACAGGGGAACCATTTACGGATTATTGGGTCCAAACGGGGCTGGAAAGACCACGACCATCAGGATGGTGATGAATATTATCATTCCTGACGATGGAACGATTAAGGTCCTTGGGAGGAAAATGGATGAGCTGATGAAGGAAAGGATTGGTTATCTTCCTGAAGATAGAGGCCTTTATCCTAAAATGAAAGTTGGGGAACTACTTGTTTTTTTGGCCGAACTAAAAGGAATGAAAGGTAATGAATCTCATAAAAGAATAGGTTTTTGGCTTGATAAATTAAGTCTTGTTGACTGGAAGAACAAAAAAGTTGACGAGCTTTCAAGGGGAATGCAGCAGAAGATTCAATTTATTGCAACTGTTATTCATCAACCCGAACTCATCATCCTTGATGAACCTTTTAGTGGCTTAGACCCTGTAAATACAAACTTATTGAAAGATATCATGCTCGAAATGAAACGAGAAGGACAGACCATTGTTTTTTCAACTCACCGGATGGAACAAGTGGAGATGATTTGTGACAACATATGCCTAATTAATAAAGGCAATACTGTGTTAGAGGGAAACTTGAATCAAATCAAAAGCCAATATGGGAAAAATACCGTTGTTTTAGATTATGAAGGGGATGCAAGTTTTATCAAGGGTTTTTCTGAAATTGAGAGGATTGATGATTATGGAAGGCACATGGAGATAAAACTTAATGAGCAAGCTAACCCTCAGGACTTACTTTGTAAAATCACAGGAAGAATCCGGATCAATAAATTTGAGGTGATGGAACCGACATTGAATGCTATTTTTATTGAAAAAGTGGGAGAAAAAGATGCGCAAAATTCTGTCAGTCATTAAAAGAGAATACCTCCAAGTTGTCCGGACAAAGGGATTTATTATAGGGACAATTTTAGGACCTGTTTTTATGGCAGCGATTATTTTTGTCCCAGTGCTTGTCTCTACGGTTTCTGTTGAGCGGCAGGAAAGAATAGGTGTTGTTGACGCAAGTCAAGAGATTTTTATGGAGTTGGATAAGAAACTGGATCATAAATTAAAAGACGGAAGACGGCGCTACCTTATTGAAGATTACAAATTGCCAGAAGATATCGACTCGCTCCGTAATAAATTAAACCAGATGGTTTTAGACAAAGAGCTGTCCGCTTATATTTTTATTCCAGAAGATATTTCTGACGGAGGCTTTGCTGAATATGTTTCTCAGCATGTTGCTGATTTTGATAAAATTCGGAACATCAATGAAGCCTTAAATAGCGTCATTATTGAAAAAAGGCTTAAAAAAGAGGGGTTAGATCCTCAAAAAATTGCGGATTACATGAGACGTGTACGGTTGAAGACCATCAAAGTTACCAAGAAAGGCGTCGAGGAAGATACAGGAGGAACGTTTATTATTTCATATTTTTTGGTTCTTATTCTTTACATGTCTCTTTTCTTCTACGGGGCTATAATTTTAAGAGGTGTCCTTGAGGAAAAAACATCCAGGGTTGTTGAAATTATCCTCTCTTCACTAAGGCCTTTTCAGTTGATGCTTGGAAAAATATTGGGAATTGCAGCCGTGGGATTTACACAATATATCATATGGGCTCTTTTTGGGCTGACAGCATCTCAATACAGTGGCTCAATAATAAAGAGCATGGTTTCTTCGGCAGTTACATTAAAAATTCCCACGATTCCTGCCTATATCTTTGTGTATTTTGTTTTGTTTTTTATCTTAGGATATTTTCTATATGGAACTATATATGCAGCCGTGGGCTCTATGGTGAATTCAGAGAAAGAGGCGCAACAACTCCTTTTTCCGGTGAGCATGTTTTTGATAATCCCAATCTTACTCATGATGTATGTGATAAGAAGTCCAAACAGCACGTTCTCTGTTGTTTTATCTTTGATTCCGTTCTTTGCTCCTATTTTAATGCTTTTGCGTATATGCATTCTGCTCCCGCCGTTTATTCAGATTGCTGGCTCGATTGTCTTTCTTGTGCTGGCTGTTCTTCTTATGGTCTGGATTGCAGCAAAGATTTATCGTGTAGGAATCTTGATGTATGGCAAACGCCCAAGTTTTGTAGAGATTCTGAAGTGGGTAAGGTATAAATAATTACATTTTTATATCTAAATTAATTCTGACCAAAGGCCTTTTCTGGGGTGTTCTTAAGGGGATATTTTCGTTTATATGGCTTTTTTTAATCTGTCGTGAACCTTTTTAAAAATTCTTCCGTAGTAAATGTTGAGATGAAAAAATGAGATCAAACATGAAGATATTAAAAAGGCCGAGTCGAGTTTTATTGCTTTTTTCACTCCCTTTTATATTCAGTGCTTGTTTTTATGTGAGAGTTATTGAAAACGTGAAAAATCCGGAAAGCTATTTCACAAAAGCATACAAAAGAATCGAAAGGATCCATGAGCGTTACCCCAGCCGAAATGGGCATTCAAGTGAAATTAATATCTTGGTCTATGAAAAGCCCAATGGAAAGCTTATTAAAGTCACGGCTCCTATATGGTTTGTAAATACTTGCATGGATATTGGAGTTCAAGTAGGGGAAAAAGAGGGAAAATTTGATTTTGAAAAAAAGTATGATTTTGACTGGAGAGAGCTTAAAGATTTTAAGAAAATTGGGCCAGGGCTTTTAGTTGAAGTTGTTGATGAAGACAATAAAATCTTGATTTGGATAGAATAAATGCTTGAAATTTAATTTAACGAGAGCAAGTTAGATTAGAAAAAAGAACTAAAGAATGAGAGGCCAGGGATACAAGGAAAATGATGATATCTATACACTTGTCGAAAAAATCAAAGAAGGAGACAGAGAGGCCTTTATGACGGTTACTCAGTTATATCAAAAGAAGGTTTATATGTTAGCTTATTCATATTTTCAGAATACAGAGGATGCCATGGATATTGTTCAAGAAACCTTCTTAAGACTTTATCAGAAAGTAAACCTTTTTAAGAGGGGAAAGAATTTTCAGAACTGGCTTCTGCAAATTGCTAAAAATCTATGTATCGATCATTACCGGAAAAACTATAAAAGGAACAAAGAATGGGGATGGAAAGAGGATATAGATGAGGCACATCTCATCGATTACAAGGAGCTTGACTGTCATCGCTCAAAGGATTTAAAGCTAATCGCTTCACTTTGCATTAAGAAACTTCCAGATCGCCAGCGCATGGTTTTTCTCATGAAACACTACAATAATCTTCATTACAGAGAAATCGCCCAGATTATGAATATTGCTTTAGGAACAGTAAAATCACTCCATTTCAAAGCAGCACAAAATTTAAGAGTTTTAATGAGCCCTTATTTAGAGGGAGGAAAAAATGAGGGGATGTAAAAAGTTTAAAAAACAAATGGTGGCTTTCCTCTCTGGAGAGCTTCCTGAGGACAACCAAGAACAATTTATTACTCATATTGAGAAATGTATCCAGTGTAGAAACGAGCTGGTGCAGCTTAGAAACGTTATGAATAGGGCCGATATCCTGAATGAAGATGTCGATGAAGCTATGGCATCTGTAGACTGGGATGCTCTTCCTGCGCAGATTGCAGATTTTGTATTTAAAAAGGAACCCAGCCTGCAAAGAAAGGCCTCGGCTGGCGACATTTTCAAAGTTATCTTTCAGGCCAAATTCAGACCTGTTTATGCGGGAGTGCTTTTAGGGCTTTTGTTAGGATCTGTAATCACATTCATGGTTTTGCGGGTTCCGCATATTAAAGAAATGAGAGGAAGAGAGTTTTTTGCCTCGGGGGATTTCCTGGATAGGGTCGATCTGGAAATGGCACGCAGGGATACCTTGGATTATCTTGATAAAAGCCAATACTTGCTTTTGGATTTTGTCCAATCTCCCCCAGAGAGACTAAGTGAATACTGGCAGAAAGATTTTGCTTCCAGTCAAGCGAAAGACTTGCTCTCAAAGAAAAAATATATGAACCACCAACTGGAGAAGTTTCAAATGGCAAAAGCTAAGAAGATTTGCGACCAGATTGAGTTTCTGTTTTATGAGCTGACACAAATAAGCGAGGAGCTTTCTGTAGAGGAGCTTGAAAAGATTCGGAACTTCATCGAAAACAGACGAATTTTACTGAAAATAAAATTAGTAAAGCGAGAATTGGAAGAAAGCGAGGTATAAAGTGAGGAAAATATCGGCAATTTTAGGTGTTATATTCATGGCTTTCTTTCTTCTTCAGGCATATGCTCAAAAGGTCGAGCCAGATGAGAAACTGTTCCAAGAAGCAAAAATACTGCTTTTCGATAAAAAGTGGGATGCAGCGAAAGAAAAATTGGATGAGCTTCTTGAAGAATTTCCGAACAGTCCATTGTATCCACAGGCGATTTTCTATAGAGCTAAATGCCTGGAAGGGCAGGAAGGAAAAGAACTTGTGGCATTGGAGAATTATCAAAGATATATCAGGTTAAGAAAGCGTAACCAAAGCCTGACTGAAGAAGCAGAAATATCCATTATAGATTTATCATTTAAACTCTATGAGAAAGGAAAAAGATCTTTTCTTAAAGAAATAGAGAAAAGACTTTCACATTCGAACAAGGTAATCCGGTATTATGCAGCGTTTAAGTTGAGCTATGCCAAGGATAAAAAAATTGCAGAGGCAGGCATTCCCATCTTAAAAGAGATTGTGCGTAAAGAGACTGATGATGAATTGCGCGACAGAGCTAAAATAGCCATTCTCAGAGTCAACCCGAATGCTTTAAAGGATTTTGAAGAAGAGAGATATGAAAAACGTGCAAGGATTCTGAAAATAAGAGTGTATAAAAATGGAAAACAACAGGTGTCTATAAATATCCCCTGGGCATTAGCTGACCTTGCGTTGAGCGCAATTGAGGAAAAAGATAGAGCTGTTTTAAAGAAGAAAGGATATGATTTAGACCGGATAATAAATGAGCTCAAAGAATTCAAAGGGAATATCATAGAAATCGAGGATGAGGGAACAGTAATAAAAATTTGGATAGATTAACGGAGGTATTCAATGAAAAAAACCGCAACAATTATTTTATTGCTTTTGGCCTTTAGTGTTTTTTCCATGAATTTCTTGATGGCCGAGAGCCGTGATGACATTCAGGCAATTAAGAAAGCAGTCAAAGAGAATCCAAGTTATACAGCAGGCAAAGAAGTAAAATGGTTCAAAGTTCTTGTAACAGATACCAGGACGAAAAAAGACAAAGTCAAAGTTACACTACCGATTTCATTGGTTGAAATCTTTATGAAATGCAGTCATGACAAACACCTGAAGGTCAACTGTGACGAGTATGATATTGACCTTAGGGAACTCTTTGCAGAGCTAAAGAAGCTTGGTCCGATGGCTCTTATTGAAGTTTTTGAGGATGATGAAATTATTAAAGTCTGGTTAGAATAGCAGCATTTCTCCTTGCCTTGCGACTGAAGGGAAATGGGATCCTTTCCCATTTCCCTTTTTTATTTAATTGCTAAAAATTTTGTTGTTATATCTGCCCCTTTTTAATTCTATTACATTGACAAAAAATTGTTCTAACAGAATAATATTAAACCAGAAAGGAATGGTTACATGGCAAGGCTTTATGAATACCAAAGCAAGTTCCTCTTGAAGGAAGAGGGAATCCGCATTCCAGAAGGAGATGTTGCTTCCTCTCCTGAAGAAGCCTGCAAAATAGCTCAAGTTATTGGGAAGCCTGTTGTGTTGAAAATACAGGTCTGGTCTACAGGAAGGGCGCAG
>JACUUK010000124.1 GCA_014859315.1 Candidatus Aminicenantota bacterium
ATTGAAGCAGTTCTTTGAAATGAAAAAAATGATGAAAAAATCACAGTTCCAGAAACTCATTTCAGGATCTTTATTATCTCATTAGGAATCATTTCTATTTCCGTGACAGTTAATTATGAACGTGTAATCTGTCACAGTGCCGGTTCCCCTCCATCCTTGCCAAGACCCTCCCACCCTCCACAATGGGCTTCAGATGGAGAGGGAACCGTCGCCGCACTTCTCAATTAGGTCAGATGTTTCCCTATCACGGAAATAGAGATACTTACATCTCATTAAAACCAGTTGACTTATAATAAAAATTTCGATATTATCACTACTTCTTAATTAAAATTGAAGTGGAAGTGATTCAAAAATGATTTCGATACGATTGATGAGATTGGGTGCAAAAAAAAGGCCTTTTTATCGGATAGTTGTTACAGATTCAAGAAAACCAAGAGAAAGCAAAGCAAAAGATATAATTGGTTACTACGATCCCTTAAAAGAGCCCCCTGACATTAAAATTGACATGGAGAAAGCAAATTATTGGTTGGAGAGAGGAGCTCAAGCTTCTGAAACAGTTCAATCTCTCTTAAATAAAGTTTCCAAGTCAGAGAAACTATCCAATTAACAAAACTTTAAGGAGGTTACAGTGAAAGAACTAGTTGAATTGATTGCCAAAGCCTTAGTTGACAATCCGGATAAGGTGCATGTCTCTCAATTAGAGGGAGAGCAAACAACGATTTTAGAGCTTAAGGTTGCCCAGGAAGATTTAGGGAAAGTTATCGGAAAACAAGGAAGAACCGCCAGGGCGATAAGAGTCATTCTTGGTGCAGCTGGGATGAAACTCAAAAGGAGATTTAACCTCGAGATAATTGAAAAAGGCTGATGTAATAAGTATCGGAAAAGTTTTAAGAAGCCAGGGTAAAAGAGGTGAACTAAGAGTAAGGCTTTTCTTAAGCTGTCCTGAAAAGCCCTTTTTTTCAAAGGTCTTTTTTAAGGGAAAAAATGCCCTAAAGGAGTTTATGGTTGAATCCTGTTACTCCAGAGGGAAATATTATATTTTAAAGCTTAAAGGGGTTCAAACTATTGCTGAGGCACAAGATTTAGTAGGCCAAGAAATTCTGATTCCAGAGGAAGAGATTCAACCCCTTGAAAAGGATGAATTTTATACCTATCAAATTGTAGGGTGCTCGGTGGTTACAGAAGAAGGGAAGAAAGTTGGTGTTGTCAAAGATTTGTGGCTGATTAACAATAACGACCTTTTAGTTGTCCAGAAAGGCAATAGAGAAATTCTTATTCCTTTTCATAAGGAGATTTGCCGGAAGGTAAATTTAGAAAAGCGAGAGATTGTTATTGCTCCTTCAAAGGGGCTTTTAGAGTCTAATGAGATTTGATATAATAACAATCTTCCCCGAAATGTTCGGGAGTGTTTTTTCGGGAGGCGTTATAAAGAAAGCGTTTGAGAAAGGTCTTGTTGAGATTCATGTTCATGATTTAAGGGACTTTGCATATGGCAAACACAGGCAAGTGGATGACCGCCCCTACGGAGGCGGCCTGGGAATGGTGCTTAAGCCCGAGCCTGTTTTTAGAGCAGTAGAAAAAGTCAAATGTAAGCATGAAGCTTCTATTGTTCTTCTTTCTCCTCAAGGAAGAAAGTTCGACTTCCATATGGCACAGAGGCTATCGAAGCTTCAGCAAGTTATTTTGATTTGTGGCCGTTACGAAGGACTTGATGAACGCGTGGTCCAATGTTTAGCCACAGAGGAAGTATCTATAGGTGACTACATTCTCACTGGAGGAGAGACGGCTGCAATGGTTGTGATTGATGCTGTGGCAAGGCTTGTTCCTGATGTTGTGGGAAAAGCGAATTCAGTGAAGTACGATTCATTCTACGAAGGGATGTTAGATTTTCCACAATATACGCGGCCGCGCCAATTTAAGGGAATGAAAGTTCCTGAAATTCTTTTCTCTGGAGATCATAAGAAAATTGAGCATTGGAGGAGAAAGAAAGCGCTGGAGAAAACCTGGCTTATAAGGCCTGACCTTTTAAAAAAAAGGAATCTGTCTCCAGAGGATAAGAAGATATTGGATGAAATAAGAACAGAAAAGGAAGGAAAAAAGAATGAATCTGATTGATTTTGTTGAAGAAAAAGAGAAAAAGGAAAATTTAGAAAATTTTCAAGTTGGAGATAACGTTAAGGTTCATGTTGTTATCAAAGAAGGCGAAAAAGAAAGGATTCAGGTTTTTCGTGGAGACGTGATTTCAAAGAAAGGGTCTAATATAGGAGCCACATTCACGGTCAGGAAAATCTCCTTTGGAATCGGAGTTGAAAGAATTTTTCCTTTACATTCTAAAATGATTCGAAAAATAGAAGTAATGAGAAAAGGAAAGGTAAAGAGGGCAAAACTTTATTACCTTCGGAACTTGAGAGGAAAAGCAGCACGGCTTAAAGAAGCAAGGTAGAGGACCGATTGCTATAAATAATTTATTTGGGAAAATATCGAAACCTTGTTGTTTTAATCAGTAGGGGGAAGAAAGTGATTCCTAAAAAAGTCTTCTTTTATATCGAAGGCCATCGGAGAAACTATTTGTTTATTTCCATATAAGAAAGTGAAAATGGCGAATTTTCAAATTGAAAAATGGCTGTTCAACCAGGGGTATCGTTGTATTGCTGGAGTGGATGAGGTCGGTAGGGGGGCTCTTTTTGGCCCTGTTGTTGCGGCTTGCGTTTTGTTCTCTCCACAATTTATATTGAAAGAAGCCGAAGGGTGGGTGGAAGAAATTGATGATTCGAAAAGTCTTTCTTCCATGAAAAGAGAACGCTTAGCAAAAGAAATCTTGACTCATGCACGGGCAGTTGGCATTGGTTTAGCCACTTCAAATGAAATTGACCAGAAGAACATATACTGGGCCTCTTTAGGGGCAATGACAAGGGCTGTTCAAAGTATGCCTGTAGTCCCTGATTTTCTTTTAGTTGACGGGTTCAACCTGAATGATGTAAATTATCCTCAGGCAGGTGTTTCACAAGGTGATAAAATAAGTATTTCTATTGCTGCTGCATCTATTGTTGCAAAGGTAATGCGGGATGAGATGATGTATCAAATGGACGTAATTTATGAAGGATATTCCTTTGCCAAAAATAAAGGGTATGGGACAAAGGAACATTATGTTGCACTCAAAAAAATGGGACCAACACCATTGCATAGATTCACATTTAATCTTGGGCAAAGAAAAAAATGAGTGATAATCAAATAAATAGAGCCAGAATTGAATCAATAGCGGAGAAATTAATAAAGAAAGGAAAATTCCAGGATGCAATCGAGGAGTACAAAAAGCTCCTGACTGGAGATGAGCAAGATATTAATATCCGGAATATTATCAGCGATATATACATAAAATTAAAGAAGAACGACAAAGCTGTAGAGGAACTAAAGAGGATAGCCACTTTTTATGAAAGTTGCGGAAACTATTCAAAAGCGATTGCAATTTATAAACGCATTTCTCGATTAGTTCCTGAAGATTGGGGGGCGGCAAAAAAATTAGCCTCCATTTACCGCGACCACGGCTTTACCTCCGAGGCCAGATCAGAATATTTGAATTTAGCCAAGAAGTTTTTAAAAGAGAATAATAATAAAGAAGCGATTAGAACGTATGAGCTTTTAGTTGACTTGAGTCCTACCGATATAGAATCTCGGTTAACCCTGGCTGAGCTGTATGAGAAAGAAGGCCAGACTGATAAAGGCGTTGAAGAGCTTAATGAAGTGGCAGAATATCAAATTCAAAAAAATAATTTCAGTAAGGCTAAGGAAATCCTCAGCAAAGCAAAGACATTAAATAATGACCATACGAGAACACTTGGTAATCTAATTGATATATTTGAGAAAGAGGACAAGAAGAAAGAAGCTATTCAATTAGCGAATCAAATTCTTAGAAAAGACAAGGAAAATTTAAAGGCGCTCAATTTGTTAGGGGATATTTATTTCAAAGAAGGAGATTATAAAAAAGCAGAAGAAGTCTTTTTGAAAATAATTACTCTAAGGCCAAAAGATGCTGATGTGAGAATAAAATTAGGAAAAATATATATTCTTGAAGATAAATTAGACTATGCTTTTAGACTCTATGAACCCTTGGTGGAAACATTGATGCGGAAACAAATTGAAAATAAAGCAATAGGACTTCTCGGGCTCATTTTGTCAGCTAAAAAGCCACATCTTCCAACTTTAGAGAAATTGGCTCACGTTTATAAGGCAAAAAACCAGACGCAAAATCTGGAAATAGTGTACCGGATTATATTAGAAGAATACAAGAAGAAAAACCTTGCTGAAAAACAATTTGCACTATTGGAAGAAATGGTAAGGATATTTCCTGAAAGGAAAGAGTATTACGAGCAGTACAAGAAACTCAAGGAAGGGCTGGGAGTTTTGGAGGAGGCAGGGGCAGAGGATTCTCTCTACAACTCGGATAAAATCAAGAAGATTATTGAAGACAGTTTAGCAAAGGTAGATCTTTACGTGGAACAGGGTTTAATAAAAAACGCTATGCGCATTCTTGAGAACTTAAGGATGAAATTTCCTGATGAGAATGTTATTGAAAAAAAGATTGAGTCTATTAGAAACATACCCATTCAGGTTAATTTAGAAGAAATCCCAAAGCGTATAGAAAATGTTTCAAAAAAAGAGACAGTATTATTTGGAGAGAAGGAAAAAGCAGAAAGACTATCTTCTGATTATCTTGAAGATGATGAAGCGGAGAAACTTACAGCAGCAGATATTTTTGCTGAAACAGACATTATTCCAATCGTGTCCCTGGATACTGGAGAGAAAGAATATTATGACCTCTCTGAAAAGATTCGAGAAGAATTCGAAGCTATAAAAGAAATTTACAGCTATCAAATAAGAGGAGACACAACGATTGTTGAGAAAGCCCTGAATGATATTGTTGCAGAATTCAGAAAAGCTCTTGATGAGAAAGTTGACAAAAAAGATTATGAAAGCCGGTACAATCTGGGCATTGTCTTTATTGAGCAGGGATTATTTGATGAGGCCATTAAAGAGTTTAAGCTTGCGGCACAAAACGAGTCCCTTACTATGGATTCTTATAGTGCATTAAGCATTTGCTACAGGAATAAGAAGGATTTCGACGAAGCGTTAAAGTGGCTGGAAAAGGCGCAGAATCTCTTAGACAAAGGAACATTCCAGTTTTTTGCTTTGAAATATGAAGAGGCTTCTATTTATGAACAAAGGAATAATCTAAAAAAAGCTTTGAAGCTTTATAGTGAAGTCGAAAAATGGAATCCAGAATATAGAGAAGTCTCAAAAAAAATAGAAGAGCTTAAAAATAAGCTGGAAAAATAACCATTAGCTTTAAGCCGGAAAGACCAGAGGATGGCTTTGCTCCCGTCAGATTTTATACACCATCCCCTCTCTTCCCCCTTCGGCAGCCTCGAAACTTCTATGATGCATACTTATTTTGCTGGAAGCATTTCTATTTCCGTGACAGTTAAGTATGAAGGTGTAATCTGTCACAGCGCCGGTTCCCCCTCCATCCTTGCCAAGACCCTCCCACCCTCCACAATGGGCTTCTGATGGAGAAGGAACCGTCG
>JACUUK010000010.1 GCA_014859315.1 Candidatus Aminicenantota bacterium
AAAACCGGAAGTTTTTGCGTGGCATTGACAAAAGCAAAAATGACTGTTGACATTTTAGAAGAAATCATATAAAAAAAAATAGAAATGAAAAGGCATAAAAGAAAACATCAGAATATAAATCCCACCATGATAATGCCTTGCCTGAACATAGGGTTCATTTACTAACCCTACTGTTCAGGATCATCAAAACCAAAAATTCTCATTTTTAAATTCAATCAAGAATTGTTTCATTTGAAGGAGGTTTGAATAATGTCAAAGACTATAAAAGATATAAATAAAAAAATCGAAAAAAAGAGGGCAATAGTCGTGAACGCAGAGGAGATGATACATATAGTCCGGGAGATTGGACCAAAACGTGCTGCCGAAGAAGTGGATGTAGTTACCACGGGAACATTTGGTGCCATGTGTTCTTCTGGGGTTTGGGTTAATTTTGGGCATTCACAGCCGCCAATTAAGATGTCTAGGGTTTGGCTTAATGATGTCGAAGCCTATACAGGAGTAGCAGCGGTTGATGCATATATAGGGGCAACACAAATTTCTGAATCATTGGGTATGAGATATGGTGGTGCTCATGTAATAGAAGATCTTGTGAGCAGAAGGCCTGTTATTGTGAGGGCAGAAGCATATGGCACAGACTGCTATCCACGAAAAACATTAGAAACTGAGATAACCATAGATGATTTGAATCAGGCGCTGATGAGTAATCCACGAAATGCTTATCAAAAATATGCTGTTGCCATAAATTCCAGCAAAAAGATTATTTATACTTACATGGGGAAGCTTTTACCTAATTTTGGAAATGCTACTTATTCTGGGGCAGGTGAGTTGTCGCCTATAATGAATGATTCCAGCTTTAAGGCGATAGGGATAGGCACCAGGATATTCCTTGGGGGAGCTCATGGATACATAACAGGAAGTGGGACTCAACATGATCCGAATAACGAATTTTCCACTTTAATGGTGCAGGGCAATCTAAAGAAAATGTCAAGAGAATTTCTAAGAGCTGCTGTTTTTAAAGGGTACGGATGCACGCTTTATATTGGCATTGGAGTGCCTATACCAGTTCTGAATGTTGAGATAGCAAAGAGTACTGGCATAAGCAACAGTGAAATATTTACCTCTGTTCTGGATTATGGCATTCCTTCACGAAATAGACCTGTACTAAAGAAAGTAAGCTATGAAGAACTTAAATCAGGAGTAATTGAAATAAATGGACGAAAGGTTAAAACATCTCCTTTATCGAGCTTTTTGATGGCAAAAAAGATTGCTGAAACATTAAAAAAGTGGATTAGAAACGGCTCTTTTTATTTAACTGAGTCAGTAGAAAAATTGCCTCTGGGAGAATCAGCAAAACCCATGCTTCAAAGAAAACCATTAATTGCACAACCCCATGTTAGACAGCGATTTCTATTACCTGAGGGCCAATATATTTATAAAGATGATCAAAGATGTATCCACTGCGGCCTCTGTCTTTCAATATGTCCTAAAGGAGTATTCAGGCGCGAGAATAGCTGGAAAATACTTGTAGATAGCATTAAATGTAACCGATGCGGTGTCTGTTCTGATGTTTGCCCTGTAGAAGCAATACAGGTTGCTGAAGCAAGTTGATGACGAGATGAAAAGGAAACTTATTAGGATAAAAGAAACTATAGCAACAATCATATCGGATGAGGAATTCATTCCCGTAGGCGAACGGGAAATCATGCATCAAAGAAGTTTTCTTGAAAGCTATATCAATAATGATCCCTTGTTCTATCGAGCTCTTAAACCTTATGAAGTTCATGATGATGCTCCAGAAATTATCAGGCGAATGGCAGACGCGGCTTCAAAAATGGGGGTAGGGCCAATGGCTTCTGTAGCGGGTGCAATTGCTGAATATGCAGTTAGAGCTATGGTGGAAGCCGGGGCAGCACACGTTTTAGTCGATAATGGAGGTGATATTGCAATGTACATCAGCCATCCAGTGATCGTTGGCATCTACGCAGGGGATATAAAAGTAAAGAATATCGGCCTCAGATTCCAACCTTTGGAAAATATAATAGGAATATGCACATCATCAGCGACAATAGGTCCCTCTTTGAGTTTTGGCATGGCAGACGCAGCCACAGTCATATCAAAGGATGTTATTTTGGCGGATGCAGCTGCGACTGCACTTGGCAATTCTATTAGAGAAAAAAGCAAAGAATCGATAGAAAAATCTTTAGCTTCCATTATGAATGATGAAATAGACGGTATGATAGTCATAATAAAAGATACAATTGGCATATGTGGCAAACTTCCAGAAATAGTTAAGGTAAATGTCGATTATGAACTGATAACAAAAGGATAAAAAGAGAAAAAAATGAAAAAATATAAGACATGTGTTATGGGCTGCACAGGAATTGTCGGGCAGCAATTTGTAAAGATGCTCAATGCTCACCCTTATTTTGAAATTACGGCTCTTTCTTCTTCAAAACAATCAGCAGGGAAAAAGTATGGTAATGCTGTGATTTGGAGTATGGGAGGAGACATTCCTGAATATGCAAAGGATTTGATGATACTGGAAACATCAGTGGAATTGCTTATGAAAAAAGAAGTAAAAATTGTTTTTAGCGCTCTTCCTTCAACCATTGCCAAAGATATAGAAGTAGCTCTGGCAAAGGAAGGCATCTATGTGTTTTCTAATGCTAATGCTCACCGGATGGATGACGATGTGCCCATACTCATCCCAGAGGTAAATCCAGAGCATTTTGACTTAGTCAAGACTCAAAGTTACAAAGGAAAAGGATTCATTGTTACCAATTCCAACTGTTCAACCACAGGGCTGGTTCTGGGATTGAAGCCGCTTTTGGATTTTGGCTTAACGTCAGTAATAGTAACTACATATCAGGCCATTTCAGGTGCGGGACGTCACGGTGTCTCATCGCTTGATATACTTGGTAATATCATACCCCATATAAAAGAGGAAGAAGATAAAATAGAAAGGGAAACAAGAAAAATATTTGGGAAGATAGATAAAGAGGGCATTAAGGAAGCAAATCTGGAAGTAAATTCAAGTTGTTGCCGCACTTCAACCCGGGAGGGACATCTCGAGAGTATAGTTGTTGAATTAAATGAGGATGTAGATTTAGAGACTATCTCAGGAGCATTTGGTTCATTTAGAGGAATTCCGCAGGAGATGAGACTGCCTACAGCTCCAGAAATGCCTATAATAGTTAGAGCAGAAGAGAACAGACCACAGCCTTTACTTGATAAAGATGCTGGTACTCCAGGGCGAGCAAAAGGAATGGCAGTTACTGTGGGAAGAATCAGGAAAAAAGCCAAACGGGTAAACTTTTTCTTGCTTGTCAATAATCTCATACGCGGAGCGGCTGGAACTTGCATTCTAAATGCAGAGTATGGAATTAAAAAAAATCTCATAAAATAAATAACCTGGATTATTCATAAAAAATGCCGAGGAATATAAAAATTCTTTCTTGAAAAGGTATTTGTCAGGATTTACAGCAATATCAGGATAACTTTCTGATATTGCTGTAATAGTGAAAAGTGTCGGCATTTTTTATGAATAGTTCAGGATGATTAGATATTTCATGATGGAAAGGAGAGGCCAATAATGAAGGTAATGAAGTTTGGAGGAGGATGTCTAAAGAACTGTGAACATCTTCTAAAAGTTGCTGAAATAATCAAATTAGAGAAAGACAGTGTTGTGGTTATTGTCTCTGCTCTGTCCGGGATAACGGATTTACTTGAAGATGGAATTCAGATTTCAATGAAATCCTCGAAAAATGTGAGCGAGATCATTAGCACTGTCAGAAATTTGCATAAACATGTAGCTGAAACTTCCATTCGAGATAATGAGATAAAGCAGAGATTAATGAAAGATATTGAGAACAAGTTAAAAAAATTAGAACGACTTTTCTATGGAATTGCCTACACTGAGGAGATTACAGAATCAATTAGGGCCCATATCCTGAGTTATGGAGAGCGTCTTTCTGCTTTAGTCCTCTCTGAGATTCTAAGAAGCCTGGATAAAGATGCCATTGCGGTTGAAGCTGATCAGATAGCAATAATTACAGACGAATCCTTTGAAAATGCTACAGCAATACTCCCAGAAGTTAAGAAAAATTTGAGTTCAACAATTCTACCTTTAATCAACAAAGGAACAATACCCATAATCACTGGTTATTTTGGCTGTACTCATGAAGGGAAGGTGACTACCTTCGGCAGAAATGGCTCTGATTACAGTGCTGCGGTTGTAGCTTATGGAATAGGTGCTAATTTGCTTGAAATCTGGAAAGATGTCGATGGCTTTATGAGTGGTGATCCTAAAATTGTTAAAAATCCGCACAGAATTGAAAGGCTCTCCTATTATGAGGCAGCAGAATTGTCGTACTTTGGAGCAAGGATAATTCATCCTCGTACCGTAGAACCCTTAGTAGATGTCAATATTCCTATTCGTATAAGAAATTTATACGACTTAAAAAGCAAGGGTACAGAGGTGTTCGGAGAAGGTTATGAACGAGAGGATGTGATAAAAAGCGTTACATATAATAAAGATATTTCTGTCCTGAGAATACTTGGACCTGGGGTGGGATACAAGCCAGGGATAATTGCAGAAATTGGAGGAATCTTTTCTAAGATGGGAATAAATATTTATTCAATCATTACATCTCAGACATGCATAAATCTTCTGGTAGATAGGAAAGATTCTCGCAGGAGTTACGAATCAATAAAAAACTTAGTTGGGGGCATCATAGAGAAAATTGATTTAGAGGACAACATAGTACTAATAGCTGTTGTAGGTGAGGGCCTTTTGAAAAGGAAAGGAGTAGCTGCCAGAGTATTTTCTGCTGTTGCCGAGGAAAGTGTCAATATTGAGATGATATCCTCAGGCGCCTCAGAGGTAGCTTCTTATTTCATAGTGAAAGAAAAATATGTCAGAAAAACAATAAATGCTATCCATAGAGAATTTTTCGAAAAAGTTGAGTCATCAGGGTTGCAGAATCCCTCCTTTTAAAGGGACTCTATTAGGCTATTTCTTTAAAGTAAATTTATTTGATTTGTGGAAAATTCGGGAAAGTCTCAAAATTTCATCTTGACATTTTAGGAAAAGATATTAAGATAGATTTACAAAAAATGATAGTCGATTGTTTGAAATTGAGGCTGAATAGAACTTATGTTCCTTTTAGTCTCCTGAATACTAACCTCGTCTGGCATCTTTCTTGGTGGTTCCGCTAAGCCGGAACCAGCATATCTTTACAATTTCCCTCATTATATTTTTCAGTTGAAATCTATCAAAAAGTGAAAAAGGAGATAAAAATGATAACTAAATTTACTCTGCATCAGAAAGATTTAGCTTCATCCTGGTATAATATTCAAGCTGATTTGCCTGAGCCTTTACATCCTGTTTTGCATCCACAAACAGGCAAGCCCGTATGTCCTGATGATTTGGCTCTTCTTTTCCCTGTGGAATTAATTAAGCAGGAGATAAGCACTGAGCGCTGGATCGAAATACCTGATGAAGTGCAGAAGGTTTATAGGTTATGGAGACCTACGGCTTTGTATCGTGCTTATCGATTAGAAAAAGCATTGGATACACCGGCGAAAATATTCTATAAATATGAGGGATCGAGTCCTTCAGGAAGCCATAAACCTAACACGGCTGTTGCTCAAGTCTATTATAATAAAAAAGAAGGCATCAAGCGCATTGTAACTGAAACAGGAGCTGGGCAATGGGGAAGTTCTCTATCTTTTGGTGGCGCCTGTTTTGGTGTTGAGATTAAGGTTTACATGGTTGCTATAAGCTATCACCAAAAACCTTATCGTCGTATCATGATGGAAACTTGGGGAGGAAAGTGTGTGCCTAGTCCTAGCCCAGACACAAGAGTTGGAAGAAATATTTTGGAGAAAGATCCTAATAGCCCTGGAAGTCTTGGTATTGCCATCAGCGAAGCTGTAGAGGATGCGGTATCACGCGATGATACTCACTATTCTCTGGGAAGTGTGCTGAATCATGTTCTGTTGCATCAAACGGTCATAGGTTTAGAAGCAAAAAAACAGATGGAGATTGCTGATGCTTACCCTGATATTATTGTCGGATGTATCGGAGGAGGTTCTAATTTCGCAGGTCTTTTTTTGCCTTTTATTAAGGATAAGATAGATGGGAAAAAGCCGAACTTACGTATAATAAATGTAGAACCAACGAGTTGTCCAACAGTGACCAGAGGACTATATGCTTACGATTTTGGCGATCAAGCGGGACTTACTCCGTTGATAAAGATGTATACACTAGGGCATGATTTTATTCCGCCACCAGTTCATGCAGGAGGGTTACGCTATCATGGAATGGCGCCCATCATATGCCACCTGCATAAGTTAGGTCTGGTTGAGGCAAGAGCTATTCCACAAATTGCAGCTTTCGATGCTGGGGTCATATTTGCCCGAACTGAAGGCATTATCAGTGCACCAGAGACAAATCATGCTATACGAGTAGTAATAGATGAAGCCCTTAAGTGTAAAGAATCCGGTGAATCAAAGACCATCCTTTTAGCTCATAGTGGACACGGGCATTTCGACATGGCTGCATATGAAGCTTACCTTGACGGCGAACTTTCAAATTATGATTATCCAGAAAAAAAAGTTATTGAAGCACTGGCTCATTTGCCAAAGGTTCCTGTAGGTTGAATCCAATAAGTTTATGGTAGAAATCTATCGTCCAAGGTGTTCCCAGAAGGAGGTGACGGAGGTGTAAGCTTCTCTTCTATAAGCAACTGGAGGATTTCCATTTCATCAGTGTCAAACCAGATTTTCTGACAAGATAAGCACTTATCCACAGGAATGACATAATAGTAAGTGTATGGGCGGGGAAGCATCTTTGCCCCACAGTTGGGACAAAGGATATTTTTGGATTTTTCACCAGTAATTTTTCTGATTAAGAAAGGATTGGCCATATATTTTTTTTGGAATCTTTTGGCTTTTTGCTCTAAGTAATCAGAGAAGTTTACCTCTTTTCGGGTGATTATCCTGCTCATCACTGCAGAATCGATGAGTTTATCCAGGCATTTTGGACAGAACTTGATGGCTACACCTTCATAGTAACTTTCTTTTAAAGGAATATTGCAGTGGGGGCACAGGTTTTGTTTAGCAGGGTTTAAGTGCTTTTTCTTGCCTATACAAACGAGTGCATTCCTTACCTGAGGAAAGTCTCTGGCCGGGGCTTCGATTTGTTCCTGGATATTTTTAATCCATATGACAGGAGAAAAAGAGCGAAGATAGACAAGCTCTTCCAATGTGTGTGGTCCTTCCCATTTTCCCTTTGGAGTGTGTATCAGCCATATTTTTCCTTCTTGAGGTGAAGGGAAGGCATGAGGAAGTTCGACGAATGACAGTTTTTTCTGTAGCTTTTCTTCAGCGGAGTGAAGAACTACCCGACTTTTTTCTCTTGTTTTCTGGATTTCCATGACTTCATTTATGATTGCAGTGGGAGTTGTCGGTATCATGTCTGTAAGAAGACAAATTCTTCGTATAAGAGGAGGATGAGAGTTGAAAATATTGTTGAAGAAGCTATCGTCTTTTCCCCTCGAATGAGGGGAAACGATGAATAAAGGACTGTAAGTTAGGTTGAATTCGCCCACAAAAGAATTTTTTACAGCTGTCAGGGAATTTGGCATCAAGCCGGCGTCTGATAAATTGTGCTCCGAATTTTCGAGCATCATAGAGATGAAATAAGGAAATGGCTACTGACAGAATAGAAATTGTGATGAAAAGTTTAATGAAGAAATTTCCTGAAAAAAACCCGAGACCACTGAAAAAAAGTCCAAAGCTGAGCAGGAAAATTGATGTAACAAATCCAATGGCAAAGAAGTAAAAAATAATAAGAATAAATAATAGGACAATGCTTTTTTTCCATTGCTGGCTTTGGACCTGGTAGAAATCTTTATTAAACTGGCGCTTCATTCCGGATTGAGTTTGGCTTCCTTTATAATATGTTTCAATGGACTTCGGCTTTAATTTCTTCCAATTCTTTTCGGGCTTTTTTCGTTAACCGCTTAAATAGATGGACTATTGGTCCAGACAGGACGTTTAGGAAGGAATAGCTGAGGAGGAAAATTCTTGGATATAGAATTAGACTGCTTAAGATGATAGCTACGAGAAAAGCTGTTTTGAGGTCAATTCTTTTGCGAAAATTGAAATTCAGGAAATTTCTGTACTTTATGGTGCTTACCATAAAAAGGGAAAGGATAACAACCAAAACAGCCAGCAGGAAGGCATGTGGTTTTATTGCTATTGGTTCTGGATGATTCAAAACGATTGCTGCAATAAGCAAGGAAGCTGATGGAATGGTCAATCCTGTGTAAAATTTCCTGTCAATCATATTCTTTTGAATGGTATTATAGCGGGCTAAACGCAAGACGCCAGCTGAAAGAAAAATAAAACTGAAGAAGATATCTGTACGTGGCAGGTTAGCCAAGTTAAATCCCCAGAAATAAAGGAGAATCGAAGGTGCTACTCCAAATGAGATGACATCAGCAAGGGAGTCGAGCTGAACGCCAAGCTCAGAATGAGTTTTAGTCATACGAGCAGCGATTCCGTCCAAGCCGTCCATGACAGCAGCAAAGATTATAAGAAATGCTGCTGTGAAGTATTTTCCATGGAAAGAAGACAAGATGCTTAGATAGCCGAAAAATAAGTTAATTAATGTAAATAAATTAGGCAATAAAAATGTTTTTTGTCGTTTCATTATTCTATCCTTTTTCGATATAGGCAATTTCAGTTTCCCCTGCTTTAACTTTTTGATTCAATTGGACATTCAAGCGGATTTCTTTGGGAAGGAAAATGTCAACCCTTGAGCCAAAGTACATCAGGCCCATTTTTTGTCCTCTTATAATCTTCTGTCTCTTTATGACAAAGCATTTTATTCGACGAGCTGCTATTCCTACGATTTGTTTTACGATTATGTTAGTGTCATTGCCATTTATATAAATAGAGTTTGATTCATTCTTTAATCCAGCTTCATCTTTGTAAGCCGGGAAGAATTTTCCTGGATGGTACTCGATTTCTGTGACTTCTCCAGAGATTGGAGCTCGGGTGATATGGACATTAAATATCGATAGAAAAACACTGACAATTGTCACCGGGGAAGAAAAAAACGGATGATTATCACAAGTTTGGATTTTTACGATTTTTCCGTCCGCTGGAGAAAGAATCGAATTTTCATCTTCTGGGATTTTACGCACAGGGTCGCGGAAAAAGAAGGTGAATTTGGAAGCGATAATTAAACAGAGTGCGGAAAGAATCCATAGGCCGAACCAGAGAAAAACAATAGATAAAACCAGAAAAGGAATAATAAAAATCAAGCCTTCCTTTGCTATTTTCATGTTTTACCCTGTGTCAAAAATTACCTATTTGGCTTTAATCTTATGCTTATGAGTTTTCTCTCGTAAACTTATTTTAGAGTTTTAAATATATATACTTTTGCTTGGGAAATCAATTTATTCATTATTCTTGCTGTGTTTGAATTTCTGATTGACTGGAACTTGTTACTCTGCTATAAGAAAATATTATTGAAATAGTAGAAACTAAAAATGAAAGAAAAGTTTTGTTAACATGATTATTCTCCTTGGTTTTTTGATTGGATTTGCAGCCGCAGTACCAGTTGGACCTCTAAATGTATTTGTCATTTCTCAGACCACCAAGCATGATTTTTTTCATGGATATTTGACAGGGTTAACCGCTTCTTTTCTGGATATTGTCTATTGTTATGTCGCGATTATGGGGATTTCATTAATTCCCTCACACTTAACATGGAATAAATTTGCTCCATTAGGGAAAATTGTTGGGGCTATTTTGTTGATTGCGATTAGTTTTAGACTTATGAACCACGCTAGATTTCTTAATAAAAGCGAAGTGGTACCAAATAATAATTCAAACGCATACTCCCGCACAATCATTGGGGCATTTATTCTTTATGTCACCAATCCAACACTTTACGCTTTTTGGCTTGCGATTGCCGGTATTGTCACGGCTCACAACTGGGTGCCTCACAGGTGGCAATTAATTATATTTCCTTTATCCTGTGGTTTTGGAAGCGCTGTTTGGTATTTTTTTATGGCTAAATATGTTTCTAACGTACACAAACAATTAAGTCTAAAAGTTACAAAGAAGATTTTTTTTGGATTAGCTATTTTCCTTATTGTGTTGGCCTTATACAGTCTTGCTACAATTTTCTTTAAAATACTCTAAAACAAATATTCTCTAAAAACACTGCTTTAAAATGATAAATTTATCACACATGATTATAATAATCATGTCCTTGTAGTTTACGAGTTTACTATGAAATAATATAAAAAAATCTTTCTTTTGAGGGTAGTAGAGTGACAACATTTAGCCATTCCAAAATACAAACTTTTGAAACATGTCCTTTACAGTATAAATATGCTTATATTGATAATATTAAAGTCGTGGCAGAAGATACAGTGGAGACTTTTCTCGGGTCACGTGTCCATGAAGCTCTTGAAAAATTATACAGAGATAAACTATTTGAGAAACACATGGATTTGGAGGACCTGCTTGCTTTTTATAACAAACAGTGGGAAGACTTATGGAAAGAAACCATAATTATAGTCAGACAAGACTACACCCAGGACAACTATCGAAAGATGGGTGAGCGCTATCTTAAAGATTATTACAACCGCTATGAGCCTTTTGATCATGGCAAGGTTATAGGGCTTGAGACAAAGGACATCTTACCTCTGAGTGAAGACGGGAAATATCTATTCCATATTCGTATCGACCGGCTGATGGATATGGGGCAGGGTCTTTATGAAGTACATGATTACAAGACTAATACATCTTTGCCAGCCCAAGAGGCATTCGACCAAGACCGCCAGTTAGCGATGTACGCATTATGGGTGAGTGAGCGTTTTAAAGATTGCCAGAAGCTTAGGTTGGTCTGGCATTTCCTGGCATTCGATAAGGAAATGGAATCCTTTCGGACAAAAGAACAGCTTGAAGATTTGAGAAAAGAGGTGCTGGAAAAGATAAAAGAAATTGAAGCTACAGGAAAGTTCCCTCCTCATGTATCGAACCTGTGTGACTGGTGTTTGTATAAGAGTCTATGCACTATGTGGAAGCACGAAGCAGTGCTGGAAGAAAAGCCTGAAAACGAATATTTAAATGACCCAGGATTAAAGATTGTCGATCAATATGTCAAAATCAAAGATGAATTTGATAGACATAAGAAAGAGGCTGAGGAGAAACTTCAAAAACTTAAGGATGCTTTGATTGCTTTCTGTCAAAGAGAAGGCATCTCGGTTGTTTTTGGTTCAGACAAAAAGATAACTGTGAGTGAGTTTGAAATGATAAAATTCCCTCCTAAAAATACTGAGGAAAGAAAGGTTCTGGTAGAGACTTTGAAGGGAATAGGCAAATTAGATGAGGTTTTGGATCTTGATGTTTTCACCCTTGGGAAAGTTTTAAGGAACAAGGAATGGGGCGATGAGCAAATAGCTCAAATTCAAAAGTTTATTTCTATGGAAAAAGGTTACAGGCTTACGATCGCAAAGAAAAAATAATACATGATTAATAACTATTTAATTCTCCAGAAGCCTTTCTATGCGATACTAATAAAAATTTTTTGGATCGAGACTCAAAAAGTCTTGTTAATGAGATAAACAACCTCTCTTTTTTGAGGTTAACATACTTGTGGATTTCTACTTCGCTTCTTTAAATCTTTATAAAAATCCTAAAATTTATTATAGCAATTTACATGCCAATTAAAAACATATGAGAGAGTCTTTATAAAACATTTTTTTTGACTCTTAAATAGGACAGGTGTAAAAAGAATATAATGAAGCTATTTCTTCCATTCGACCCCATAAAAAGAGCTGAACAAAGTGAACATCTTGTCATGAGAGATAAAAAAAGGTTGTACTACAGATTTAGGGCTGCTCCTTATTACGGAGGGATTGCAACTGCAGATGGAGTTGGTTGTTGTTTTCTGTGTGCCTACTGCTGGAACTATTACAGAAATTTGTTTCCTGATAAATGCAATAGATTCTATTCTCCTCAGCAAGTTGCTTATAATCTGCTTAAAATCGCAAGAAAGAAATATTATCGCCTTTTCCGTATAACAGGCTCTGAACCTATCTTGGGAGAAAAAACGTTGGAACATGTGGTTGAGGTGATAAAGATAATTTTTTCAGAAGAGCCACGGTCTGTGTTTATTCTCGAATCTAATGGCTTTTTCCTCGGATATAAACCTGATTTGATAAAAAAATTAAAGTTTAAGAATTTATGGATTAGGGTTTCCCTTAAAGGTGTAGATAAAGAGTCTTTTGAGCATATTTCAGGAGCAAAAAAGGAGTTTTTTCATTATCCTCTAATAGCTATCAGGGAATTAAGACGACAGGGAATTAAAGCATGGCCAGCAATAATGGGGGACCTTTTTCGAGAACAAGATATTAACCGATTAAAAGCTACTCTTGCTGAATACAATATTCATACCGAGCTTGAATTTGAGTTTTTAGAAAAATACCCCTTTGTTCTTGAAAATTTATCAAGAAGAAATATTTCAATAAAAAGAATTTAGCTTTTATAAACGATAATGGTTCATAATCGAAAAGTCAGAAACTAAGAAATTGTTGTGAGTTGAAAGGTGCGGAGGCCAGGATTTTTGTCATCTTCACTATAAAAGACTTAAATGAGAGGAAAAAGGTTGTCACAGAAATGAATTCACCCCCAGGAATTTCCCTTCACTTGACAAATTGACCTTATGGAATAGACTGAACAAGTTGGAATAATATGAATAAAACAAAAGGAGGATGACAAGTGCTGTCAGGGAAAAAGATTGGTTTTAATCTAATTTTTTATAAAACGTGTGCAGCCTTTCTTTTGGCTATTTTCATATCCATTTGCATTGTTAGTACATTAAATGCCGCGAGGACTGAGAAACCTGTTCTTCATGGGAAACATTGGGTGGCTATAACAGGAAAACCGTTGGGAGCAACGGCTGGAGCTATGATTTTTCAATTGGGGGGAAATGCGGTAGATGCTGCTTGTGCAATGCTTGGAGCTGTTTGTACGATGTACGATGTTCTGAGCTGGGGAGGAGAAACCCAGGCGCTCATATATAACCCCATCACAAAGAAAGTCTATGGAATAAACGCCCTTGGTGTAGCACCAACAGGAGCAACTCCTGAGTTTTTCCGAAGTAAAGGGCTGGACTATCCACCGGCTTATGGGCCATTGGCTGCTGTGACCCCAGGGACGCCTGGAGGATTGATGATCATGCTGGCTGAATTCGGGACAATGAGTCTCAAGGACGTTTTGGAGCCAAGTATCCAGATGGCAAAAGGATATCCGGTAGAAGAGCAATTAGCAAATAGTATTGAGCGGGAAAAAGAGAGAATCAAAAAATGGCCATATTCAAAGAAAGTTTTACTCCCGCACCTTGGCGAAAATCATGAGGCTCCATATCCGGGAGAAGTCTTCAAGCAGACAGATTTATTGGATACTTTAAAAAAATTAGTAGCAGCTGAGCAGCAAGCCCTTGCAAAAGGAAAAAGCCGGAAAGAAGCCATTTATGCGGCTTATGACAGGTTTTACAAAGGCGATATCGCAAGGGAGTTTGTACGAGGGGCACAAGAGCAGGGTGGTTTGATAACCATGAATGACCTGGCTAATTGGAAGGCTTATATTGAGGAGCCTGTGATGACCTTATATAAAGGCATTGAGGTCTACAAGCTCACTTGCTGGGTCCAGGGCCCTGTGCTTTTGCAGATGCTGAACATGCTTGAAAACTTTGATCTTAATGCAATGGGTTTTAACAGCGCAAGGTATATTCACGCACTTTATCAGGTAATGAATTTGGCTTTTGCTGATAGAGATTTTTATTATGGCGACCCTTATTTTCCACCAGAGGAGCCGATTAAAGGACTCCTGTCAAAGGATTATGCCAAAGAGAGAATAAAACTAATAAATTGGAAAAAAAATGACCCAGATATAAGGCCTGGGGATCCATATCCATATGAAGGGAAGAAAAACCCTTTCTTACACTTGTTGAAAAAGTGGTCTAACGTAATAGCACAAAATCCAGACAAAAAGGATGAAAAACAGATGGCTGCTTTTGAGGATAGCTTTTTTGCTGGGACTACTTCTATTCAGGCCGCTGATGAGGGAGGATGGGTTGTCTCTGTAACCCCAAGTGGTGGCTGGATTCCAGCTTGTATCGCTGGAAAAACAGGCATTGGGATGAGCCAGCGCATGCAGAGCTTTGTTCTGGATGAAGCCCAGAATCCTTTCAATGTGGTTGCACCTGGTAAAAGGCCGCGTGCCACTTTGACGCCAAGCCTTGCATTAAAGGATGGTAAGCCCTTTCTTTCATTTGCAGTTCAGGGCGGAGACACACAAGATCAAAACATGCTGCAATTTTTCCTTGATGTGGTTGAATTTGGTATGAATGTCCAGCAGGCCTGTGAAGCGCCAAACATTGTAAGTTTCCAGATGCGGAATTCTTTTGGCAAGCATGAAACTAAACCTGGCCGGCTTCAACTTAATGAAAAAGTTCCTCCTTGGGTAAGAGATAAACTTCAAGCGATGGGATACAAATTGGATTATAGAAAATACACTTCAGGCCCAATAAATGCTATCTTTTTCGACTGGAAACACGGCACCTTCTGGGGAGGTTCTAGTAATTATGGAGAAGATTATGGCGTTGCATGGTAGAAACGGTAAAAAAAAGAAAAAGTACAGCTTGCTCTTTTATTTAAAAAATGGAATAATCTTAAATCTTAAACGGTCACTTCTTTTATATCAAAAAGAAAAGCAGTGTTTCGTTTGAGAAAAAGGGTGTATGCCCGTAATTATTTAGAGGTGTATAATGTCTGAACAAATTTATGTAGGCAACTTGTCCTATAGTATGACAGAGGGTTCTTTACGCGAACTATTTGAGCAGTATGGGGAAGTTGTGTCAGTGAAGATCATCCAAGACAGAATGTCTGGAAGATCGAAAGGTTTTGGATTTGTGGAAATGGCGAATAAGGAAGAAGCAGAAACTGCTATTCAACGTATTAACGGGACAGAAGTTGATGGAAGAAACATCAAAGTGAATTTCGCAAAACCCAGAGAATAACAGTTCAACCTTCTGATACTTTTTAGGGTAGCATTATGGCTAAAGTCGCTAAAAAAGGAGACAGGGTTAAAGTCCATTACACGGGGCGGTTTGAAAGTGGCCAAGTATTTGATTCCTCGATAGGTCGGGAACCTCTTGAGTTTGAACTCGGCGCAGGTATGATAATAAGAGGATTTGAAACTGCTGTAATAAGCATGAAGCCTGGAGAAAAGAAAACAGTCACGGTTTTACATGAAGATGGATATGGGAATTATGATGAGAATCTTTTATTGGAGATGCCAAAAGATAAAATTCCTGGAAACATCAACCCTGAGGTTGGTATGGAACTTCAGCTTGTGAATAAACAAGGAAATGCCCTGCCAGTTGTTGTTAAAGAAATTCTTGAAAAGACTATTAAATTGGATGCAAACCATCCTCTGGCAGGAAAAGTGCTTGTTTTTGATTTAGAGCTTTTAGAAATCATTTAGCCTTTCGCAGAAGAAAATACCTTGAATTCATAAAGGTTATTGTAGAAGTCTGTTTTTTAATTCCACTCATAAATTTTTTTAGAAATACCCGAGGATTTTGACTCTGGTATAAAAAAACGCCAGAAAAATACGTTCCATTTAAAGAGAAAATCTTGACATCTGACTTTTTTAACCTTAAATAAATAATAGAGTTATAAAAGGAGGGAAAGAATGAAGAAATCTTTAAAATTAATTACCCCTGAGATTCTAAAAAAGCTTGAACAATGGAGATGTCATTGTCATGCACTCTGACGGTGTAAAAGAACACTTTAATTTGAAAGAATATCCAGAAATTCTGAGAGATGACGCCAAAACAATAGCAAAGAATATCATGCAAAGGTTCAGTAAAAACCATGATGATGCCTCTTGCATCGCATTAAGGTTTAAAAAATGATAGAACTTGGCAAACTGCTATTAACCAATGAATATTCCATAGTGGAGGCAAGGAAGAAAATCCTTCATATAGCAATGAACGTTGGTTTTGATACAATAGATTCCTCAAGACTTGCAAGTATTACATCAGAGATTAGCCGAATTATATATAAAGAAAGGAAAGACTCAGGTATATTAGTATGTATTGATAAAGACGGGGGAAGATATTACTTGACTTTGAGTTATGAATTAAAGAAGGAAAGTTATGATGTTGGGAAGGTTTCGATATTTTTTGACAAAGTAAAAACTTTTCCTGCAGAAAATGGAATGATAAAGGTTGTGGCATCAAGAACTATCCCTGCCCGTAAATTCAAACCCACACAGGAATTTATCAGAGTTGCATCAGAAATTATAAGCAGGTTGACAAGAGAGGAATTGTTTAGAGAGCTTCAGAAGAAAAACGAGGCAAAGAATGAAAATATTAATTGTAGAAGATGAAGCCATTTCAAGAATTGTATTGGCAAGGACTCTGCAAAAACATAAATATGAAGTCTTGAGAGCAACAGACGGCCAGAAAGGATGGGAAATATTTAAAAAAGAAAAAGATGATATTTACATTGTGATCCTTGACTGGATAATGCCAAAAATTAACGGCTTACAGTTGTGCAGAATGATTAAAAATGAAACTCTTTCCCATTATGTTTATATTATTTTTCTTACAAGCAAAAGAGATATTAAAGACATTGTTAAGGGGCTTGAAGCAGGAGCGGATGATTATCTTACAAAACCTTTTGATAGGAAAGAGCTTCTAGCAAGGGTAAATGTTGGATTAAGAATAATTAAACTTGAGGGCGCATTGAAAGAGGCAAATGAAAAACTTCATATTCTTGCAATAACGGATAGTCTTACAGAAATATTAAACAGAAGGGCTGTCATTGATAGCCTTATAAAAGAGATTTCCCGTTCAGGCCGAGAGAGAAAACCCTTATGCATTGTTATGCTGGATATAGACCATTTCAAAGCTATAAACGACACATATGGCCATGTTGCAGGAGATAAAGTTTTGAAGGAAGTTGTAAGCAGAGCAAAAACTTGTCTTAGGCCGTATGATATTATTGGAAGATTTGGAGGAGAAGAATTTGTTCTCGGCATAGTTAATACAGATCAAGAAAAATCCATAGAGATTACAGAAAGGATACGCAAGAACATATGCGAAAAGCCATTTAAAGTTGAAAAGAAAGAGTTAAGAGTAAGTGTAAGCATAGGATTGACAAACATTACCCCGCCTGAAATCATAGATCCTAATAGCGTTCTGGACGAGATGATAAAAATAGCAGATAATGCACTATATGAGGCAAAAGAGACGGGAAGGAACAAGGTTGTTTATAAAGAACTTTTGATATAGTCATTTTAGCATCACCCAAATGCGGTGAGACATCCTTTATTGAAAGGCGAAGTGTATGGTTGTATTTAGTTTCTTAGATTGGTTTTGGGTTGTTGCTTTTATCCTGCTTATGATTGTATGTGGGGCTCTTTTTTACCGGTTAGGCAAGAGGTCTATGGCAGATTTTTTCCTGGCTGGACGGGGGCTTCCATGGTGGCTTCCAGCTACATCTGTTTATGCCACGCACTCAGCCACGGATACACCCATGTGGATAAGCGGAGTGATTTATAAGCATGGGCTTCGAGGCATATGGTATACATTTTTTTCCGCGTGGTGTGCGATTTCTGCATTCGCATCCACTCGAATTTTTCGTCGTTCCTTAGCTTATACTCAAGCTGAATGGCAGACTCTCCGTTTTTCCGGCTTAGGAGCAGAGCTCTTGCGTGGATGGATTGCTGGATGGCAGGTTTTCATGAATATGTTTGTATTGGGCTGGGTAGGCATAGCCATGGGAAAAGTATGTAATTATCTTTTTGGATGGCCTGAATGGTTAGGCCTCATCCTTTTTTCCTCTCTTTGTGCTACATACGTGCTTGCCGCTGGTTTTTGGGGCGTTGTGATGGCGGATTTTCAACAGGGAGTGATTGCTTTTTCGATAATCGTGATTGTCTCTATATTTGGAATTAGCATGGCTGGTGGGCCTCAACAGATAATTTCAAAAATAGATTCTTTGGGCCAGAGCTGGCGGCTTAACCCTTTTGCATTTACCGGGCTGACCTCTGGTGAATTCCCACTTGTGTGGTTCTTGACGATGCTTGTTATTGCAGTTATTGGTGGGTTTGGCATGGGAACATCGATAGATTGGTATCCAGAAGCACAGCGCATTCAATCAGCCAAAACTGTCCGTGATGCAAGCTACAGTATTTGGGCAGGTTCTGCTCTTATTGTTGTCCGAAATTCTCTGTGGGCAGTGGCAATTCTGGCATTCTTTTCTATGTTTCCTCACATACAGGAAACAGCCAAATATGAGATGGCATGGTATCGGCTGGGTTTTGAATTTTTGCCAGTCGGATTAGTTGGATTTTTCTTCGCAGCGATTGTGGCGATTCACATTTCTACTATATCCACACATCTAAATCTTGGTGCATCTTATGCTACTCGGGATCTTTATCATCATTATTTCAAGCCCAAAGCAAGTGATAAAGAACTTGTATGGGTAGGTAGAATCTCTACACTAATTTTGCTTCTTGGGTCTTTTATATATGGGTTGATGATGCAAGAAATTACCCAGTGGCTTATTTTTGCCCTGTGGATTATGGCGGCAGGTATTTGGCTGCCATCCATACTTCAAGTTGTCTGGTGGAGATTCAACGCCTGGGGATATCTGTCTTCCTGGATTGCAAATTTGGGATTAAGCTGGTTGATTGTTTGGATATTGCCTGAATTTCATCTCATCCCCGTGCTTCCTGATTACCTTCAGTTCTGGATAATGATGGCCTTAGGAGCACTCATATATCTTCCAATAACTTTCTTAACGCGGCCGGAAGACATGGATCGTCTGGTGAAATATTATGTAATGTCCAGACCGCTTGGCTGGTGGAAACCTGTCCGTCAGGAGGCAGAGCGGCGGGGGCTGCTTCATACAGGTGGAGATAGGGAAGGAGGAAAATAAAATGGGCTGGATTAAAACACAATGGACTTCAGAAGAAGCTGACCAGTGGACCAAGGAGGATTATATTGTTTTTGTCATTTCTCCATTGGTGTATTTCTTGTTAGGAATTGGGGTGGCATTGAGCTTGCTGTTAATTTGGTATGGATGGGTGATTTTGGGAGCCAGCCTGGTTTTATTAGTACTAATGATTAAAATCATTGATCCTAAATTGAAAGCCATCTCACATGATTATGAAATAAAACAGAAAAAATACCTTGAGGAACTGGAACGAATAGAAAGGTGGGAGGAGTAAATGAACCAGGGTCTATCAGTCGTCATCGGGATGTCTATTGCTTATGTCTTTTCTTTTTTAGGGCTTTTATTAGCATATTTCTCCTATAGGAAAAAACATAAAGACAATAAAAATAGAAAGGATTAATCAAGTGGGAGTTATCATACCTCTTGCGGTTCTAATTATTTCTTCTGTATTGACTTTTTATCTCTATCGCCATTTCTCTCAGAAGAAATGAATCATATCCTGAGCTATGATGAGATTGTCATCGCGAGCAAAGCGTGGCGATCTCATAATGATTCACCAAAAACATGAGATTGCCACGTCGCTTCGCTCCTCGCAACGACGTCTGCAACAACCTCGACTCGTGAATAACCCAGGTGACGTATATTAGAATTTGACATCAATTTTTTTTATGATAAGGTAAAAAAAGTAAGATGAAGAGAATAAAAGAAGCAAATTGCTCAAAAAGTTTTAAAGGGAAGGCATGGAGAAAAGGGAGGTTTTCAGATTATGAATTTCATGTAGAAGATGGCAGAATAAGCCAGGGGCTAAAGGGAGAGGCCATAGAAGCTTCGTACATCTTCCCTCCGTTTGCTGATCCCCATATCCACGGAGGGTGGGGGCTTAGTTTTCAGAAGGGAGAATTTGGGCCTCTTGAGAAGAATTTAAAATCTGTAGGCATCCTATTTGCTGTCCCTACCCTGTATAACGATGAACTTCGGAAAATAGAACAGATTTCTAAGGTTTTCCAGAGCTATAAAAAGAAGAATCCAGAGAGTATATTTCCATTTTTAAGGGTCGAAGGCCCTTTCATAAGCAGGAAAAAGAGAGGATTTCAGCAAGAAGAATTCATGCTTCATCCAAATGAAAAAAATATAGAAAAATTCCTTTCCATAGAAGAGATAAAGGTTTTCACATTTGCCCCTGAATTGAAGGGGGTAGAAGAGCTCGTTCAAAAAGCGCTATTAAAGGGAAAAATCCCTTCTGTAGGACACAGCAATGCCAAATTTCAGGATTTATTGAAGTTTTATAAAATGGGAATAAGGCATATGACACATTTTCCAAATGCCATGAGCAGCCTCCACCATAGAGAAATTGGCCTTATTGGAGGAGGTCTTTTCCTGAAAGATCTTTATCTTGAAGTGATAGCAGATGGAATTCATAGTTGTTTTGACTTTATTTCGCTGCTGTTAAATGTGAAAGGCCCTAACTTTGCTATCATATCTGATATGATTCCACCCGCTTACTCAAACAGAAAAAAGTTTGGAGGACAAATACTGAAAAAAGATGGAAAGAGGAGAATTTCAAATGCACAAGGGACATTGGCAGGAGGATGTACTTCTGTTTCTGAACAGGCCCAATGGCTTTTTCAAAATGGTTTGACACCGGATGAAATCGTCCACTTGGCCTGTGTGACTACCATGAAATATTTTGGTTTTCGCCTTCCATCTATTGATGAGGGAGAGGATGCCTCGTTTGTCCTTCTTGATAAACATATGAAGGTTATGGAAGTCTATAATCATGGAGAAAGAGTTTAAGTCAAGCAAGGCATGCCTGTTTTAAGGAAAAATGCCAGAAAGGTAGACCAAATACGATGAATGACAGAGTGAGGATTACAGTTTCAGGAATACGAGGTAAAGTTCCTCAATCATTGAATGTTGATATAGCATCTAAGTTTGCTTCTGCCTTTGCTTCTTATCTGGATGAAGGTCGAGTGGCTGGTTGCAGGGATTCACGTTTTTCCAGCCATATGCTGGAAATGGCTGTTTGTTCTTCTGTCCTTGCTGCTGGGTTGGATTATATTGATTTTGGGCTTCTTCCCACTCCTTTTCTTCAATTCCTTATGAAAAGAGAGCCCTTTTCCGGGGGAGTCTCTATTTCTGGTGGGCATAATCCCTTGCCTTGGAATGCTGTTGTGCTTTTGAATGAAGAAGGGGCTTATTTGGAGCCGTTTGAAGGCTCTGAAGTTTTTAATATCTATGAATCAGGAGATTTTAAAAAAGCTTCTTGGAAAAATCTTGGAGCTGCTGCAGAAAGAGATTTTCCTGTGGAACTATATTTAAAAGAAATGTCAAAATGGGTAAATGTCCAGCGGATAAGAGAATCCAGCTTTAAAGTAGTTGGAGACCTGTGTAATGGAGCAATATCTCCATTCATAGGGGTTTTTGGAGAGTTTTTCAACTGTAAGCTTGTCACAGTAAATGATGATTTAGGAAAGCCGTTTCCTCATCCGCCTGAACCTTCTATTGAGCATGCAGGCCAGGTAGAGGCAGTTGTAAAGGCTACAGATGCTGATATTGGCTTTCTCATTAATTCAGATAGCAGCCGGATTTCTTTTGTCAGTGAAAAGGGGAAGGGATTAAGCGAAGAATTGACGTTGCCTTTGTGTATTTTTTCTTTACAGGGAAAAATCAGCAAAGTAATGACTACTGTTGCTACTTCATCATGGGCGGATTGGGCAGCCGGGAGGATTGGTATTGATGTCCATAAAACCAAAGTTGGGCAGTCTGCAGTTATTCATATGATGGGAGCCGAAAATGCAGAGGTTGGAGGCGAGGGGAGTGGAAGCGTGGCCTTTAGTCCTTTTTCTTCGGGATATGATGCGCTCCTTTCTCTGGCTTTTCTATTGGACTTGATGTCAAAGGAAGGGAAAAGACTTTCAGAAATAATGGCTCCATTTCCTGAATATTACATGGAAAAATGCAAAATTGAAGTTCCTCCTGAGATGACATACAAGGTAATGGATAAACTTGAGAAGGTTTATGCAAAGGAAAGTCCAGATTTTACAGATGGAATTCGGGTGGAGCGCAAATGCTTATGGTTTAACATAAGGCCTTCCACTACAGAATTTATATTAAGACTTATTCTTGAAGGAGAGACCGAATCGCTTGTTAAGTCCGCTAAAGCTGAAATCATCGAGAGGATAGAAGAATGAGAATCTCAGACCTCAAAGTAAGTATTTCTGGAATAAGAGGAATCGTGGGCAAAGGTCTTACACCCCAATTGCTGATGAAGTTTTCCGAAGCGTTTGCGACATTTATTGGAGGTGGAACAATTGCAGTAGGTTCGGACACAAGGCCTTCAGCAGAGATGGTCAAATATGCTGTATTTTCAGGGATTCTATCATGTGGGGCAACTCCATTAGACCTGGGAATTTTACCGATTCCTTCGCTTCAAATATATACAAAAGAAAAAAAGCTTGAAGGTGCCATCTCCATAACAGCATCCCATAATCCTGTTGAATGGAATGCTCTTAAGTTAATCAAAAAAGGGGGTGTATTCCTCTATCCATATGAAGCAGAAGAGCTTCTGGATTTGTATTACCAGGGAAAATTCAGAAGGGTTGATAATCCTTCTAAGATTGAGAAAGAACCAAATCCTTTTGAGCTCCATGAAAAACGTATTTTTCAGTTTGCAGATATAGATTTAATCAGAAGGAAGAGACCCAAGGTGGTTGTTGACCCTTGTGGCGGAGCAGCTGCTCCTTTTGTTAAAAAGTTCCTTGAACGGTTAGGAGCTGAAGTAATCTGTGTGAATTGTGAAATTTCTGGGGAGTTTCCAAGAAACCCAGAGCCATTACCCGAAAATCTTAACCTTTTATGTGAAGCCGTAAAAACTTCAGGAGCTGATATCGGATTTGCCCAGGATGCAGATGCAGATAGACTTGCTGCGATTGATGAGAAAGGTAATCCTATAGGTGAAGAAAATACGCTTGCTTTAGCTGTTGATTACTATTTAAGTAATAAGAAAAAATCCCCTGTTGTTGTAAACCTTTCAACATCTAAAGTGCTTGAAGACGTTGCAAGGAAATCAGGGGTCAGTTTTTTCAGGAGTAAAGTCGGGGAAATCAATGTGTCAAGAAAAATGGTGCAAGTTGGGGCTAAAATCGGAGGAGAGGGTAATGGAGGAATAATAGCTGCGGATGTTCATACATGCCGCGACAGCTTTACAGGGATGGTTCTTCTGCTTGAGCTCCTGGCGTGGTCAGGAAAAAGATTTTCCGAGTTAAAAGAAGACTTGCCTCAATATCATATGATAAAAGAGAAAGTAAATATTTCTTTCAGGGAAGGGAAGAGAATCCTCAGTAAACTTGCTGAAAAGTTTAAGGACGGAAGAGTTGATTTTACTGATGGAGTCAGAGTGGATTATCCTGATTTCTGGTTCCATGTTCGTCCATCAAACACTGAACCTGTCTTGAGGATAATAGTAGAGGCCTTAGAGGAAGGATTAGCAAACATGATTTTAAAGAAAATTAAGGAGGATCTATAAGTGGAAGTTATAATTTTATCGTCGCCTGAAAAAGTTTATAAAGAAGTCTCACAGAGAATAATTGCTGCAATTAATAAAAAACCAGACACTGTACTTGGCTTGGCTACCGGACAGACAATGCTTGGGATTTATCAGGAAATTATCGCAGCTTACAATAAAGAAGATGTGGGTTTTTCTTCAGTCGTGACATTCAACCTGGATGAATACCTTGGGATTGCTCCGAATGATCCGAGAAGTTTTCGTTACTACATGGAGGAAAATTTATTCAAGCATATAAATATTAATATAAAGAATATAAATATTCCTTCTTCTATTCCTGAGAATGTAGAGGAAGAATGTGAAAAATATGAGGAGAAAATTAAGCAGAAGGGAGGAATTGACCTTCAGCTTTTAGGAATAGGAAGAGATGGTCACATCGGGTTTAATGAGCCATCTTCATCCCTTTTAGCAAGGACAAGGGTAAAGACTCTGACAGAAGAAACACTTAGAGATAATTTTGGCGAAGGCCAATGTCCGAGGTTTGCTATTACAGTAGGGACAGGAACGATTCTTGAAGCCAAGGAAATAATCCTTGTGGCTCTTGGTGAGCATAAGGCAAGAGCCATTGCTCAAACAGTAGAAGGCCCTGTGAGTGCATCCTGTCCGGCTTCAGCACTTCAGCTCCATCCAAAAGTGAAGGTTATTATTGATGAAAGTGCATCAAAACTTTTAAAAAGGAAGGATTACTATGCCTGGGTATGGGAGCATAAGAAGGAGGTCAATGATTTAAAACTAATCACTCCAATTCCTGGGCCAGAATATAGGAAAGAATAGTCATAGCAACGGCTTCTGTTTCCAATTCCCTTGGATTGACAGCTTCAGCCGTTTGACCCCTATTGTTTGCACCACTTATCAAGCCATCCAATAACGGTTTCATGCCATAAGATGCTGTTATGCGGTTTGAGGACCCAGTGACTTTCATCCGGGAAATAAAGGAATTTACTGGGAATGCCGAGACGCTGAAGGGCATTGAACGTGGATATTCCTTGAGTTTCCACCACCCGGAAATCATATGCACCGTGGATGACAAGCATGGGAGTTTTCCAGTTTTTCACAAAGTTTACAGGGTTGTGCTTTTCATATCCTTCGGGATTAGTCCAGGGAGTTCCTATGTGGTCCCATTCAGGAAACCATAGTTCTTCGGTATCAAAATAGGCCATTCGTTCATCGAGATTGCCGTCATGATTGACAAGACATAGGAAACGGTCAGGCCAGTTTCCTGCAATCCAGTTTATCATATAGCCGCCGAAGGACGCCCCTAATGCAGTAATCCTTTCTCTGTCCATCCAGGGATACCTTTCCAAAGCAGCATCCAGCCCCTCTTTAAGGTCTTCGAGGGGCTTTCCTCCCCAATCACCGCGAATAGTGTCTGTAAAATCCTGTCCATAGCCTACAGACCCGTGAAAATCCACCATGACTGCTGTATAGCCAGCGCCGGCATAGGCCTGCGGGTTCCAACGGTAATGGAAATGATTCCCGAACGAACCTTGAGGACCTCCATGTATTAGGAAAGCAACCGGATATTTTTTTGAGGGGTCAAAATCAACTGGTTTAACAATGTAACAATATACTTCTTCGTCATGCCATCCTTTGAAAGTGAATTGCTCATATTCTCCCATCCGAGCAGCAGCAACTTTTTTAGCATTGATTCGAGTAATAGCATGCATGTCGCTGCCGTCTGGCTTGATAGAGTAAAGTTCAACAGGTGAATGCAAGTTGTCAAGGCCAAAGATAATGCGGTCTCCTGATGTGCTTGGAGAGAGCACATGTCCGTCCTTAACCACCGTTGTTATTTTTCCGCTTTTAATATCTATGGAATAGAGAGACTGCTGTCCGATGTTTGGGGCTGTGGCATAGATTTTGTTGCTGTCCGAAGACCAGTAAATCGAGGAAGGGGAGCGGTCCCAATTTTCGGTCAAGATGCGTTCCTTTCCATCAGGCCAGGAATAAAGAATTATCTTGAAACGGTCTGCCTCATATCTTGGCCTGCTCATTGCAAGATAAGCCATTGTTTTTCCGTCAGGCGAAAAAATTGGGGATGTGTCCCACGCCTCATTCTGTTCTGTAAGGCATTTTGGGGGTTTAGAGCCATCTATAGGGACATAATAGAGGTCAAAATCTGTTGACCAGGGTTCTTCCCTGCCTACATCCCGGGCTGTAAAAACAAGTCCCTTTCCATCAGGCGTAAATGTGATTTCTTCAGTCCCGCCAAATGGTTTGGAGGGTGTGTCTGCATCCATGCCTGGCATCACATCCTTAGCCTCTCCTCCTTTTGTAGGCATTACAAACACATGTGAACGCCTTCCATCTTTCCATGTGTCCCAATGACGGATGAATATTTTCTCATAAATACGGCCTGTGCTTTTTGTGCTTGCAATTTCATCCAGTTTCTTTTTTGTACATTCCGGCTTGCTGTGTTCAGGAAAAACCTCCATAGTGAATGCAATGTGCTTTCCATCAGGGGATACAAGAAGGTTTCCTACGTCCAGCGGAAGAGCTGTTACTTGTTCAGCTTCTCCTCCTGAAACACGTATTCGCCAGATCTGGGAAGATGCGGATCGTGTGGATAAGAACCAGATTAATTTTCCACAGGGTGACCATCGGGGGTTGAAATCTCCTGCCGGATGAGTTGTAAGACGACGTAGGCCTTTTCCATCGACACCGACCAGCCATAAATCAGTTCTCCCTTTATTGGCTTCAAGATCTGTTATGCGCAGAGTAAACACAATCCATTTTCCATCAGGCGATACCTGTGGGTCGGAAATCCTATCCATAGCCAGCATATCGTGTATTGAAAATGGATGAGTTTCTGCCGGAGTTTCTCCTGTAACCCCGACATTCATAAACAAAAAAAGAATAGCAAACAATGATACAACTCGCATTATTGCCTCCATTTGACTAATATTTGATTTGTTTTCATTAATATTTCTTTTCTATTACTTTTATCACATGAAAAAGGCAGAGAGATACTCTGCTTATTTAACCTTTGCTCCGGCAGGGACATCCTCGATAAAGAAGGGGATTATGGCTTTGTCATCTATTTCAGCAGCTAAGAGCATTGCCTGAGATTCTATTCCTCTTATGATTGCGGGCTTCAGGTTAACAATAACCACGAGCTTTTTTCCAACAAGGTCTTCTGGCTTGTATTCATCTGCTATTCCAGAAATCATCTGTCTGGTCTCTGTCCCGATGTTCACATCAATCTTTAGAAGCTTTCGTGTCCCTTCTACTTTTTCAACCTTGATGATTTCACCGACTCTCAAATCTATTTTTTTGAATTCATCGAAAGTGATATAGTCCATATGTCCCTCCTTTGCGATTTGGACAGTATTGCTCTTTTCTTCTGCTAAAAAATCTTTAAGTTTGACCCTTGGGAAAAGGGCTTTTGGCTTACGGGTTTTTTGCCCTAATGCAAAGCCATCGAACTTCAATGTGGCATAAGATTCTTTTTCGATTGGAGTAGATTTGCCAAGATAATCCCAGATTTTTTGTGCAGATTCTGGCATTACAGGAAAAATAAGGAAGCTTATCCCGCGAAGGGCGGCTTCAGCTTGATAGAGAATTCTTCCGAGATTTTCTTTTTGGCTTTCATCATCAGCAAGTTTCCATGGTTCATTTTCTGCCAGGTATTTATTCACCTGATTGATATATCCCCAGATTTCCTCAAGCGCCCTGTTGATGGCATATTCCTCATAAAAGTGAAAAACCTTATCCTTGACTGAGTCAAAGGCCAGGCGAAGCTGTTTGTCTATATCTCTTTCCTGGGCGATTTTTTCGATCTTGCCGCCAAAGGAATTTTGTATCATGGTGAGTGTCCGTTGTACAAGGTTTCCAAGATCATTGGCAAGGTCGGAATTCACTCTGTGCAGGAATCCTTCGTGTGAGAAATTGCCATCCAGGCCAATTGGAATTTCTCTTAGCAGGAAATAACGCAAAGGGTCTGGCCCGAAAACATCCAGAATAAGATTCGGGTCGAGCACATTGCCTCTGGATTTGGACATTTTTGTTTCATCCTTGAGCCACCAACCATGGCTGTAGACTGTTTCTGGGAGAGGAAAATCTGCAGCCATCAAGAAGGCAGGCCAGAATATAGCATGAAACCTGAGGATGTCTTTACCTATAAGATGGACTGTGGCAGGCCAGAATTTCTCGAAGGAAGCAAGGTCCCAATCATAGCCAATTCCTGTAAGATAATTATGAAGTGCATCAAACCATACATAAATTGTATGTTCCGGGTCGTCAAGCACAGGGATTCCCCACTTGACAGTTGTGCGGGTAATGCTCAAATCTTTAAGCCCATGTCGCACGAAACTTACTACTTCATTCATGCGGCTTTGTGGCTGTACAAATGTCGGATGGGAAGTGTAAAAATCAAGAAGTTTATTCTGATAAGCAGAAAGCTTAAAGAAATAGCATTCCTCTGAAACCTGTCCGGCCTTTTTCCCGCAGTCCGGGCATGTTTTTTGGCCCTCAGAGTCTTCTGGAATGTCTTCGGCAAGAAAGTTTTCATCCGATACGCAGTACCAACCTTTATACACTCCCTTGTAAATTGCCCCTTTTTCTTTTAACTTCCCGAAAATCTTTTGAACTCCTTTTTCATGGAAATCTTGGGTAGTACGGATGAAATAATCGTAGGATATATTCAGGGCTTTCCAGAGATTTTTAAACCTGATAACAACTTGATCAGCCAATTCTATAGGAGTCATTCCTTTTTGGGCAGCAGCTTTCTCGATTTTTTGGCCGTGTTCGTCTGTCCCTGTAAGGAAGAAAACATCATAGCCGGCCAGTTTCTTATGGCGGCTCAAGGCATCTGCAATAATGGTTGTATACGCATGTCCAACATGAGGCATGTCATTAACGTAATAGATTGGAGTAGTTATATAAAAAGTTTTCTTAGAATTCTTTGCCACCGGACATGCCTCCTCGAATCAATGTCATAGCTTCAGAACGTGTGGCACTGTTGGTACGGAATGAGCCTCTTACGGCTGAAGTGACAGTGATAGATTTTGGCTTTTTTGCGCCTCTCATGGACATGCACATGTGTTCTGCCTCGATGACTACCATTACTCCTAATGGTTTTAGCTGCTCATCAATAAGGTCTGCTACTTGCTTTGTCAGTCTTTCTTGAACCTGAAGACGGCGTGAAAAAGATTCTACCACACGAGCAATCTTACTAATTCCGACAATGCGCCCCCCCTTCGGGATATATGCTACGTGCGCCACACCTGCAAAAGGAAGAAGATGATGTTCGCACATGGAATAGAGAGGAATATTCTTGATTAGTACCATCTCATCATGGCGTTCTCCCTGAATAGCCCGAAGATGCTCAGAAGGATTTTCATTTGTTCCGCCAAGAATTTCTTTAAACATATAGGCAACTCTTTTTGGGGTTTTTTGGATACCCGGCCTTTTGGGGTCTTCACCAACCCCTTCCAAAATAAGCTTAACTCCTTTTTCGATTTTCTTTAAATCCACTTTTTTTCTCCTTACCCTGTAAAGGAAGTTACTGCAGAATCTTGCTCGATTCAGGTCTTATTGTTTTTTTGAGTGCTGGCAACAGCATTTTTTGTTATGTGATATTCTTTCATAGCAAGTTCAAGTATTTTTTTGACAGGAACTTTGTGTCTTTTTGCAGCTTTTAAGCAATCAGAAAATTCAGGCTGCACATTGACTTCTTCGCCTTCAAGAAATGCAGTTTTGATGGCAATTTTTTCTCCAAGAACAGCCACACGGGAAACTTTCCGCTGCAGCACGTGCCTTGCGACTGGAAAAAATCTGACTCCAATAGAACTCGTCTCTTTAAAAATAGCACGTATTAAAGAATCTATTTTATCAGCCTCTGCCAAAACGGTCAATTTGGTAGCTAATCTGTTTTTTTTCACGCAGATTGGTGTAAGAAAAGCATCTAATGCCCCTAATTCGAGTGCATGCTCTAAGAATGCCGCCAGGATTTGCGGATTTGCATCGTCAATATTTGCTTCTATGGTATATATTTTTTTATCTGAGTGGAATTCTGTTGCATTTCCATAGAAAATACGTAGAATGTTTGGAAATCCGGAAAAATCTTGCTGGCCTGCTCCATATCCAATCTTTTCATATGATAATTCCGGCAAATCGATAAATTTTTTAACAAAGGTTGCCACGATTGCTGCTCCTGTAGGAGTGACAAGTTCTTCATTGACCCACGCGGAATAAACGGGTGCCCCTCTCAGGAGTTCTGCTGCGGCTGGAGGAGGAACAGGAAGGATTCCGTGAGATGTCTTGACCCAACCTTTTCCCACATTCAGGGGAGATGCATAAAATTCTTTAATACCGAGACTCTCGGCAAGAAAACAGCAACCCACAATATCTATGATGGCATCATCTGCGCCGGCTTCATGCAGGGGGGCTTCAGCAAAAGGACGTCCATGGACCTTGGCTTCAGCAGTAAAAAGAGACTTAAAAACACTTGCTGCTCTCTCTTTTACATTTGATGAAAAGGAGCTTTTCTGGATTAGCGTTTCAATGTCGCTCCATTTTCTTGGGGTTCTGTTTTCCCCTTTAACCTTAACATCCACCCGAAGCGCTCGCAGGGATGATCTTTTTGTTTCTTTTATGTTTATCTCGACAGGAAGGCTGAGTTCGTCCATCTTGTTTTTGAAATCTGTATGAGAGAAGCCCAAATCCAGCAGTCCGCCTAAAATCATATCTCCGCTTAGTCCAGATGATGCATCAAGATAGATATATTTCATTTTTTAATAATCCTATCTCCTATTGACAATAGGATAGCGAAAACAGATACAAAAGGCAAAGAAATAGTTGATTAGGGAAGTGAGGAGTAAGGAGTGAAGAG
>JACUUK010000011.1 GCA_014859315.1 Candidatus Aminicenantota bacterium
CTAACAGAAAAAGCGGCTTGCTGAAACCCGATAAAATAGATTATCTCCCTTTTTCAGTATGTTGTTTTCATGTGTGATTTGAACAACGGGAATGTTGTTTAAGATCCTTGAGTGTTTGTAATGATGCCTGACGATAAGGTCATCTTTTAGTTTGGCTTCGAAAAAACACCAGGGAGTGTTGTTTTTAGTTATTAAAAAATCAGTTTCTTTTCCATCTTTTGTCCGAACATAGAAAAGCGCAAAGTCAGCTGTTCCATAATCATTCCAGAGTTCAAGCATTATTTTAAGCTCTAACGCAACATAATTCTCAAAACGCTTAGCAAAGTCCTTACATCGCGACCAGTCATAAAAATAGCATTTTTTTTCTTTTTTTATCGATCTTGTGATTCTTTGGCTGTATGGAGGAACAAGAAAAATGGCATGGGTGAGCTGCATTGCTGAAATAGCATTTTTTATTGCTGTGTAACTCACACCTATATCTTCTTTTAACGCATTTAATGAGAGAGGTGAGCCTACTCGCTCAGGTATTAACTGGATTAATGTTGCAATATTTTCTATTTCAAATATTCTTGTTAAGTCTCTTATGTCTTCTCTGATTAAATGATCAACCATATCGCGCTGCCAGCGCAGATGAAAATTATCACTCGCTTTTATAAAAGGCTCAGGAAAACCGCTGTAATTTAACAATTGGTCCATTGTATCCTGCTCGTAATTTACTGTGCTTATTCTTTTTTCAATGAATTCTACAGCTTTTTCTTCTTTAGTAGTCAAGGTTATTGGCTTGTCCGCAGCCTCAGAAAGAGACAGGGGGAATAATTTAAAGAGAAAATAGCGCCCTGCCAGGGAGTCTCCGGATTTTCTGAACCAATCCAATCTGGCACTACCTGTGATTATAAAGCGGCAGTAGTTTTCAAATTTATCGAAGTAATCCTTTAAAATGTTTTTCCATTTGGGCATTTTATGGATTTCATCCAAACAGATCCATGGTAAATTCTCTCCTGTTTTCGAATCGTAAAGAGCTGTCTCAAAAAAATATGGTTCCCTTTTATACTTGTCCTTTATTTCGCGCAAATCCCAGTTGAAGTATAATTTCCCCGAATTCTGACTTTCAAGAAAATTTCTGGCTATTGTGGTTTTCCCGGCCTGTCTGGGTCCAGATATAAAGCGCATTTGCCTTCCAAATATTTCATTAAAACAAATTTCCTGTAAGTGCCGTTTGATCATATGTCTATTTTAACCCAATGAATAAAATAGTCAAGACTTTTTTTACTGTTTAGATAAAAAAGTCATAAAATCAGATATATAAAAAAACAAACCAGCTGCTTGAAATTTGCTTAATATAAGAATATTTTAGAAAATATTTAGATGAAGGCAGTATAATGAGAATTCAGAGTTATGGAATCAAGAGATAGAAGCAGCATATGTCATCATAGGAGTATCAGGCCTTAGGCGCTTTTACATATATCCTAATAGAAATAATGGTCTTTTAATTCCTTCAATTTTATTCGAAGGGGTTAATATTAAAGCTTTCTTTAAGTTAACTCCCTTAAATTGCTCTCGTCCTTTTCCCTTCCCTCCAATTTCAATTATTACATTTTCATCCTCAAGGCTAACCAAAAAATCAGGAGTTTTGCTACCCCTTTTTGTTTTAAGATAGTAGAAATTCAAATCATTTAGTTTCATCATCTCTGCAAAAAAATCTTCCCTAAGGCCACCTTTAGCAAATTCATATTCCTGATAGAGCAAACGCAGGGGAAGATACATGAGGATTTTGGGCTCTTTCAGGACATTAGTTCCTTTTGGGAAAACCACATTTAATAAAAAAGCTTGTTCCAGTAGACGCACATAATATTCGGCCTTATATTTAGTGATTCCAATGTTTCTTGATAATGTAGAGTAATTAACTCCGTCGACACTCGCTTTTCCTATAAATTCTAAGGTTTTCTCAATTTTTAAAAGCTCATCGATTTTTATTGAAGCAACATAAGGTATATCCCTTTGGATAATTTTTTTAACTGTATTGCTAAGAAGAGGCAGAACTTCGGGTTCTTCCAGAGAAAATGGAAAAATTCCTCCTTTCAGATATTCATCAAAAATATGTTCATATCTAATATGTTCAGGCGTCCATTCTTTTTTGACTATATTCATTATTGTTAACTGGGGTAGCAGAACATCTTTTTTAAAATAAATGTATTCTCTGAAAGAAAAAGGCATCAGTTTCAAAAGCATAACTCTTCTGGCAAGGTCATATGAAGATCTATATAAAGAAAGAGAAACGGAACTGGAAAATATAATCTTTACGTCAAGGAAATCGAATGTTTTTTTCAATTCTTTATCGTAATCTTTGACAAAATGAATTTCGTCTAAAAGAAAAAATTTAAAGCTGTAGCGTTCCGATAAATTCTTTATTAATTCGAATAAGTCCACTTCCTCTATGGAATCAAGTGAAATATATATAGAATTTTTTAGTTCTGTTCTCAATTGCTTGAGAAGAACTGTTTTTCCGACTCCTCTGGGCCCTACAATTCCCAAAAAATGCTTCCCTTCTTTAGAAATAATATATTGATATAATTCTCTCTTTTTTGGATATCTTTTTCCTTCTTTTTCTGCTATCCCGTCAAGTTCTAATATTTCTTTTAAATTTCGCACTTTCACCTCCAGTTAAAAGGCGCAATTAATATATAATTTTATATGCATTTTGTCAAATAATTGAACGAAATGATATACATTTTGTAAAATGACTAATCAAATTGACTGTAGTGTTTATTTTTATAGATATAACTGTCTTTATAGACTTCAATTTTGATTAAAAATTCTTGTCGTGAAATTTGAAGGTTGGAAATTTGAAGCTTGGCTGCACTAACTTTTTGAATTTACAAAAGATGATCTCAAAATTTCCCTCATTCTTGGACTCAGATCAGCAATTTTACAGCCAAAAAGGCCGCTCTAAGAATAAGAATTCCGATGTTAACTATAAATTCATACGATCAGCATACATCTAAAATCCGAGGAACCAGATAGAACCGTACTCCATCTTCCGTAAATCCCAACTGCTGAACAGGCAAGAAAGCCACATACCTGATTCTTCCAGGCGGGTTGGTAATCTATTCCTTTAATGAATGTCACTCTGTATCTATCTTGCTTCTTGAACGATATATCAAATCCTTGAGAAGGGAATACCTGAGCGTTAATTAGCCTTCGGAAGAAGTCCCAATTTCTTTCTCAATCTGTCAAAATTGATTTTAGGCTTATAAGGAGGCATGTTCTCCTGTAGCGAGTCAAAATTATCTAAAAGTCTCTTAACCTTGCGTTTTCCATCTTCAGTTTTGACGGCCTCTATGGGTGTCTGGTTGTTCAATACAGGAATCTTTTTGCGGATCCATTCCTTTAAGTAATAATCCTCGATGTCCTCCTTTATTTTTTTTCTGATTTCAGGATTCATATATAGTTCCTTCTGTTTTTCTTCGAACTTTTTCATCTCTTCTGTTGTCGGCTTGGGAAGTGAGTCAGGACTTACTGATTCCATCTTCTCATAGGAGAGGACATCTCCGCTTTCCTGAGTGAGTTTTGTAACGAGCCTTGCTGCACGCTCGATAGAATTCGTCTCGCCGACGAGACGGTCTCCTTTTAAGTAAAGATTTCCAAGGATTGTCCTATTAAATATTTTTGCTTTTCTCTTCTCTTCCTTGAACCATATCCATTCTTTATGCTTTTCGTCATAGTCAAATTCTTTCAATAAAGACAATTTGTGTCTCAATCCTTTTCTTTCCTTTACCCGGAAAAAGATCTTCGAAAAACTCATTAACTCTCTGTCCGTATTACACAGAATTAATTTTTCAGGCGAATCTATTTTTGTCTCTAAATTGACAGGAGGAATCTCATCTAAATTCCCAAGAAAAAAATCCATCCAGAAAGGAACAGTTGCTTTGCAGGATTCTCTAAAAAGGTCCTTTTCGGCAATTTTTTTTCCAGAGCATTCGTTGAGTATAATACTTTTTTGTTGCTTGGCTGCCTTGGTAAAAAAGACTTTTGTCTCCTGAGGGTATATAAAAGGTGGAGTGTAAATATAAGCTCCAGCATGAGAGCCGATGAATCGAAGATACCAAATATCGCCCATTATTGCCTCTCTTTCAAAAGGTTCATTGACTCGAAAAACCTGCCATTTTTGTCCGGTTCCAAGTTCGTCAAAACTAATTCTATCCTTTTGGATATCTAAAATCTCATAAAAAGTACAATAGCTATCTGAGAGATGTTTCAAATGCGTGGGGCCCGGCTCTTTTAATTTCGTGTAGTAAGGCGATTTGATAAACCGTTCGCAAACCGTCTCCAGGGTTTCACCAAACCGGAAGTCAAAATGCAGCCAGCTCATGAATAAACTAAGGGGAATTCCCTCATCTTTTCCCGGCTTAAATTTCTTCTTATACTCGGACTCCGCTTTCCTGAGTTCTTTTCCTTCCTTTTCAAACCGGGCGATTGTTTCAGCATATAGGGCTACACCCTGGTGAAGGAACAGATAATCATCAAGCGGTGTTCCGGTCAGCATATCCTCAGGCAAAGAAAAATCTATACTCTCATTTTGGCCGCAGCATTTTTTATATTTTTTGCCGCTGCCACAAGGGCAAGGCTCGTTACGACCGATTTTTTCTCCCATCATGGCCTCCTTAAGTAAGCTCGGTTAGTCTTATTTTATTCATCACCAAAAACATTATTTGAGTGAGCTTCCATATCCCTTCTGAGCAGTTCCAGACGTTTATCCTTATCGTTTGCTGAAGGAACAGTTTTTTCATTTTTCAGGAATTCCAAATATTCAAACACCACGGCCACAGCATGTTTACAATCCACTCCGTACGGGCATGTGCATGAAGAGATAATTTCTCTTCCATTAATCTCCACCATGGTCGCATAACGCCTCGAACCGTCAACCCACGCTACTAAATCGCCCGATTCGGTTCTGGCTAGTTTCTTCACCCGCCCGCTGCGCTGGTATGATCTCCCACGGGAGACGATTCTCGGGCCTGCCCATGATTCGAGGTCGAACCAGGTAATTCCAATAAAGAAATCGTCAACCATCAGCAATTCCTTCTACATCTCAATATAAAGTGATATCTTGTTTATAATTAACATACTATCACAAAGTCAAATTTTATATATATGTTCCAAAACAACTATCTTTAAAAAACTTGCGATTGCAGTACACTTGAGTTGAAATTTTTTTCTATTTACATTATATTTCCAACAAAAGACAAAATTGTCCATTTTTGGAAATAAAATGATGTGGCCGGTTTTAAAAGAAAAAGCAAAAGAACAAGGACTGCCTCTTACTACAGTTGTTGGGGAAGTCCTTCACCTCGTTGTGCTGGATGTTATTTTTGCTATGACGGGTAGCCAGTCCATCTGTTTTCAAGGTGAAACGAGCATTCATCTTCTTTATGGAGGATATCGTTATTCGGAGGATTTAGACTTTGCTGGCGAAGGGATTGACCAACAATTGGCCAAAAGTCTTATTAAAAAATCCCAATCCGAGATCAAGAAAAGTATCATTCAACTCCTGGGAAATGGAGAATGCCAATGGCATTTTCCATCCACTTCAGCGTCACATCGAATCTATACATATTGGCTGAATTTTCAGCCCCATGGAATGCAACAGAGATTTAGGGTGAAGATTGAATTTGCTTGCTATCCTGTTTACCACACAAAAATCATTGCAGTCAAATCTGATTTCGATGTACTGCAGCGTCGTCCTTTAGTCACCGGATTGACGCTACCCGAGCTGTTGGCCGAAAAAATTACTGCAGTAGCCGGCCGCCCTTATGTAAAGGGACGAGATCTCTTTGACCTCTGGTATTTATCCGAAGTCCTTGGCGAAACCGTTGACTCATCCCTTGTTGAGAAAAAATTTCAAGATTATAAAATTTCATGGTCAAAATCAGAACTGGAAAAAAAGCTTGCAGTTGTAGGCTCGAAAAATTTAGCTGTTGAAATGAACCGTTTCTTGCCCCAACGTTACAGACAACAGCTTTCCAAGGATGGTTACGAGATTGTTCGTGGCGCAGCATTGAGCCTTATGAATATGGTAAAGGAAACCCTTTTATCAAAGAGGAAGTAAATATGAAAAGAGCTTTCACGCAAACAGATTGGACCGAAGTATTACGCAATGGTAAGTCCATTTACAACTTTGCTGAGCTAATGAGAATTTCAAAGTTACCCGTATTGTCAATGCGCCGGGCAATTCAACGCCTTTTGCGGAAAGGGCTGCTTCTGAAGCTACGCAAAGAACTATATGCTAATCCTTTTGTCACGCCAAGTTTAGAAGAAATTGCCGGCGTGCTCTACCCTCCAAGCTTCATTTCTCTCGAGTCCGCTCTGTTCATGCATGGTATTTCTGACCAGGCCCCGCATTTATTGACCTGTGTCTCAATGAATAAAACGAAAACATTTCGTACTGCACTTGGGGAGATTGCCTATTTTCACGTGAAGAGAGAGCTCTTTTTCGGGTACGAAATCACGGATCGGTTTCCTTTAGCATGGCCCGAAAAGGCTGCTTTGGATTTTGTTTATATCCAGAGGATGAATGGCTTAACACCGGCTTTAGATGAATGGAACTGGAGGAATTTGGATGTGGATAGGATGTATTCCTTGGCGGCGTCATATCCTAAAACAGTAAGAAACCATATGAAAAAATTTATCCCTCCGCCAACTCGATGAAATCCTAATAGACATTTCACTTGCTATTGGCTGAATGTTGTCCATCTATTCCCTATATTTTAATTCCCATGTTTTCTATAAGCGCAGAATATTTTCCACCAAGCAATCCCTCTCCGATGATATAAGCCCCACAAGCAGCCTCTTTTGCAATTTTTGAGAGCTTCTTCACTTTTACAACTGGTGCATATTTATTTAACCTGTTTATTAGTTTGTTCCTTATAAAATTATAATTTGTTAATCTGCCAGAAATAATAATTTCTCTTGGTTGGCGGAGAGAAACTAACATTGAGATGACATCCTTTTCTATGCTTTCTCCCAAAAGGGTCATAGCTTCTTTAAATCCAATTAAATCCTTTGGTTCAATGTTTTCCCCCACAAAATCTTTTATTCCTCCTTTAAAAACGATTTCCTGAGTTAATGGTGGTTTCAATCTTATTGCAATCTCTGCATCCATTCCACCACCTGCAAGAAATCCTAAGCTGCCATTTGTTCCACCTATTCCATCAACAATTTTTCCATCCTCAACTGCCATAACAGCAGTAAATCCATATCCTGCTTCTACATAGATAAATGATGTTTTATTAAAAGGAACATATAACCGTTCCGATTGGTCTGTAATGCCCAAAGCTACACAGCATACTTTATCTGCAGTCCCCATATCAAACTTATTCCATTTTCTATAAGATGGAACAGTTTGAAGATGAATAACACCTGGGGTGAAGTAAACAGGCATCTGCTTTTGCTTCATTTTTAAAAGCACTTTTTTTATCCCTTCGTTCACAGGTACTTGCGTGTCTAAAGGTATCATCTTTCCAATATCTTCTTCTGTTATGTCCTTTATGCTTTTTAAGGGTATTCCATATCCTGATGGGCCAACAACAATATCTAATGGCATAAAATTTTCAAGTCTTTTGAGGAACTCAGATGAGTTTCTAAAAATATCCTCTGATTTTATGGATTCATCTGCAATGAATCTTTGATTATTCTCCATTCCGAAAAGATCAAAGCTGTATGTTCCTGGGTCTATGCCTACAATTCTCATTGTTTTATCCTCTTTAGTGGACAGGATGGATCTGATGCTGTCCAACTTTCAGTCAGGCCAAATGTTCTTGACCTGCAGCCTCCGCATTCATATAGATAAATGCATTCCTTGCAAGGGCCTTCTCTCGTTGAGAAATCCTTGATATTTTCGATAAATTCTGATTTTTGCATATTTTCCCATATTTCATAGAGGCCTTTTTCATTTACATTACCTATTACGACAGGAGCAAATGTACAGGGTTTTACATCCCCGTTTGTTTCAATAAACATATAATCACCAAAGATGCAACGAGAGACATCAGGAACTATAATACCATTCTCAGGATTTGATGAATAATCAATGTCAATGTTATGCTCCTTCAAAAAGGGTTTAAAGAATGGTTCATCAACATATACATCCATCCTGTATTCCTTTTGATATTCAATAATAGAAAAGAAAATTTTTTCGTAGTCTTCTTCTTTCAAACAATACTTTTTATAATCCCTGCAGGGTTTCAAACCCAGAAATGTAATCTTTTTATATCCTATCTCTTGTGCAAACTTAAACAATTTACCAATTTGCTCGTGGTTATGTTTGCCTATTGTTACAGGACAGGAGTCGAGGATGTTGAATTTTTTTGCAATTGCTACGGCTCCTTTTAACTTCTCAAAGCTTGCTCCCTTTCTGATTTTTTCGTAACTTTTTTTATCTGCTCCGTCCATGCTTATCATAAGATTCACGTCTAAATTTGCAAACTTTTGGGCAATTTTTTCATCAAGCAACATGCCATTGTTTATAAGATAAATCTTAATTTTATTTTTATGAATTATTTCTATGATATCGATTAATTCCTTGCGTAAAAGTGGTTCTCCTCCTTCAATGATAACCCACCCCGGCTTAAGTGATGATACCTCTTTAGCTACTTTTAATATAGTAGTGCTATCAAGCTCTTCGGCAGCCATACCTCTACAATGTAGGCAGTTAAGGTCGCACCTGTTCGTAATTGCCCAGTCAATCATATATGGCCTGTTCATGCTTTCCATTTTTACGCTAATCATGATAAAATTTTTAAAATTTATTTTATCTTAATCTTATGAAGTGCACAATGAATTATGTGAAATATATGCTCCACATAAATTTATCTTTACATAAATTTTTTGATGATTTATAATACAAACCGATTTTTTATAAGAGGAGGATGGATATGTGGCGAAAAATGACAACAACATTACTTGTACTAATAATGTTGATGGTTTCTTTTAATTGCAAGGTGAAAAAACAGGTAAAAGGCATTAACCTGGATGTGAGTTTTTCAGAAGAAAAGCTCTCAGATAATTTAATAACTGACCTCCAGTTTGCATGGAAACCAGACCATGATTTTATAAAAATGAGTCAGGACTATAAAATATACGTGCATTTCTGGCATAAAGACAACTTGATTTTACAAGATGACCATTTCCCCCAAGTTCAAACATCTAAATGGGAACCAGGAAAGGAATGTATTTACTCAAGAAGAATTTATATTCCAGCGTTCATTGACGAATTTGATCCCAATTTTAAAGGCGAAGAAACTTTAAAACTGGAAGTCGGATTTTATTCCCCATACGACAGAACCGGCGAAACCATGCAAGAAGTATTGAACAAGAAAATCAAAGTTTTCCCGCCGCCGCTTGATACGCCTGAGATAATTTATGAGGAAGGATGGTATGATCTTGAGGAGAATCCTGAGGCTCCTCTTAAGCAATGGCGATGGACTGATAAAGAAGCAAGATGCATAATAGATAACCCTTACAGGGATGCACTCCTTGTAATAAAGGGGGGCGTGAATTTAGGCGTGCTCAAAGACCAAAAAGTTATTTTTAAAATCAACGAGCTTATTTTAGATGAGTTTATTCCAGAAGAAGAAATATTCGAAAAGTACTATAACATAAAAAAGGAAATGCTTGGTGAAGAGGATGAATTCATCCTCACGATTACAACAGATAAGACATTTATTCCTGCGGAAACAATGCCAAACTCAACAGACGAGAGGGAATTAGGCATGCAGATTTCCTTTGTATATTTCAGGTGAGCTGGCCGGAATTTTTCTTTATTGGCGCGCTCGACTAAATTGATAGAACTTCAAACATCACGGAATTAAAGATGCTTGCCTTTAAGGACTTATAGAAGAGGACGTTCGCACAGAGATTTGGTGTCCATCAGATGAGATTTCTACAGCGCCATGTATATCTGTGCGGTAAACCATGGCATTTATCTCGTGATATCTTTCTAAAACCTCCTGGCTGGGAAGCGCATATGTGTTTCCTTTCCCAACGGATATGATAATGATTTGGGGGAACACCTGTTTCAAGAAAGCCATAGAACTTGAAGAATTGCTTCCGTGGTGTGGAGATTTTAAAACCTGGCATTTTTTCATTATTGCGTTGTTTAAAATATCTTCTTCAGATTGAATTGTGATATCTCCTGTTAAAAGGAATGCTGTTTCGCCATAGGAAAGTCTCAATACAAGGGAATGGTCGTTATTTACTGGGGTATCACAAATATTTCCTCTGGGCGGATGGAAAGCATCGATTGTTATTTCGCCGATTCTGCGAGAATCTCCCCGGAAAATTTTATGGCATCTAATTTCATTAGACAGAGATTTGCGGAATTCTGCATATGTACTGTTTTCCCATGGGCTGCATGATTCCCAGTAATTTTTGATTTTAAAGTTTTTTGCAATTGAGATTAATCCGTTTAGATGGTCAGGATGGGCATGTGTTAGAACAATATAATCAAGCGTTTTAATCCCTTTTCGCCAAAGGAACTGAGAAACAACTCTTTCGCCGATGTCAAATGTGCTGTTATGAAGCCCGCCGCCATCGATGAGCATCTTTGTCCGGCCTGGAAATTCTACCAGTATCGATTCGCCTTGTCCGACATCAATGAATGTGATTTTTAGAGTTTTTGAATTAGAAACAAAAGGAAAAGTGATTAAAATTATGAAAACAATTGTAAAACAGACCAGGCATAATCGCCTCACTTTTCGAGGCTTCCATCGGATGAGAAGAACAAAAAGAAAGCCAAAATAAGCTAAAACAGTCAATAGATGAGGAGTGGGAATTCTGTAAGAAAGGAACGATTGATAAGGACAAACCTGTGAGATTGTAATCAGACAATGTATGCCGCTCTTTAAACAGGTCGCTAATATTTGGGACAGAAAGGAGCTCATGAATGAAAGGGCAAGGAAAATATATCCAAAACCCATTATCAGTCCCACGAGAGGAAGGGCAGCATAATTGAGGATGATAGAAGAGAATGTTATTCTATTAAAGGCAAGTGCAACAATAGGAAGAACTCCGAGCTGAGCTGTGAGTGAAAGCGTGAATATTTCACTGATTTTCAAAGGCAACCGTGGTAGAAAATTGATTATTTTTGGGAAGAAGAGAATGATTGAAAGGGTTGCCGCAAAGGTCAGTTGAAAGCCCAGGGTAAAGAGGTCGAAAGGATTAATAAGCAGGAGAAAAAACGCACTTACTCCAAGTGTATTAAGAAGATTGACATCCTTCCAAAGGAGTTTTCCAAAGAGGAAAGCCAGTGTCATGATTGTTGCTCTCAGGACAGATGGCCTCCCTTCCACAAGAAATGCATAAAAAACCAGGATGAATATCATCAGTAAATAGGACAGACGGGTGGGAAAACGCAGGACTTTAAAGAATGAATACAATAAAAATGAAAGAATTGCGATATGGGCTCCAGAAATTGCAAACAGATGGTAAAGTCCTGCTTCCTGAAATGACCGGGTGAGGGAATCTTCCATTCGTCTTCTTTCCCCTAAAAGTAGAGCCTCAAGGACTGCGCCTTCCTGGGAAATATACTGAGGTGCATTCTGATTAGGGAAAAACTTTTCTATCTTCTCCTGCAGATTTTTCCTCAGGATAGAGATGATCCGGAAAAAAGAGTATTTATTACCAGGTTTTAACCTTTCAACAAGAAGCGGGCTTTTAGAAAAAGCTCTCTGATGAAGTTTTTGGCTTTTTAGCATCACAGAGGTGTTTGAAGGGTTGAAGTTCTGAAAATCATTCAGGGGAGTTAGCTTTGCTGAAACTTTGATTTTGTCGCCTGTATAAAGATTTAAAATTGAAGATGCTTGTTGGGATTCAGGAATAGTTATACGCAAGTTTCCATTAACTTTTTCTTCTTTGTCATACGAGCGAATCTTTTGGACTCTTAAAAAAACATATATTCGGTCCAGTCCTTTTGCGGGAGACTTGCTGAGTGTTCCATAGAAGTCGATATAATCGCTGGAATCCAACTGATAAAGAGTGTTTTCTTCAAATATTTTATTTTCGTATGTAAAAATACTTGCACCAAGTGCTATCGTTGTTAAAAGGATGAAAACAAAAGTGGGAGTAAGTTTTTGGAAAATAAAGAAGAAAACCCATGCGACAAGTAGGAATAAGAGCATAATCAAGAGCCAAAGAGAAAATGGAAAAGAAAAGAATGAACCCAGGAGAATTCCTCCTGCCAATGACAGGGCTATGAACAGAAAAGGGAAAGCCATAACAAGAGACTACCGAAAGTTGTTTTCTAACTGGCTTTGTTTTTCAAGACAATCGAGAAGTAGATGGCACATTATCTTAATGCCAAGAGCAATGCTGCGTTCATCAGGGTTGAAATAAGGGTTATGAAGTGGAGCCATGGTTTTCTGCGAAGGGTCTTTAACGCCCAGAAAAAAATACAAACCTGGGATTTTTTGGCAGTAGTAAGAAAAGTCTTCAGAAACTAATTGGGGTTTTAAAGGACGAATGTTTTTCTGTCCTAAGCATTTGGTAAAAGTGGGAAGCATTATTTTTGCTAAATCTGGGTGATTATATACAGCAGGAGTTCCTTCCTGGTAAATGAAGGAATAATCAGCGCCAACCGAATGGGTGATGCCCTTGACAATATTCTCAATCAACAGGCCGATTTTCTTCCTGCTGGCCTCGCTTAGTGTCCGGACTGTACCTTCAAGGAGGACTTCATTAGCGATGATATTTGCTTTTGTGCCTCCTTGGATTTTTCCAAAGGAGACTACAACTGGTTCTGTTGGATCAATCGAACGTCTGACAATAGATTGGACACTTGTGACAACCTGAGAGGCAAGCACAATAGCGTCTATGCCTTCCTGGGGCCTTGCACCGTGAGAGCTTTTGCCTTTAATAAGGATTTGGAACCAGTCGGAATTTGCCATGATTGTTTCAGGGGAAAATAGAATGGTTCCTACATTTTCAGGCCAAACATGCAGGCCAAATATCGCACCCACAGGAGGATCATCCAATACTCCTTCCTGGACCATGAGCTTTGCTCCTCCCTCTTCGCCAATGGGAACTCCTTCTTCAGCAGGCTGGAAAATGAATTTGATATTCCCATTAATTTTATCTTTGAGAGAAGCCAAAACAATTGCTGTGCCCAGTGCTATGGATGTATGCATATCGTGTCCGCATGCGTGCATGACGCCAGGATTTAATGATTTAAAGGGAACCTTTGTTAGTTCTTGTATGGGAAGTGCATCAATATCGGCTCTGTATGCAATAGTTAACCCCTTTTGATTGCCCTGAAGCAGAGCTGTTACTCCGGTTTTTGCGATTCCTGTGTTGACGTCGAGCCCAAGACCCATGAATTTAGATGCAATAAGGCTTGCAGTATCATATTCCTGGTTGCTTAATTCGGGATTCATATGCAGAAAACGCCGTATTTTTTTTATCTCCGTTTGATGTTTCTCAATTTCCTTTTCTATTCTCAGGGCAGTGGCCTTATCCACAGCATGAATAAATGAAAAAGATAAGCAAAAGATGAAAAAGAAAATTATTTGCTTTTTAAACATTGCCTGATGGAAACTCAATAGATATATTTCCCAAATGCTTTTATCCCTGTATATTGCCCTTTTTGGGCGAGGCGGTTTTCTATCTCAAGGAGTCTGTTGTATTTGGCTACACGCTCGCTTCGGCTGAGAGAACCGGTTTTTATCTGCATTGCATTGCATGCTACGCTGAGATCGGCAATGAAAGTGTCTTCTGTTTCCCCGGAACGGTGGGATATTACTGTCGTGTAGCCATTTTGATGGGCAAAATTTATGGTTTCAAGAGTTTCAGTAAGAGTGCCTATCTGGTTCAATTTGATAAGAATGGAATTTCCTATGGCCTGTGAGACTCCTTTTTTGAATCGTTCGAGGTTTGTCACGAAGATATCGTCGCCAACAAGTTGGATTTTCTCACCAAGCTCTTCTGTTAAAGTTTTCCAACCTTCCCAATCGTCTTCGGCAAAGCCGTCTTCTAAGAAGATGATCGGATAATTTTTGACAAGCTTATGATAAAATTCGATCATATCGGCAATGGATTTTTTTGAGCCATCAGATTTTTTAAAAACATATAGATTATCAATATAGAATTCAGAAGCAGCGACATCCAGGGCAAGAAAAATATCTTTACCAGGTTGGTAGCCAGCTTTTTGGATGCTTTCTGTAATTAAATCAAGGGCTTCTTCATTGGATTTTAGATTTGGAGCAAATCCTCCTTCATCTCCAACAGCGGTGCTGTATCCGTTTGATTTAAGTATTTTTTTGAGATTGTGAAAAACTTCGGCAGCAGCTCTTATGGCTTCAGAAAAATTTGGCCGCCCTGCAGGAACAATCATGAATTCCTGAATGTCCACATTGTTATCCGCGTGAGACCCTCCATTTAAGATATTGATTAAAGGGACAGGAAGGAAATAGGACTCTTTTTTCCCTAAATACTCATAAAGCTCAAGATTCTCTGCTTGAGTAGCGGCCTGGGCTGCGGCCATGGATACAGACAAGATGGCATTTGCGCCTAATTTGCTTTTTAGAGGGGTCCCATCCATTTTGATGAGATACCTATCGATGTCTTCCTGGCATAGAGCATCCATTCCAATGATTTCAGGAGCAATGATTGTGTTTACATTGGAGACAGCTTTCAACACGCCTTTTCCCAGATAGCGAGATGTGTCACCATCTCTTAGTTCCAGAGCCTCGTGGGTGCCCGTGGAAGCCCCAGATGGAACAGAAGCTTTTCCTTTTGCACCACATTCCAGGACTATTGTTGTGGCCAAAGTGGGGTTTCCTCTGGAATCCAAGATTTCCTGCGCATGAATGTATTTTATCTTTGTATTTTTCATTTTAGAATCCCTTTCTTTAAATTGTAATTATAAGGATAGAACTCACGAGGAGTGAGAGTGCGTTTGTTAAGAGTGGAGAGTATATTTTTTTTGCTCCTCCTAATCAGAATCTTCTGTCGGTTGTTTTGAAATTTCTTCCTTTTTTTTCTCAACAAAATCTTTTATAACATCTACGCCTTCGATTGTTTTTTCTTTGGCGATTTTCATCCCTTTTTCTGCTTCCCGTGCGATTTTTTCATAAGATTCTTTTGCTTTTTCACTAGCCTTAGCGGCACTTTCTTGAATCTTTTTTCGAGTTTCTTCTCCGCTTGCTGGAGCAAAAAGAATTCCCAGTATGAATCCTGTAGCCGTGCCTAATAAAAAAGACATGGTGATTTCAAAAGCTGAAGACCTGTTATTTGACATTTTTACCCTCCTTTCGTTTTTTCAATTGTCGCCAACCCACACGCAATAGCGGTAAAAGCAGAGGCCAGTATTTAGAAGAAGGTTTTATGGCCTTTGCAGAGAGGAGTACCCATGATATTTCAGATAAGCTAATTACTGCCTTTTTTGAGGCCTCAAGGATGTCATTAAAAGCATCGAGATTCTTATTGGCTTTTCTACTTGTTTCTTCAAGGTTTCGGACAAGAGATTTAATTTCAATTAGAGTTTCCTCTCCTTCCCTTGCTGTTCTCCGCACTTGAGCGAGAAAGAATGCAAGAAAGATTACGGCAACAACCACTGTGATTGTGATAACAAGAAGTAAGAACTGATTTAGAGTTAGCGCCATGATATTAAATAGATAAAATAAAAACATGGCTTTGTCAAATAAATAAAGGAATAAGTGTGAATCTCCATCTCCGTCATAGGATGAAGTGGGAGGTGATGTGACTGGCGTATAAAATCTGAGGGGAGCAAAGCTATTCTCGAGTGTTTCCTCGTTAAGGCGAATTGATAGAACTTCAAAAATCACGAAAATGGAAATGATTCCAAGATATTAGGAAAAAATTATTTCCAAAGGACTTTTCTTATTTTGGAAATATGATATTTCTCACCTATTTTGGTTAAAATAACATCATAGCGCTGCTCATTTTGAGAGCGAATGGCTTGTTCCCATTCCATCAGATAAGGATCAGGCCTTAACTGGATGTCTTTTTTAGATAATTTGTTTATTCCCCTGAACGCTTGCCAGTGTGTTATTATTAAAAGTGCAAGCACGCCAAAGAACACATTTGGCCCTGGCAGGAACGCGGCTAAACCGCTTATGGGGAGAAGGAGAATTTCCCCTAAAAGATAAATAATGTGTTTTGTCCGCTGCCTTTGAATGAAGAAAAAAAACTTGATTTTTGCTCTCTTTCCCTCCAGCCGTCCTGAGTAAAATATTTTGATATTATTTTCTTTTGATTTCAGGATTCTTTCAAAGGCCTGCTCTTGGAGAAGAACTTTATGGGGCAAAAGCAGAAGCTTTTTTTTGGCGGATTCCCACATTTTTTTCCAGCGGGAAAAGTGAACATCGATTTGGCTTAGAGGTTCGGAAGAGAAAAATCTGTATTTATGGCGATAATCCTGAATAAAGAAATATTTCATTTTTCCACTCATTTTAGCATGCTACTGGATATAGCTGCAAGAATAGACAGTTCACCATGGCTGCCATAGGTTTATTATCGATTTTGGCTTAAAAGATAGATAAAAAAAGGAGCGCCTACTGCAGCCGTTATGATCCCAATCGGGAGCTCTGTGGGAAACAGAACAGTCCGGGCGAGAAGATCAGAATACATGAGGAAAACACCGCCAGTCAAGGAAGAAAAAATAAACAGGTACCGATGGTCTGGCCCGATCAAAAGGCGCACCCAGTGAGGAACCACAAGTCCCACAAAACCAATGATGCCGCTTACAGAAACAGCTAAAGCTGCAAGCAGAGTGGATATCACAAGGAATATTTTTCTGACACGGAACACGGAGCATCCTAAAGACTGGGCTGTCTCGTCCCCGAGAACAAGTAGATTCATATCTTTGGCGAGCCATTGGGCTATGATTAGGCAAAGAATGAAATAAGGGAAAACAGCATTCACATGTATCCAGTCGGAAAGAGCCAGGCTTCCAAGCAGCCAGAAGACCGCCTGTTCAAAGGAATTCGATTTCAAAAATATTAAAAATGATGTGAACGATGAAGCCAAGGCGCCTGCTGCGATTCCTGTTAAAAGCAGTGTTTCAACCTTGAAGACTCCTTTTTTCTGGGACAAAAGGTATACGAAAGAAACAATGGCAAATCCTGACCCGAAGGCAAAAATACTCTGGAGTGAAAATCCATATACCTGAATATTCAGACCAAGGAAAATAGAAAGCACTGCACCAAAAGATGCCCCAGAGGATACCCCTATTACAAATGGGCCTGCCATTGGGTTTTGAAAATAACCCTGGAGAATTGCTCCAGACAGGGAAAGGGAAGCTCCTACAAGAAAAGCCAGGAGGATACGTGGAAGTCGAAGGTTAAGAAAAATTGTCGAATATGTTGCATCATTTTGAGCAATAAAATGCCATAAGTCTAAAATATTAGTTTTGACTGGACCTTTGAGAAGAGAAACAAAAAATCCGAGAATAAGCAGAATAATGAGGGATATTAAAAGCTTTACCCTTTGTCTATGCATGTTCTTCATTTGAGTTTAAACTCTCCTGGATGAAGAATGCTTGCCAGGTTCCTGAGAGCTTCTATAATTCTTGGCCCATGGCGGCTCGCTATGTTTTCATCCAGATAGTAAATGCGGTCTGAAGCAACAGCAGTGATGCTGTCAAGATGAGCTTCATTTTTTATCCAGTCTTTAGCTCTTGAAAATCCAGTTTCCGAGCTTGACAGAATAATAATGATTTCGGGATTTTTATGGATGAGTTCTTCTTTATTATAGAGAAGCCATTTTCTGTCCACTTGCTCTGCAATATTGACACCCCCGGCCTTGGTGATAAGATCGCTGAGAAAACTGTTTTTGCCGCATGTCCAGAGTCCGGCGCTATGTAAAGACACAAAAACTTTTGGCTTGTGGCTGGTTTTCTTTACAACTTCCAGTATTGCTGTATATTGTTTTTCAAGTGATTGGATAAGAACATGCGCCTGGATTTCGGTTTGTGTGACGATTCCGACCTTGCGGATGGTCTCAAATACTGACTCAATAGTAGTGCCCTGTTCAAGAACGAAAACTGAACAGTGAAGCTTGCGAAGTCGGTTGAGAATTCCAAGGGGGTTGCCCCTGAAGGCAACAACAAGGTCTGGGTTTAGGGATTTGATTTTCTCAAGGTTGGGGTCTACCATTCCTCCGATTTTTTCTTTTGTTTGTGCCTCCTTTGGAAAATCACAGTATCTGGTGACTCCGGCTATTTTGTCTTCAAGGCCTAAAGCGAAGAGAATCTCTGTGATATTTGGAGCAAGTGAGACGATTCTTTCTGGAGGGGCTTTTATATTGAAAGGAAAGCCAAGGTCATCTTTGATGACTCTTTCTTGACTGCTCGAGTTGGATTCCAGGAGCAAAAGAAGCAAGAGGAAGGCAAAGATTTTTATCTTATTCATTGACTTTTTGCTTTTTGAGGGATAAGGGAAATTTCTGGGAGTTGTGAATGAATGTTTTTCCTTATATCTACATTTGCATCGAAGACATCTTTTATATTGCTTTTTGTAATCAGTTTTCCTGGGGGACCCTGGCCATATAATTTTCCGTCCTTCAGGAATATAAGCCTCTGCGCATAAGGGATTACAAGGTTAATGTTATGCTCTGTAGAGAGGATGGTTTTCCCTTTTTCTTCCTGAAGAAATTTGAGGATCTTGTAAATTTCAACCTGGTAATTGATGTCTAAATGAGAACTGGGTTCGTCGAGGAAGAGAAGTGGTGTGTCCTGAGCCAAAGCGCGTGCAATGAAAACCCTTTGCCGCTCGCCGCCGCTGAGATGAGCAATTTTTTTGTCTGTGAGGCGGGAAATTCCAGTTAATTCCATGACTTCATTGACAATCCGCTTGTCCCCGGGGGAGCCTCCATTTAAGCGTCTCTGATGGACATATCTTCCCATGTAAACGATTTCATTAACGCTGAATTCAAATGCTAAATTGAACATTTGAGGAACATAAGCAATTTTTCTGGCAATCTGCCTTTGAGTTAAAGAAAATAAATTCGTACCATCGATCGTGATTTTCCCTGAGATAGTTCGAAGCAGTCCCTGGAGGGCTTTGATAAGAGTGCTTTTCCCAGAGCCATTACGACCTAAGATACAGATGAACTCTCCTTTTTCAATGGAGAAGCAGAGGTTTTTAATAACAAAGTTATTTTCATAACCTGCTTTGAGATTGTCGACTTCAAGAATAGCCATGGTCTAATCGAAATTATATCTGCCTTTAGGTAAAAAATTCATCTGGTTTTTAATTCTTTTCTAAAAAAGAAGCTTTTGTCAAGGAGTTTTCAAAAGAATGCAATGAGGAGTCCTCCTTGACTTTTCAGACCGATGAAACTAATATGAAAAGCTGAATTTATTTCTCTTTAAGTTAAATCCCAAAAGAACCAGGAACAATAAAAAAAATGAAAGCTGAATATAAATTCAAAGACATCGAAGAAAAATGGCAAGAAAGATGGGAAAAAGAAGGGGCATTTCGTTCTGTTGAGGATACCCTTAGGAAAAAATTTTATTGCCTGGAAATGTTTCCCTACCCTTCAGGCCGGATTCACATGGGGCATGTGCGGAATTATTCTATTGGAGATGTGATTTCGCGCTGCAAAATAATGAAAGGATTTGATGTGCTTCACCCAATTGGCTGGGATGCCCTTGGAATGCCGGCAGAAAATGCTGCCATACGAATGGGTGTCCACCCGCAAGAATGGACCCTTGAGAACATCTCATATATGAAAAACCAGTTGAAAGAATTAGGATTTAGCTATGACTGGTCCAGGGAAATCAATACATGTAGTCCAGAATATTATAAATGGAACCAGTGGATATTTCTCAAGATGTTAGAGCGCGGATTAGCTTACAGGAAAAAAAGCTGGCTCAACTGGTGCCCTCAATGTCGGACAGTTTTAGCGAACGAACAGGTTATTGGGCAGCAATGCTGGCGATGTGACACTGTTGTTGTTCAGAAAGAAATGGAGCAGTGGTTTTTAAGGATAACTGAGTATGCCGAAGAATTGATTTCAGGGCACGAACAATTAGAAAAATGGCCAGAACATGTGCTAACCATGCAGAAAAACTGGATTGGGAAAAGCACTGGAGCATATGTAACATTCCCTATTGTGGGGCAGGACCAAGAAATCGAAGTTTTCACCACAAGGATTGATACAATCTATGGAGCGACATTTCTGGTGCTTTCACCTGAACATCCATTGAGCAATAAACTTGTTTCACATTCCAACCAGAGAGAAAAACTTCAAGAATGGATAAGGAAAACCATACATGAACAGCACATAAGGAAAGAAGCGAGTGAAGAAGAGAAATCAGGAATTGATACAGGTCAAAATGCAATAAACCCCTTTACTGAAGAGAGAATCCCAATATGGATTGCTAATTATGTGCTGATGGAATATGGGACTGGGGCAATAATGGCGGTTCCTGGCCACGACCAGAGGGATTTTGAATTTGCGAAAAAGTACTCCTTGCCCATTAAGGAAGTCATTATTCCAGAGGGAGGACAGCCACAAGGGGAACTTAAGGAAGTTTTTGAAGAACATGGCATAGTCATTAATTCCGGGCCTTTTTCAGGGAAAAAGTCTATAGATGCCATTGAACAGATGGCGCTCTGTGCTCAAGAAAAGGGGATAGGCCGTAAAAGCACTATTTACCGCCTCCGGGATTGGGGTATTTCACGTCAAAGATATTGGGGAACCCCTATTCCCGTAGTTTATTGTGAAAACTGCGGAATTGTTGGAGTCCCATATGAAGATTTACCCGTAGTGCTTCCATTTAATGTGGAGCTTAAGGGAAAAGAAGGTTCTCCTTTGGAAAATGTTGATGATTTTGTCAAGACAAAGTGTCCTAAATGCAATAGAGAAGCCCGCAGAGAGATCGACACTATGGACACGTTTTTCGATTCTTCGTGGTATTATTTCCGGTATTGTTCTCCAGATGAGAAAGGATTTCCATTTGACTCTAAATCCGCTGATTACTGGCTTCCTGTTGACCTCTATATAGGAGGAGTGGAACATGCAATCCTTCATTTGATATATGCGCGGTTTTTCTGCAAGGTTTTGAGAGATTTTGGCTTGACAAGAATCAGCGAGCCATTTCCCAGGTTGCTGGCCCAGGGAATGGTCTTAAAGGACGGGACAGCCATGTCCAAATCCAAGGGCAATGTCGTTGACCCGGATGATATGGTGAAGAAATATGGGACAGATACTTTGAGACTGTTTATCCTCTTTGCAGCTCCACCAGAAAAGGAGTTTGCATGGAATGAGAAAGGCGTCGGGGGGTGTTTTCGTTTTTTGAACCGGATCTGGACATTTTTTCAGGAAAACATGGATATTTTCAAGCAGTCTTCTCAGGAAGAAGACAAGCTATCTGACGATAAACCAGCCATGCGTCTGAAAATAAAGATGCATCAGACAATAAAGAAAGTTGGAGAGGATATAGAGATAAGGCACCACTTGAATACAGCGATAAGTTCTATCATGGAATTTTTTAATGTGATAAGAAAAGAGAGCGATGAACTAAAGAAAAGCATTAGCGGGAAACTGCTTCTTAAAGATGCTATGGAAAAATTGATAATGCTTCTTTCTCCGTTTGCTCCTCATATTTGTGAGGAACTTTGGGAAGTGACAGGGCATAAGACTCTTTTGGCTCACACATGTTGGCCAACATACGATCCCAATTTGGCAAAGGAAGAAATGGTTACGATCGTTGTCCAGGTTAATGGAAAGCTAAGGGAAAAATTCTTGGTTAAAAGGGACACACCTGAAGATGAAATAAAAGAGTTGGCCCTTGGATTAGACCGAATTCGTAATATCATTGGAGAGAAGGAAGTCAGAAAAGTCGTTTGCGTCAAAAATAAATTAATAAACATTGTGCTATAATGCGGTTATTCACATGAAAAAGGTTTTCTTACTCCTGCTAATATCCATTTTATCCATTCAGTGCGGATATCACTTAAGAGGAACAGGGAGTTCTCTTCCCCCTCATATAAAAAAAATCAGTGTGCCAATGTTCAAAAACTTAACTACCCGTTTTGAGCTGGACTTGAAGCTTACACAAAAAGTGATTGACGAGATGGTTTCTCGAGGAAAAGTTGAAATCACCGCAGATGCGGCTTCATCAGATGCGGTTCTGATAGGAGAAATCCTTTCGTTTACAGCCAATCCAATCGCTTTTTCTGGAGAGGCAACAGCTGACAGGTATAATATTACAATAGTGGCAAAGATTATATTAAGAGATTTAATCAGCAGAAAGATTGTTTTCATGAATCCAAATTTTGTATACCAGCAGGAGTATGAAGTTCCTGAAGGGACAGATTTTGAGACGGTGGAGTCTGAGGCAATTGACAAAGTTGCAGAGAAATTTGCGAGGAGTTTGGTGATAACAATTTTGGAAGGATTTTAAAGGGGGTGTACAGCTTTCTTTTAAAAAAAGAGATTCGCGAAGATACCATTCTGCCTTGCTATTTTTTTTATGGAGAAGAAGTTTTCCCTGCCTATCAATTCGTAAAAGAATTAGAATCGTTGCTTACCTCTTCTGATGCCAGAGAGTGGAATGTCGCGCGATTTAACCTTGAAGATAATTCCTGGATGGAGATTATCGATACAGCACGAACCCTTCCATTCTTTTTTTCTTCCCGCCGCATCATCATTGCCACTACTGGAGAAGGAAAAGGGAATGGCCTTACTTCCACAGAACTTAAGAATCTCGAAGACTATTTTTCCGACCCTCCTTCCCACACTGTAGTTGTAATAATTTTTTCGGGGAAGATAAGAAGAAATTCATCCCTTTATAAGTTTTTTTCCTCGCTTCCTTCTTCTGTTGCCTATTTTAAAGAGTTGAAACAACTTAAAGATAACGCCCTTTATCTCTGGATAGAGAAAGCTTTTGGTGCAGCCAAAAAAAGTGTGACAGACGATGCAAAAAAGAGGATTGTGGAATTGACTGGTTCTAATTTATTCAGACTGAATTCTGAAATAGAGAAAATTGTCACATTTATAGGGGAGAAAAAACGGATAGACCTGGATGATGTCAACAAGGCTTCTGGCTTGATTAGATCTTTTATTGAATGGGAGATGGAGAAAAGCTTAGAGAATGCAGATTACGGAAAGTGTCTTATTGTTCTTGATAATTTGCTCAAGGGCGGAACGAAGCCAGAGTTTGCAGTAGGGGTTATAGCAAAATTTTTCCGCAATATTTTTTTAGCCAAACTGTTGCTAAAGGAAAAGAAAAAAAACAAAAAAGAAATTTTCAGGGAATTTAAACCCAGAATCCAAGAAAAGTTTCAAAAATTATACCAGGAAACGTTTAGAGATTTTTTTTCATTAGTGGATAGCATGTCAATGGAAGATTTAAATGAGATTCTTATAAAGTTAAAGAGTGTCGATTTAAAGATAAAGACGACAGGACTTTCCTCTCAGACTCTTCTCGAAGGTTTTCTTTTCGATTATTGCCGCATGCGAAAGCAAAAAATTACTTGGCAGGGGAAGGGTTGATTAGTTCGGCTTGTCGAGTCAATCTGGACTTATACCGGTTTCCTTTATTTCTATGTATCGTATTCTTTTTGATAGATTTATCAATAATAGATATGGTTTCGGGAAGAAGCTTTTGGGCTTCTTCTTTATCATCGTTTTTTATAGCAGTCTTCAAATTTTTTATTTTGGTTCGAAGAATGGACTTGTTGCGCTTATTGACTTCGTTTCTTCTTAAGCTTCGTCTACATTGCCGAATAACAGACTTATGTTGAGCCATTTTTTTCTCCTATATATAGAATCAATATGATAAGATATCTTTTCCTTAAAGTCAACAACAGGCTGATTTTTGTGAAGTGGAGTGAATAACAGATGGAGCAAAGAGCTCAGAACCGTAAACTTGTTCGCTCGACTTTTGCGGTAGCTGCTCCGACTCTGTTGAGCCGCATTTTGGGTTTTGTTAGAGATGTAATTCAAGCTTTTTATCTCGGAACCAGTAGAAGCGCAGATGCTTTTACTATTGCTTATGTCATTCCTAACTTGTTAAGGCGGTTAACAGGAGAAGGAGCTATGACAGCGGCCTTTGTTCCTGTTTTTACCCAACTGAAGAACGAGAAAACAAAAAAAGAACTCTGGAAATTCGCAAACGCCTTCTTTTTTGACTTGACTCTTATAATGGCATTGGTAACTGTGCTTGGGATTGTATTTTCTCCTATATTAGTAAAAATAATTGCCTTTGGCTTTAAAGATATTCAAGGAAAATGGGAACTCACGATCGTTTTGACGAGGATCATGTTCCCATATATTTTTCTGATAAGTTTGGCAGCCCTTGCAATGGCTATTCTGAATTCTTTTCATAAATTTTTTGTCCCTGCTTTTACACCTGTGCTTTTTAACCTTTCTATCATTACAGTAGCTGTTTTATTTGCGCGGACAGTAAAAGAACCTGCCTTTGTGTTTGCGGTTGGAGTAGTTATCGGCGGAGCTTTGCAGCTCGCCTTCCAAATTCCTTTTCTATGGCGGAAAGGAATGCGGTTTACGCCATTGCTTTCTTTTTCCCATCCAGCAATCCGAAAGGTTGGAAAGTTAATGGTCCCAGGGATATTTGGAGTTGGAATCTCCCAGATAAATTTTGCCCTTAGCAGGATAATAGCTTCGCTATTAGAAGAAGGGAGTGTCTCTTCTCTTTATTTTGCTTCCAGAGTGCAGGAGCTTACACTGGGATTGTTTTCAATTGCCCTTTCAATTGCTCTTCTTCCCACGTTTTCAGAATTTGCAGCTCAAAAAGATGTAGACGCGATGAAAAAAACCATGTCTTTCTCATTCAAACTTATATGTTTGGTAACATTCCCTGCGATGGTTGGATTAATCATTTTGAATCGACCTATCATTGAGGTCCTTTTTCAGAGAGGGGTTTTCAATGTGCAATCGACCATGATGAGCTCTTCTTGCTTGTTTTATTTTGCATTCAGCATTCCTTTTATTTCTGGCGTCAAGATTATTGCGCCTGCGTTCTATTCTTTAAAAGACACAAAAACTCCGGTGATTGTGGCATTTTTTGTGATGATCAGCTATATTTCGCTTTCTTTTATCTTAATGGGCCCTCTTCAGGTAGGAGGCATCGCTTTAGCTCTGTCTTTAGCATCTGTTATTAATTTTATTTTACTTTTCTATTTATTGGAAAAGAAAATTGGCAAAGTCCAAAAAAGAGCGATTTTAATTTCGGCATTTAAATCAGCCAGCTCGGCTGTCGCTATGGGAGTGGCAGTCTGGATTTTTATGAAACAAATCGACTTCCCTCACCATGTGTTTACAGAAAAGGTCGGGTTTTTAGCTGCGGCGATTGCTATCGGGATATGCCTTTATGTGGCATTTCAGTGGATATTTAATAGGGAAGAGGTAGAGGAGTTCAAGAGTCTATTTTCTCGGAAAAAATCAGAGCACATTAAGGGTTGATATGAAAATAGTTTTACAGCGAGTAAAGAAGGCCTTTATCGTGGTTCAGGAACAAGTTGTAGCGGAGATTCACAAAGGGGTTTGTCTTCTTGTGGGAATTGAAAAAGGGGATTGTGAAGAATCAGCCGATTATTTGGCAAAAAAGATAGTTGAATTAAGAATTTTCCCTGATAAAGACGGGAAAATGAATATGTCATTATTAGACACCAAGGGGGAAATCCTTGCCGTTTCTCAGTTTACTCTTGTAGGTTCAGTAAAGAAAGGAAGGAGACCAAGCTTTGACAAGGCAGAGAGACCTGGTCTGGCCGAGACCCTTTTTAATTATTTTGTGGAAAGACTAAGGGAAAAAGGAATAAAAGTAGAAACAGGGGTTTTTCAAGCGATGATGGACGTTCATTTAGTGAATGATGGGCCAGTGACCTTTATCATTGAGAGAAAAAATTCAGATACTCGGAATATTTAAAAAGGGACCATTTGAACCTGCTCTCTTTAATTTTGAGCCAAAGTTAAAATTTTATCGTTTCACAATCAAAAAACGGTTATACCATTTCCAGGATATGGCCCATTTTTTCTTTTTTTGTTTTCAGGTACTGACGATTTCTTTTATTCGGGGGAATTTCAATAGGAATTCGCTCAACGATTTCTAACCCATAACCTGCCAGGCCAATAAACTTGCGCGGGTTATTAGATATCAAGCGCAGCTTGTTGGCTCCGAGTTCTGACAAGATTTGCGCCCCGATACCATAATCTCGATGATCAGGTTTAAAGCCAAGTTGAGTGTTTGCTTCTACTGTGTCTGCCCCTTTATCTTGAAGAGCGTAGGCTCTTATTTTATTGACAAGTCCGATTCCTCTTCCCTCTTGGTTGAGGATATAAAGAATGACCCCTTTGCCTTCTTTTTCAATCATCTCCATAGAGCGGCGTAGTTGTTCTCCGCAGTCACACCGGGAGGACCCAAAGGTGTCTCCAGTCAAACACTGGGAATGTGCTCGCACAAGAATGGGCTCATCTTTTTTGATAGCCCCCTTGACCAGGGCTACATGGTGTTCTTTATGGATATAATCTTCGAATATGATTATTTTGAAATGGCCGAACTTTGTGGGTAAATCTGTTTCTTCTATCTTTTTGACCAAATGCTCGTGCTGCATCCTGTACTTGATAAGGTCAGCGATTGTTAGAATTGGAATATCATAAGCATGGCTAAATTTTTTCAGTTGAGGCATCCTTGCCATGGTGCCATCTTCATTCATGATTTCACAAATCACGCCAGCTGGAGTTAAGCCAGCCAGACGGGAAATATCCACAGATGCCTCTGTTTGGCCAGCTCTTTCGAGAACACCTCCATCCTTTGCTTGAAGAGGAAATATATGGCCAGGGCGAACCAAGTCAGAAGGAGATGCCTTAGGATTGATAGCAGTTAAAATTGTTTTTGCTCTATCATGGGCAGAGATTCCAGTTTTAACTCCTTCTTTGGCATCGATTGAAACAGTAAAGGCTGTTTGGAAAGGGGCCGTGTTGTTATAAACCATCAATGGAAGGTTTAGTTTTTCGAGCCGTTCTTTAGTTAAAGGAAGGCAAATGAGTCCGCGTCCATGTTTAGCCATGAAATTGATTATATCAGGGGTGACCTTTTCTGCGGTAACCATAAGGTCGCCTTCATTTTCTCTGTCTTCGTCATCAACAATGATGATGAGCTTGCCAGCTTTTACGGCTTCTATAGCTTGTTCAACTGTAGCAATTGCAGGTTTTGTTTGCATTTTTAGTCATTCCTTTGGTTTAACGTTTTATTTTTTCTATCCAATTATACAAGTATTTTCCAATTATGTCACATTCGATGTTAGCAAATTCGCCGTGCTTCAAATCCCCAAGGTTTGTATTTTTTAATGTTATTGGTATGAGTTCTATGTCAAAAGATTTAGGGCCCAGGTGGACCACAGTAAGACTTACTCCATTAAGAGCAACAGAGCCTTTAGGAATGAAATAAACACGAAGGTCTGGAGGAAAAGAGACTGTGAGGAGTTTTCCTTCACCTTTTTTAATGGTTTTAAGGACTTTTCCCACAGCATCCACATGGCCTGTTATAAGATGTCCACTCAAGAAAGAGGACATGGTTAAAGGGAGCTCCAAGTTAAGCCGGGCACCCGGCCGCAAGGCACTTAGGTTTGTTCGTTCAAGAGTTTCATCAGAAAGGTTGAAAAAAACAGTGGATTTTTCCTTTTTGATAATGCTTAAACAGACTCCGTTGACAGCCAAGCTTTCACCAATGTTGAGCCGGGAAGCGATTGAAGGTTCTTCAATGGCTATCTCCCTCTTCCCATGACGATATCCTTTAAATACACCAAGATGATTAATAATTCCTGTGAACATCACAAGTATCCTTCGTATATAATATCCTCACCGATGCGAAAAAAGTTTGCTTTTTTCAATCGAATTGAGTCTTTAATCAAATCTACGCCCTTTCCTTGATAAAATGACGGGGACTGTTTTCCTCCAATAAGTTTAGGAGAAATTGATAGAACCATCTTGTCTACAAGCTTATCTTCAAGCAAGGACGTTAGCAGAAGCCCACCCCCTTCAGCCAAAACGCTCGAGATGCCATTTTCTCCCAGCCATAAGAGGACCTCTTTAAGTGGAACCATTGAAGATAATGACGGAATGCCAATGATATGAGCCCCCTTTTTTTGTAGAGCTTCTGCTTTTTTTTGTGGAAATGGATTTAAGGTGAAGATAAGAATATCTCCTTGGGAAAGAGTTTGAAAAATCCTTGCATTTAATGGAAAGCGAAGTTGTGAATCGATAATAATCCGCTTTATCTTCTTTGCTGTCCAATTAGGATGGCGGACAGTTAACTGTGGATTGTCTTTTATAAGAGTATTGATTCCGACCATAATGGCATCGTATTCTCCTCGTAACAGGTGGACATATTCTCTTGTTAAATGAGAAGAAATCCATTGGGATTCATGTTTTTTTGTGGCTATTTTTCCATCAAGACTGATGGCAGCTTTTGCTGTAACAAAAGGGATTTTTTCTGTGATAAATTTTATGTATGTTTCATTCAAATGCTTGTTTTTGTGTTCTAAAAGACCTATCGAAACATCTACTCCTGCCTCCTTCATTTTTTTTATGCCTTTTTTGTAAACAAGAGGATTTGGATCCAGTGCAGATACCACCATTCTTTTAAATTTGGCTTGAAGCAGATGGTTAACACAAGGTGGAGTCCTTCCCCAATGGACACAAGGTTCAAGTGTCGTGTAAATAGTGCTGTTTTGTGCATTGGAGCCCGCCATATTAAGAGCTAAAATTTCTGCATGCGGCCTGCCAGGTCTCTCATGGTAGCCATATCCTAAAATTGAGTCGTTTTTGACAATAACAGCGCCAACATAAGGGTTGGGACTTGCCCATCCTTTCGCTTTTTCAGCTAAAGCATAGGCCATTTGGAGATATGCAATATCTCTTAAATTGTTCATGAAAGAAGCGCCTCGACAAATTCTTTGGGGGAAAATGCAAGCAAATCTTTTTCATCCTCCCCAACGCCAATGAACTTTATGGGAAGCTTTAACTCATCAGCTATGCTAATGACACTTCCTCCCTTTGCTGTTCCATCCAGTTTTGTTAAAAACACTCCAGTTATTCCTGAAAATATTTGAAATTCTCTTGCTTGAATCAAGGCATTTTGCCCGATGCTTGAATCAAGCACTAGTAAAATTTCGTGTGGAGCTCCTTCAATTTCTCTGGAGATTACTCTTTTGATTTTTTCCAGCTCGTTCATAAGATTGATATTTGTATGAATCCGGCCAGCCGTATCTATGAGGAGTATGTGAAATTTACGAGATTTAAAGGATTGGATGGCATCGTAGACAACAGCGGCCGGGTCGACCCCATACTGGCCTTTTATTATAGGGACATTTAGTTTTTTCCCCCAGATGGAAAGTTGTTCTTGGGCTGCAGCCCTGAAAGTATCTGCAGCCGCCATCATCACATCCTTGCCTTCATTTTTGAATTTGTAAGCTAATTTTGCAAGCGATGTGGTTTTTCCTCCACCATTTATCCCGACCATCATGATAACCGATGATACAGGGTCCAGATTTATATCCGTTAAGCTCTGGGAAAGGATTAGAAATATCTCTTCCTCCAATCTTTTTTTGATTACGGGAAAAGTATCTGTCTTTTTTGTGTTACGACGGATAGAATCGATGATTTTTTCTGTTGTTGGCACTCCTACATCAGCAAGAATCATTGATTCCATAAGAGCATCAAGAATTTCTTCTCTATTCTTTTCTGAGGAAAGAAAATCGTCAAACTTTTCTTTAAAAACTTCCCGCGTTCTGGCAAGTTTCTCTTTTAAGCTCCCAAACATGATATAACAATTATATTTTTCAGGCGATTTAAAGTCAATGTAAGCATCTTTTTTCCGATTACAATAAATCCCACGCAATTTTCCTCAATTCCACCTGCCGACATGCTGGAATAAACATACCATACTGAAAACGACGTTTTCATAATGATGAAAGAGTAACAAAAAGCCTGATAAGACCGAAGAATGGCTTTGCTCCCCTTGGATTTTATACGACATTCCCTCACCTCCCCCTTCGGCGGCCTCAAATCTCCGCATGTAAGCCCAAATCAACAGTTATTGCCTTTTCTTTCTTAAGCATAAAGGTTTGTTTGTTCTCGTGCTCAGACATCCTCGGCCGTCTTAACAAGATTCCCTCGAAGTAGATTCGGGAAGGCTAAATCTTCGAAGGTCGCTTCACTATCCCCGGGTCTTAATCCCTTCATCCTATCACGGAAATAGAGATGCTTTTTTATAGAGGTAAAACTGAAGGCTTAGGAATTGAGTATTTACAAGATTTGAAAATAGATTTAGAT
>JACUUK010000012.1 GCA_014859315.1 Candidatus Aminicenantota bacterium
ATCTGACCTAATTGAGAAGTACGGCGACGGTTCCTCTCCATCTGAGGCCCATTGTGGAGGGTGGGAGGGTCTTGGCAACGATGAGGGGAACCGGCGCTGTGACAGATTACACCTTCATGATTAACTGTCACGGAAATAGAGATGCTTCCCTTTCCATTTCGAAATTTCCACGGCAGTATTCCTTTTTATTTTATTTTCTTGTCTTGATTTATTATACTGAATGTATGAATTTCACTCTTTTCGGCTACCCTAAAACAGGGAAGACAACATTATTCAACCTGTTAACAGGAGCCCGGATTGAAACACAAGCGTATGATACCGGCAAAAAAGAACCGAATTTGCGAACATGCCCTGTGCCAGATTGGCGGCTTGATAAGCTCGGAAGCATTTACCCCGAAAAAGAGCTAAAGCCAGCTACCATGGATTATGTGGATTTAGCCGGCCTTTCCTATGGTGAGATTAAAACTACAGCTTATCTTAATTATTTACGCAGAGCAGATGGATTGGCTCATGTTGTTAGAGGATTTATAAATGAACAAATCCCGCATTTCCGCAAGGAAATCAGCCCAACAAAAGACATTCAGTCGATGGAAGAAGAACTTGTTCTTGCTGATTTTATCAGTGTCGAGTCCAGATTAGAAAAATTGGAAAAAGAACTCAAAAGAGAAAAAACTCTGGATGGAGAAAAAGAAAAAAACATTCTTGAACAGATTCACTCTCATTTAGATAAAGGGGAAGCTATCCGCGAGCTCCAGTTTACTCCAGACGAAGAAAAACGCATACGACACTTCGCTTTTCTAAGCAAGAAGCCTATCCTCCATATTATCAATGTGGATGAAAAGGACATCCCACTTATTGACACCCCTGAAAAAATCTATTCGACACAGAAAAAGCAAACTGCTGTCATGGCGTTCTGTGGAGAGATCGAGCTCGAAATCCTCGAACTTGAAGGAAAAGAAAAAGAAGATTTTCTTGCTGAATTCGGCTTGCGCGAACTCAGTATGAATAAATTTATCCGGACTACCTACGGACTCTTGGAAACTATAACTTTTTTCACGATTGGAAAACAGGAAATCAAAGCATGGACAATAAAGAAAAACACACCAGCCATCACTGCTGCTGGATACATTCACTCTGATATAGAGAGAGGTTTTATCCGTGCCGAGGTAGTTTTGTTTGAAGAGCTTATGAAGCATGGCTCTTTTCAAGCAGCCAAGGAAAAAGCCGCAGTTCGCCTGGAGGGAAAAGATTATATTATTCAGGATGGAGATGTGATTTATTTTCGCTTTTCTATTTAAAATTAAATCGTGAAATGCACGAGGGAAATTTGGAAAAAATCTTTGAAATCACTGCATGTGATAGCAGTTCATCAGCCCGAACTGGAATAATCCACACATCTCACGGGCCTATAGAGACACCTGCATTTGCTCCTGTTGCAAGCCAGGGAACCGTTAAAGGGCTTCCGCACAATATTGTCCATAGCTTAGGAGCCCAACTTATCCTTGTCAATTCATACCATCTATTCCTTCGGCCTAGCCTGGAAACAATCAATAAATTCGGAGGAATCCATTCGTTTATATCCTGGCACAAACCTATCCTTTCAGACAGCGGAGGATTCCAAATTTACAGTCTTACTCCCCTGGCAAAAATTAAAAAAGCCGGAGTCACATTCTCTTCCCATATTGATGGCACAAAAATCTTCCTTTCGCCAGAAGACATTGTGGACATCCAGGTCCAGTTAGGAGCAGACCTCATGATGCCTCTTGATTATTTTTGCCCATTCCCTTCTACAAATGAAAAAATAAAAGAAGCAGTGGAGCTTACATCAGATTGGGCGCAACGTTCACGCAAGCATTTTCTTCAACACGAAACTTCCCAATTGCTTTTTGGTATCTCTCAGGGAAGCACATCTTGGGAATTCAGGCAAAAGAGCATTGAAGATTTACTGGATATCGGATTTGACGGGTATTCCCTCGGAGGCCTTGGTATAGGAGAACCAAAATCTCAATTTCAAGAAATCGTGGAAAAATCAACGGCTATTCTTCCCAAAGACAGACCACGTTATCTCATGGGCATCGGCTATATCTGTGATATCCTTGACGCTGTTGATAAAGGCATTGACCTTTTTGACTGTGTTTTACCTACTCGCAATGCAAGAAATGGAACCCTTTTTACAAGCAAAGGTAAAATTGTCATCAAAAATAAAAAGTATGAGCATGATCCCAATCCTATCGATGATGAATGTTCCTGCTATACATGCCAGAATTTTTCCCGTGCCTACCTGCGCCATCTTTATGAAAGGAATGAAATCACATCTTCCATACTCAACACAATACATAACCTTCATTTTTATCTTGACATCTTTCAAAAAATTAGGCAATCTATCCAATTAAATTCGTTTCAAGAATTAAAATGTTATATAATAAGAAAAAAACAAAAGGAAAATGATAATGCTTTTAGCTAGTTTTTTAAATTTTGTCCCCCAAGCTAAACCTGCTTCCCAGCAGGGAGGAAGTCCGTTATCTGTACTGCTTCCCTTTATCCTTGTTTTTGTGATTTTTTATCTATTGATAATCATGCCTTCCCGTAAAAAGCAAAAAAAACATCAGGAAATGGTGGAGCAACTCAAGCCTGGAGATAAAATCGTTACATCAGGCGGAATATATGGAACAGTCATGGGCGTTCAAAAAGACAGAATCGAATTGAAGGTTGCCGCAAACGTCAAGGTTGACATCACTAAAGGCGCTGTAGCTGCTATTCTGACACCTAAAAAGGAAGACAAGTAAACTTTTATTTTACCGAAAAAAAAGAAAATATTTTTCTTATGAATGTAAAGAACTAAGATGAAAAAAAATTTACGCTGGAAAATTGCTTTAGTTTTTGGGGTCATCGCTCTCTCGCTCTATCTCTCCTACCCTCCAAAGGAAAAGATAAAACTTGGCCTCGACCTTAAGGGAGGAATGCACCTTGTGCTGCAAGTTGTTACAGAGGATGCGATAAACATCGAAACCGACCAGGAAATATTACGCCTGCAAGAACAACTGAAAAAGAAAAATATTGTTTACAAAACAATCTCCAAAGAAAAAATTGGCCGTTTTACCATCCAGGAATTTGATAGAGAAAGTGAAGGTAAAATCAAAGAAATCTTAGATGACTATTTCAAGGAATGGAATTATTCTGTATCTGGCCATAACATTACTCTTAATATCAAGGCGAATGTTGCCACTTACCTACGCGACCAGTCAGTCAAACAAGCGCTTGAAACCCTCCGCAACCGGGTCGACGAGCTTGGTTTAGCCGAACCCACTATACAAAGGCAAGGAATAGGCGGAGACAGGATTATCGTAGAACTTCCAGGAGTCGATAATCCAGAACGCGTGAAAAACATCATAAAAACTACCGCTCTCTTGGAATGGCGGCTTGTAATAGCAGGACCTGTTCCAGATGAAGAGACTCTGCTCAAAGATTATGGAGGAAAAGTCCCTGATAACATGGAGGTTCTCAGAGGAGACCCGAAAAGAACTCAAGGGGGATATTACCTTGTTGAAAGAGTCGCCCCGATTGTGGGAAAAGATTTAAGAAATGCTCGTCGGAGCGTTGATGAATGGAACAACCCTTCCGTTGCATTTACTTTAAACCCAGACGGAGGCAAAAGGTTTTATAAGTTCACATCAGAAAATATAGGAAAGCCGTTATCCATTGTCCTTGACAGAAAGATTCAAGAAGTTGCAACCATCCAGGACAGAATTTCAGATAGCGGCATCATCCATGGCCGTTTCACTGCAGAGGAGGCAGAAGACCTTGCCCTTGTTCTGAGGGCAGGCCCACTTCCTGCCACTATTAAGTATCTGGAAGAACGAACAATCGGCCCCTCTTTAGGAGCAGATTCTATCCGTAAAGGATTACAAGCCACAGCAATCGCTCTTATATTGGTGATGATTTTTATGGTTTTTTATTACAGATTATCTGGAATTAACGCTGTAATCGCTCTTATTCTAAATTTTATAATATTGATGGGAGCCCTCTCTTATTTTAAAGCCACGCTTACTTTACCAGGAATTGCTGGAATCATACTGACAATCGGAATGGCAGTGGACGCAAACGTCTTGGTTTTTGAGAGGATTAAAGAAGAACTCTCTTCAGGAAAAAATGTCACAAGTTCCATCTCCGCTGGATTTACAAGAGCATTAAGAACCATTCTGGATGCCAATGTAACAACAATCATCGCTGCAATATTTCTGTTTCAATTCGGAACAGGCCCGATAAGAGGATTTTCTGTCACGCTTATAATCGGCATCTCAGCCAGTATGTTCACAGCTATTTTTGTCTCCCGGTTAATTTTTGACATCATCTTCTCCAGAAGAAAACAAGCAAAGGAATTGAGTATCTAAAATGCAGATATTTAAAAATCCCAAATTCAACTTCATGCGCTACAAATTCATTGCTTTCACTCTGTCAGGAATTATTATCTTTGTTGGTATAATCAATCTTACAGTTGGAAAAGGCATAAACTATGGAATCGATTTTGCCGGAGGAACACTTCTGCGCATCATGTTCAAAGATGAAATCCCCATCTCTAAAATCAGGCAGTCATTAAGAGACAGGGGTTTAGGGAAAAGCCGTATACAGGAAATAGGCAGCAGCCAAAAAGAATACATCATCCGCACTCTTTCGGCGTTAGAGGGGGCTGAATATGAAAAAGACATTGAGGCTCACGAAATCTTAGGCACTGAAGTTATAGAAGCATTACGAGGAAAGGAAGAAAAATCAGCCGTTGATAGAGGGCAAAAGGATCTGAACAGCATGGGTACCGATGAACTCTTCTTACTTCTGAGGCCTTCCTTCTCAGAACAAGCCGAAGAAATTGCACAGAAAATAATATCTTTTAGAATCTCAAAAGGTATCATCCATGATTTTGCACAACTTGAAGAAAACGCAGGAATTTCCAATGATGCAGTCAAGCTCCTGAGAGAGAAAACATTTCTCGGTAATCTCACTGTTCTCAGCAAGGAAACTGTAGGTCCACAAGTTGGACACGATCTACGAAGAAAAGCAACACAGGCAACTATATGGGCACTCATTGGGTTGCTTATCTATGTAGGAATACGGTTCAAATTCTCTTATGGTGTGGTTGCTATTATCACATTAGCTCACGATGTTCTTATAACAGCAGGTCTTTTTTCTTTAACAACCCGGGAAATCAATCTTCCTGTTATCGCAGGTGTTCTCACAATCGTTGGATACTCTCTCAATGATACTATTGTCATCTTTGACCGTATACGTGACAACTTGAAAATCCTACGAAAGCATACTTTTGAAGATATTATAAACCAAAGCATTAATCAAACTTTAAGCCGAACCATAATCACATCTGGAACAACTTTTCTCACTGTTTTTGCTTTGTTCCTTTTTGGAGGCGAACCTATCAATGATTTTGCATTTACGATGATGATAGGAGTCATTATCGGAACATACTCCTCTATCTATCAATCGAGTTCTTTATTGTTCTTCTGGCATAAGATTTTTAAACCTAAAAAAGGTATGAGAAAATGATATTTTACTATTGTCAAAAATATTTTTTTTATTTATAATTTTATTTTAAGAATAGGATTATCTTAGAAAAGAGGTAAAAAAAATGGTTGAAAAAGCAAAACCGAAAAAATCGGAAGAAATACCTTATCTTTTCAAAGACTCATTCTTTTCTGCCGAAAAAAGCAGAGCAACAAAAGCTTTCGCTTTCCCTATCGCTTTTCTTCTTCATGCTACTCTCGTTGCCGCAATGATAGTTTTACCACTCTTGCAAACAGAAAACTTACCCACTGTAGAAGTATATAGCACTTTTCTCGCTCCTCCACCACCACCCCCACCTCCTCCACCGCCACCAGCTAAAAAACGTGCAAGTTCCAAAACCAGGACTCGCATCAAGCCTGTTCAGACCAGAGCTACATTCCAGCCAGGACAGCTTGTTGCTCCTGTAGAAATCCCTGAAGAAATCGCCGAAGAAGAACTTTCCGACATCGGAATCGAAGGCGGAGTCGAAGGCGGAGTCGAAGGCGGAGTAATTGGTGGAGTGCTCGGCGGTGTTGTTGGCGGTGTCCTTGGCGGTGTCGTTGGCGAGGTTGAAGCACCTGTCAGAGCTATTGGAGAAATTAAACAACCAAAATTAATTAAACGAGTCGAACCTATTTATCCTGAAATCGCACGACAAGCCAGGGTGGAAGGCACTGTTATTCTCGAAGCCACCACCGATATTTATGGCCGTGTTCAAAACATTAAAATTCTAAGGTCTATTCCACTCCTTGATCAGTCGGCAATAGATGCTGTTCGTCAATGGGTCTATGAACCAATGATCATCAATGGTCGTCCCCGAGGAGTTATTTTTACAGTTACTGTTTATTTTAAATTAAAATAGAAAAGCTTAAAATGGCTTTCTATATTTAAAAGGAGGTACATAAAATGCAATTTGGTCTGATTGAAATGTGGCAATCCATGGGAGCTGTAGCCAAGACAGTCGCTATCGCTCTTATTGTCCTCTCTGTTATCGCTCTCTATCTCTTTCTTGAAAGGATAATGTTTTTCTCCAGGACGAGAAAAAAATCTAGAGAAGTTGCACCTAAGCTTGCTGAATTGCTCAAAACCGGGAAAGTCCAGGAAGCCTTGATACTTTCTACTAAGAAAGAAAACAAGGGAAGCCATTTAGCCCGGGTTACTGCTGCTGGAATAAAAGAGTTCCTGGAAGGGCAAGAGGCAAATCTGTCTTTCGATGAGCAAATTGAAACTTCCCAAAGAGGATGCGAAAGAGCTACCAATCTATTCACACAAGAATTAAAGAGAGGTCTCACGGTTCTTGCAACTATTGCTACTTCTTCTCCCTTTATCGGGCTATTCGGAACAATTTTTGGTATCATCAATGCATTCCGTGGAATGGCTATTACAGGCTCTGGTGGAATTGGAGCCGTTGCATCAGGTATTGCTGAAGCCTTGATTACAACAGCTGCTGGAATCGGTGTTGCAATTATAGCTCTATGGTTTTACAACTTGTTATCAGGAAAGGTTGAGATCTATAACACAGAAATGACTAATGCATCCTCAGAAATTGTTGATTACTTCATCCGTAAACATTCGACAAAAGAACGCATTTAATAACTTTCGAATGAATAGATTTATTTAGAAAAGAGGTGTAAAATGGCATTTGCTGTAGGTAAAAAAGAGAGCAATCTCAGTGCTGAACCGAATGTTGTTCCCCTTTGTGATGTTCTTCTTGTTCTCTTGATAATCTTCATGGTTGTCACTCCTATGATTCAGAAGGGCGTCGACGTCCGCCTCCCCACTGCTCTTAACACTATTAACCTGCCTGAAAACCCTGAAATTGTCCTCTCTATTAAGAAAGATGGGACAATGTACGTAAATCAAGATCAAGCAACTATGGATAATCTGTTGATTCTCCTTGAAGATGTTTTTTTATCTTCAAGTGACCCTAAGCTATACTTGAGAGCTGACCAGGAATTAGAATATGGTAATATCATTGATGTTATTGAAGTTCTAAAAAATGCGGGTGTAGATATTGTAGGAATCATAACGGAAAAAAAGACAGGGGCGGTAGATTAACTATCTTGTAGCCTGACGTTTTCAGCATTGACATAAAAATTTGATTCTTCACTTATTGAAAACCAAGGGGAGAGAGAGATAATTTTCAACGTCCTTCTTTCCCCTTGGTTTCATTTTTAAGACTTCTCTCCAAATTTCATCTGTTTCCATACAAAAATATAAAGGGACCTTCTCGGCTTTCTTATTAAGCCGTATGCTTTTTACAAGTTTCATATAAAGCTCTATTCTTAGCGGCTTAAAATATCTTAGTTTTCCATCTATTCCAGGCACCAATTCCTCGTATGTAATTTTTGAGTGGGGAAATCTTTCCTGAATCGTTTTTTTTAAGTTTGGGGGAAATCTTAGACTTCCCAAGCTGATCCATGCAATTTTTAAAGGATTCACCTTCTCCAATAAAAAACATATTGTTTGCTTGTAGTCTTGTTCCCACTCTGGATATCGAATAATCGGATCAAAATGGAATGCCACACGGTATCCTTTCTTAACGACCTCACCTGCTGCCTCAATTCTTTCAGTCACAGAAGGAGCCATGGGTTCTTCTTCCTTTGAAACTTTTGAAGAATTCAGAGACCATGCAATTATTATGTTTTCTGCTGGTTCTATCTGTAATATATTCTGGATATTTACTGTCTTTGTCTTGAATTCAAAAAGAACATTTTTCTTCATTCTAAAATAAGATATCAAATCCTTGGAATATTCTGTGAGATGATCCAATACCAGTGAATCACTCAGTTCCCCCGTCCCTATTCTAAAAGTCCTTCCCTTCTGTGCCTTTATAAATTCATCAAGCTGATCCCATAATCTCTGTAAGTTCACATGGACAGTAATAAAGGGATTGCTTAAGTAGTTCTGCAATATACAATATGAACAATCTAAAGGGCAATTGAGGTATAAATTGATAATAAAATAATTACATCCTATACAATGAGTCGTGCATGGACATGGCTTCACGAATTCCCCCATCTGCCGGGTTATCAACAGATATTTTTTAGCTTCTAAAATTGGGTCTTTTAAAGTATTTAATGTCTCAATTAAATCATCAGGATTTTTTATGATTTCAAAAGGCACGTTGTAAGCGTTTTTTAATATATTTCTTGTTGAAGGAAAATCTAAACTGCCCTTCTCTATATATATTTTTTCCGGGTAATATAGTTTTTCAACCATTGAAATGTGTTAGTATCTCAGAAAATTCTTTTTTTTGAGCTACTGCCTGAAGCTTTTGTAGCTTATCAAGAAATTCATCCCTGGTTTTAAATGAAAAAGAAAGAAATAGATGTTCAGACTCAAAAAAAGGAGCAGGTTTAATCGTTATTTCATCAGGCCAAGATATCTTTTTCAGTCTTTCCTGGAAAGCATCAGCCCATCGAAAAACAGTTGGATATCGTTTTCTTTTTATTATCAGACGAATTCGTTCTGCCTTCTGTATATGAGACAATTTCTCATCCTTCTGTATTCTTTGAATATCTTTTAATTGAAGTATATCTTTAGCAGAAATCCTGTTCCTTTGGCAAAGCTCATAAAGGTCTTCAAGAAGCTCTTTTTGCTTGTTTTGCCCTAAAGGCTTCAACAATGGAATAAGGAAGAGCATTTCCTTAGATTCAAACTTTAACAGCAGGCAAACAGCCACAAAAGACATATTCCTTTCATGAATAATCTTTTTTATTTCTTTTTTAACTTTGGAAATTGCTAAATATTTTTCCAAAAAACGAGCAGCCGGAGGAATGCCTAAAAGCGGAAGGTATGTTTGAATTAGTTCTCTTTCTTCCACTCGAAATTTCTTAAGCTTAAGTAAAATTTCAGCTTTTTCCAATAAAGTGTATTCCCGCAGAGCTAAATTTTCATAAAGGATTTTAATGAATATTTCTTTGTCATCCTGCTCATTAAGAATATAAACTGGAATTCTTTTCCATTTTAATTTTTGGCAGGCGAACACTCTTTTCCAGCCAGAGGCAATGATATACTGGCTGTCACGAAATACAACCATGGGTGGGTTAATAAGTCCAACTTTCTTTATTGAAAGAAGAAGTTTATCCAAAGAAAAAAAGTGTGAAATACGGAACCTTTCATCTTTTAGAGAAATATCCTTTAATAATAAATAATCTTTTCTCATACATTATATTTTAAAGGAAGTAAGATGTAGAGTCCATTCAGATAATGAAATTGTAAGTATCTTTTTTTCCATGATAGAATACAATGATTAAGACCTGTGGATGGCTGAAGCGACCTTCGAAGATTTAGCCTTCCCGAACCGACCCCGAGGGAATCTTGCCAAGACGGCCGAGGATGTCTGAGCATGAGACCAAACAAACCACTACGCTTCAGAAGGCAAAAGGCAATAACTGACGATTGGGGCTTACATGCGGAGTTTCGAGGCCGCCGAAGGGGGAGGCGAGGGAATGGCGTATAAAATCTGAGGGGACCAAAGGCATCCACAGGTCTTTCCCCGTTAAGGCGAAAAGAGTCTTGCCTTGCCTGCACAGGGTTTTTTTGTTATCTTGATTCTGCGTTTAAAATGGATGATCAACTAATTGTTAAACCAAAGCCAATAAAAGGATTTTTTCACAAGAGAGTTATTTACATTCCCTGTGATACTCCTTCACGGATTATCCAAAAAAAACTCAATGCGAATGCCTCAAAAGAAAAAAATCTTGCATTCGCAACCCTGTATTCCCTTAGAAATTCAACCGTTCTCTACAATGTTATTGGAGCTCCGGCTGCTGTAGCCGCCTTGGAATACCTGATTGCTTCAGGTGCAGAAGAAATAATTCTGTTGGGATTTTGCGGAGCTTTAGGCCCCCTTGGGAATATAGCAGAAGCAACAAGCATTACGCTTGCTTATTCAGAAGAGGGGACCTCAAAACATTATTTTCCACGTAAAAAACTATTTCGCCCTTCTTCAACCTTAAAAAATGCTCTGGAAAGCGTTCTTGTCGATCAAAAGCTAAATTTTCATGAAGGGGTAATTGTTTCCACAGATGCTCCATTCAGGGAGACTCAATCCTGGTTAAGCGAAAAACGAAAAAAACAAATCGATTTTGTGGACATGGAAACATCGGCTGTTTTCGCATTGGCCGAATTCTATAAAATAAATGCGGCGGCTTTAATGATAATAAGCGATAAGCTTGAATCAAAGTCATGGACAACTGGCTTTAGGAAACTTTTATTTAGCAAACAAATCCACCGTTACTTCTTTCCATTTATTACTTAAAAATGTTTAACCTGGATTATCCACGCTTAAAGCTTGATATAATTAATTATATAAAAACTATCTGCAGTTTTCATGAAAAACTCAGGTTAAACAAGGAGAAATTAAGATGAAGCCAAAAATTTTAATCACAAGAAATATTTTGCCTGAAGCACTCCAATACCTGAAAGAACATGTTGACTATGAAATAGGAGCAACAGGAAGAAATTTAACAAAAAAGGAAATTATAGAAAAAATTAAAGATAAAGAAGGGCTTTATTCTCTTCTTGTGGATACAATCGATAAAGATGTCATCAATGCAGCACCATTGTTAAAAATTATAGCCAACTGTGCTGTTGGTTATAACAACATCAACATAGATTATGCCCACAAAAAAGGAATAATGGTCACAAATACGCCAGGAGTATTAACAGAAACTACTGCTGATCTCACCTGGGCACTGATATTTGCTGTAGCCAGAAGAATTCCTCAGGCGGATAAATTCACAAGAGAAAAGAAATATAAAGGTTGGGAACTTGATTTATTCCTTGGGAAAGAAATTACAGGAAAGCAGTTGGGAATAATAGGAATGGGCCGCATTGGAAAAGCTGTCGCCTTAAGATCCAAGGCGTTCAAGATGAAAGTAGTGTATTCAGATCCTGTAAGATTAAGCCCTGAAGAGGAAAACGAATATCAAGCATCATTCGTCACGCTCGAAAAACTTATCTCTTCATCTGACATCATCACCATGCACACAGCCCTTACATCTGAAACTTTTCACCTGATATCAAAGAAAGAACTCAAGCTGATGAAAAAAGATGCCATACTGGTGAATGTCTCCAGAGGTGAAGTGGTTGATGAAAAAGCCCTTGCAGACGCTCTTGAAAAGAATCAAATTTGGGGAGCAGGCTTGGATGTCTATGAAAACGAACCTGAAATAGAGAGCAAGCTTATTAATTTAGATAATGTAGTCCTTCTTCCTCATATAGGAAGTGCGACTTATGAAACGCGTCTTAAAATGGCAATGACAGCCGCTGAAAATCTTGTGCAAGGATTAAAAGGGAAGCGGCCTAAAAACCTCATTGCTTTCTAATACAAGTAAACGCCAAACAACCAATCGGGCTCTTGCTTATTTATTGTCCCTTTAAGGGTTCATTCATGCTTCCGGTTCTATAACCAAGAAGGTCAAGAGTAATATACACGTATCCGAGTCTCTTTAACCTTTCAATAATCCCCTTTCTTTTTTTCTCATCTAAAATACAATGGAAGTCTTCAGGGACTACTTCAATGCGTGCAATATTACCATGATGGCGGACACGAATTTGAGAGAATCCAAGGGAATGTAAATACTCCTCTGCTTGGGCAACCTGGCTTAAGCTTTGAGAATCAATGGGCATACCATAAGGAAAGCGAGATGCTAAACAGGCCATAGAAGGCTTATTCCATGTTGAAAGGGTTAATTTGCGCGAAATCTCCCGGATTTCATGTTTTTTTAGGCCAACTTCTTTTAAAGGCGACCGAATGCCCAGTTCATTAGCTGCTTTAATTCCTGGACGGAAATCCTTTGCATCGTCAAAGTTTGCTCCATCAAGCACATAAGGGATTTTTTCTTCTTGCGCTATTTTTTTCAATATAGAAAAAAACTCTTTCTTGCAAAAATAACACCTCTGAGGAGGGTTGCTCTTAAAATCAGGGTTTTCCATTTCATTTGTCATAATAATTTTATGGCGGACTTTCCATCTTTTAGCAATTTGTGATGCATTCTTTATTTCCATCTCTGGAAAAATTATTGACGAAGCAGTAACCGCAAACACGTTCTTTCCCAATACATCCTTGGCTGTTTTAAGAAGGAATGTGCTGTCTGTCCCCCCAGAAAAAGCCACTAAGACACTTCCCATTTCCTTTAGAAGGGCTTTCAGTTTTTCGTATTTACGAATCACCTTATTCCTCCCCTCACCGAATAAGTGAATAGTAAGGAGTGAGGCAATCTCATCCTCGTCTAGCTCTTTTAGCTAGTCTAACTCTTTTTTTACTTCCTTCACAAACTCTCTTACCATCTCTCTTTCTTTTATTCGGCGGTAAAGTCTCCCTTTCTTAAAAATAACCCCTTCTCTACTTCCGCATGCCAAACCTATATCTGCTTCTTTGGCCTCCCCTGGCCCATTGACCATACAGCCCATTATTGCTACTGTCAGGGGCTCTTTTATGCTTGAGAGCTTTTTTTCTATTTCAGAAGCAATCCTGAAGAGGTTAACCTCACACCGGCCGCATATGGGACAAGAAACAATATTTATCCCTCTTGCCCGGAGCCCCAAAGAGGAGAGAATCATATATCCAACACGGACTTCTTCTTCAGGAGGAGCTGTAAGCGAAACCCTCAAGGTATCAACCAATCCCTGGTTTATAAGGAGAGAAAGACCTACAGAGGATTTCACAGAGCCAGGAATCAGGCCTCCAGACTCAGTGATTCCTGCATGAAATGGATAATCGACTTCTTCAGCTAAAAGCTCATACGCCTTCAGTGTTCGAAGCACATCAGAGGCCTTCATTGAAATCTTTATAAGCTCAAAGTCCATATCCTCAAGAATCTTCACATGTCGCAAGGCGCTTTCAACCATTGCCTCAGGGGTAGCGCCTCCATGCTTACGAAGCACATCTTTTTCTAAAGAGCCGGCATTGACTCCGATTCTTATGGGAACATTCCTTTCCTTTGCCACACGAACAACTTCTCTGACTTTCTCTATAGATCCAATATTGCCCGGGTTTATTCTGAGGCCTGAAATCCCCTTTTCAAGTGAGGCAATTGCTAATTTATAATCAAAATGGATATCAGCAATAAGGGGCAAAGAAACACTTTTTCGAATTTGGCCAAGCGCTTGCACAGCATCCATATCAGGGACAGCAAGGCGTACAATCTCACATCCTGCCTCTTCCAGTCGCTTAATCTGGGAAAGTGTGGCTTTGACATCTCTCGTATCTGTCTTTGTCATAGACTGGACAACAATCGGTGCGCCTCCACCGATTGTAACTCCCCCTATCTTAACAGGCCTTGTCTTTCTTCTTTGGAATGTTTCAGCAGCTGTTTTTCTTAGATGATTGCTGCATGGACGCGTGTTTTTTTTTACCATGGAATCAGACTTTCCCAGCCATTCGGAAGCCTTTTAACTATGTCATTAAGAATGACAAAGACAAGAATAAATAGGAACATGGCAAATCCTATTTGCATCACTATTTGCTTAACCTTAGGGCTAAAATCTTTCCTGAAGATTCCCTCAAGAGCGAGGACAAATATCTGGCCCCCGTCAAGCACAGGGATAGGAAACAGATTGATTATTCCAAGCTGAAGACTGAATAATGCAATCCAGCTCATCATTGCAAGCAAACCCATCCTTAGGGCAGCATAGGAAAAATTGGCAATTTCAATCGGCCCACCAAGCTGTTTTGCAGAAGCCTCTCCAGTGATTAATTCCTTTATAAAATTGATGACAAGAAAAGCAAGCTTTGTATTTTGCTTGAAACTCTGGGCTGCTGCTTTAAAGAAACCGTACTTCTCAGTTATGGACTTCGGGCCTTGCATGATTCCAATTCGACCAACAGCCCCTTCATGCCTTGGTGTTACTTGAAGTGTAAGCCTCTTTCCCTGTCGCTCTATTAAAAACTCAAGAGGTTTATCAGGGTTATTCTGAATGATTTCTACAAATTTATAGTAATAAACTGGCTGCCCATTGATGGCGAGAATAACATCTCCCGGCAATAAGCCAGCTTTCTCTGCAGGTGAACCTGGCTTTACCATCATAAGCTGGGTCAAAATTTCTCCAAAAAACCCAGCATATCCCAATTCGTACCTGGTTTTACTCTCTGTAATTAGATGAATCTTAAGGATTTCATCTTTCCGTTTGACCTGAACTTCGATTGTTCTTTTTGGTTTAGTGCCTACTGCCAGTTCCACATCGCTCCAAGTTTTTGTCAATTTATTGTTGATGCTTAAAATCCTGTCTCCCACCTGTAAATTCACTTTGTCAGCAGGAGAACCTGGCTCAATCCATCCAATGACTGGCTTTTGCATCTGATATTCAGGAACACTTACCCCAGCCATATTGATAATAGTGACAAAAACAAGCGCTAAAAAAATATTCATGACTGGGCCCATGACCATAACCAAGAAGCGCTGCCATCTTTTCTTTGCCATGAAATCCCCTGGGTCAAGGTCTTCCTTGCGTTCATAGGAATCCTCTCCTGTGAACCTTACATAACCTCCCATAGGTATTAAACTCACACGATAATCGGTTTCTCCCTTCTTAAATCCAAATAGTCTTTTGCCAAATCCGAAAGAAAAAACTTCGACTCTTATCTTTACCAGTTTTGCCATGAAAAAATGGCCGAACTCATGCACAAAAACAAGAATTCCAAAAACGATTGCAAATGCAAATATAATTCCTAATATTGATTCCATTTCAACACCTTTGTTCAATAATTTTTCGGGTTTTCATTTTTATTTCACGGTCGATTTGAAATATTTCCTCTATACTATTAACCTCTCGTGTATCGTGAGCTTCAACTGCTTCCCTGATAACATCATAAACTTCTGAAAACCTTAGCTTTTTTTTCAGAAAAGCATCCACGACCTCTTCATTTGCAGCATTAAGCGCCACAGGAAAACTTCCGCCTTCCTTTAAAGCAAGGCGGGCAATCTTAATAAGAGGGAACTTATTTGTATCAACTTCAAAAAAATCTAATGACTGTATCTGGCTTAAATCTAAAGAAGCAACAGGTGCCTTTTCTCTTTGAGGATATGTCAAAGCATATTGGATAGGGATTCTCATGTCCGTTGTACTCATTTGTGCCAGAACAGAACCATCTTTCATCTCGACAAGTGAATGCACGATACTCTGTGGATGTATCAAGATTTCTAACTGTTGGGGATGCAAATCAAAAAGCCACTTGGCTTCGATTAGCTCCAGTCCTTTATTCATCAATGTGGCAGAGTCAATAGTGACTTTTGCCCCCATTTTCCAGCGCGGATGATTCAAGGCCTCTTCAAGAGTTATTTTTTGCATGTCTTCCTTGGGTGTTCGAAAAAATGGCCCTCCGGAAGCTGTGAGAATTACCCTTTTTATGTTTTCCCGATTTTCCTTTACCAGGCATTGAAACACACCGCTATGCTCGCTGTCTACAGGGATGATTTCTGCACCGGTTCTATTTGCTTCTTTCTTTAGTAAGGAGCCTGCAACAACCATGGATTCCTTATTGGCTAATGCCACACGTTTCCCCGCCTTAACAGCCGCTAAAGTCGGAAGCAAGCCATTGATACCTGTTATTGCACAAACAACAATATCATTATCCTCTATTTGAGCAATTTCTTCAGCCCCTTCCCTGCCAGAAACCACCCGGAGCCCTAAATGGCTGTATGCTTGCATGATTTCCTGGGCATCTTCAGTTCTTTCCAAGGAAACAACTTTGGGTTTGAATTTTTCCACCTGTTTCTTGAGCAGTTTTGTGTTCTTTCCTGCAGCAAGCCCCACTATATTAAACTTGTCAGACAGATGCTCAATAACCTGAAGGGTATTCCTTCCAATTGACCCGGTGGAGCCCAAAATCGAAACGTTTTTCATCATATTATTTATCTTCGCCTATATTTGTCACTCAATCGTCTTAAATAATTGCAGTAAATAATAGAAAAGGGGAGTCGCCAATATTAAGCTGTCAACCCGGTCTAAAAACCCTCCATGTCCTGGAAGAATATTTGAAGAATCTTTAACACCTGCGGCTCGCTTAAAAAGAGATTCAAAAGGATCGCTGACTTGTGCAACAGCATGAATCAGAAAGGCAAAAACAACTGCCTTCCACAATGATATATCATGAAACAAAATCTGCTGTGCGGCTATGCCTCCAAGGCAAGCCGTAATAATTCCCGCAAGACTTCCTTCCCAAGTCTTATTTGGACTGGCCATAGGCACCAGTTTTCTCCTCCCCCAAAGTTTTCCTATATAAAAAGCCCCTGTATCTCCAATAAAAATTACAGCTAAAAGAAAATAAATATAAAACGGGCCTTTTTCTTCTCTCAGCAGATTAAAATGATTCAAGGTAAAGCTTAAGTAAAACGCTCCAAAAAAAGTCACTGATACAGAAGCAGGGAAAAAAACAACCTTTTCGACTTTATTTACGGTTATAATATAATAAACTGTCATAGCCATAAGCACTGCAAAAAACACAAGACTGATTGAAATTGATTCGATATAGAATGGAAGACTGATTAACAAAGCAAAAAAGACCCCAACTGCCTTTTTAGGCATAAGATTTTTTCTCTCAGAAAGATTATAAAACTCTATAAGTGAAACCAAGATAATCCCCTGCAAGATGATGAAAAAAACTAAACGCGAGGCATATTGAATGCTTAAAAATACAATAATCAATAAAAAAATGGCTGTTGGAAGTCTTTTTTTAGTATTCATTGTAAAACCTAATGTTCTTTACTTTTTTTAGTATATTTGCCACATTTTCTTGGGATAGAAAAAGGATGTATAAACACAGCCCTAAGAATGAACATCACCGAATCTTCTCTCTCTCTTTTGATAATCAACAATCGCCTGTAGTATATGCTTTCTGCGAAAATCCGGCCATAACGCCTTTGTAATCCATATTTCAGAGTAAGCCATCTGCCATAACAGAAAATTAGATATGCGAAGCTCTCCGCTTGTTCGGATGAGAAGATCCGGGTCAGGTAGATTAGCAGTGTATAAATATTCAGAAAATTTCTCTTCATCTAAAGATTCCGCATGAAAATTCTTTTCTCCGAGGATTTCTTTAACCGCATCAACAATCTCTGACCTTCCGCCATAATTCAGGGCCAATACAATAGTCATTCTTTCGTAATCTGTAGTTAACTTTTCTACTTTCTCTAACTCCTTTCTAACTATAGCTGGAATTCCTTGTTTTTGCCCTATTACCTTTAGACGCAGGTTATTCTCAACAAGAACCTTGGACTCGTTTTTCAGATAGTCTTTTAAAAGCTTCCACAGTGTGTAAACCTCCCTTTTGGGCCTTTTCCAATTCTCTTTTGAAAAAGCATATAAAGTTAAAACTTTTATTCCTAATCGAGCACATGTTTCAACAATTTCCTTAACCGATTTTGCGCCAGCACGATGGCCTTCCACACGAGGAAGCCCCTTTTTTCTGGCCCAACGGCCATTCCCATCCATGATAATAGCTACATGTCTGGGAAGGCGGTTGAAATCGATTTGATTTACAAGGCGTTCTTCTATACTTCCAGGCTTAATAAAGCCCTTTAGATTCTCAAACATGATGAACTCATTATAGGAGCTTGGCTGGTAATTGTCAAAAACAATAGACCTTTCATCCATGATTTGGTAATCTATTAAATCAAAGAAAATAAAGGAAAAAAAATGTGTTTAGGCATACCTGCTAAGGTTATACACATAGATGAATCCAAGCAAGGGAAAGTTGAGTATTTAGGTACTAAGATCAAGGTTAATTTTTCTCTCTTGGATGAGATCCGGCTTGGTGATTGGGTTATTGTCCATGCAGGATTTGCTATCTCCAAGCTTAATCAAAAGGAAGCTATGGAGACATTTCAACTACTGCGAGAATATGCTGAAACAAATAAAGGATAATCGGATTACTGTAGCCGCTACATGAAAGAATACAGAGATAAAAAAGTCATCCAAGCCCTTCTTTCTGAAATAGCCAGGAAAACTCAGACTCTTTCTACCTTGCCGGTGCGGATTATGGAAGTATGCGGGACTCACACAATGACAATTCATAGATATGGTCTCAAAGAATTGCTTCAAAAATCAGGCGTAGAAATGCTTTCAGGGCCTGGCTGTCCAGTCTGCATAACGCCTAATGAAATCCATGAAGCTGCAATTTCACTTGTGACAGAAAATAAAGATTTCATTCTAACCACATTCGGAGATATGACAAGAGTTCCCACCAGAAAAGGAGCACTGCAAACCATAGTGCCTTCCAAGGGATCCATGGTGAAAATCGTATATTCACCTTCAGAATCCCTCGATATTGCCCGCATACATCAGGACAAACACGTAGTGTTTTTTGCTGTTGGCTTTGAAACTACTATTCCTGCTATCGCACTCACGGTTAAGGACGCCTATGAAAATAAAATTAGAAACTACTCCATCCTTTCCGGCTTATGGCTTATTCCCCCGCCGTTAAAAGCTATTGTAGAGGCCAAAGACATCGATATTCACGGATTCCTATTTCCTGGACATGTGAGTGCCATTATAGGAGTCAAGCCTTATGACTTCATTGCCCGGAAACATGGAATTCCTGGAGCAATTGCAGGATTCGAGCCCAGCGATATTCTTCTTGGGATCTCTTCCATACTTGAACAGATCATTGAAGGAAGGCCTTCTGTAGCAAATGAATACCGAAGAGTTGTAAGGCCTGAAGGAAACCCCCTTGCGCTGGCTATTATGGATAAAATGCTTGAAGTCAAAGACGCTTACTGGCGTGGATTAGGTCTTATTCCGAAAAGCGGCCTCAAGTTAAAGAAAAAATACTCTGATTTTGATACTGAAAACAAATACGGCTTGAAAATTGCTTGGAAAAGCAGGGGGCTTTTGGGGTGTCGTTGTGGGGATGTTTTACGGGGAAAAATTTCTCCTCCTCAGTGTCCCCTGTTTGCGAAAAAATGTTCTCCTGCTTCTCCCCACGGACCTTGTATGGTTTCATTCGAAGGGGCTTGCCTGGCGTATTATAAATATAGTAAGTAGTAAGGAGTGAGGAGAGAGGAGAGAGGGAAGAATATGAAGAAAGTGAGTTTGGAACTCGGAAGCGGCGGGAAAATGATGAGGGATTTTATCGACCAATACATAATAAAAAACTTCAACAATCCAGTACTGGAAGAATTATCCGATGCTGCTCATCTCCCAAAAGACATAGCATTCACTACAGATAGCTATGTAGTAGATCCCATCTTCTTTCCTGGCGGCGACATCGGCTCTCTCTGCATCTATGGAACAGTCAATGATCTTGTAGTCTCAGGCGCAGAACCACGTTTCTTATCCCTTGCTCTTATCATTGAAGAAGGGCTTTCTTGGAAAGACCTTGAAAAAATATTAAAATCCATAAAGGCCTCTGCAAAAAAGGCCAACGTGGATATAGCTACAGGTGATACAAAAGTAGTCAGGCAAGGCCAAGGAGATAAAATCTATATCAACACAGCAGGCATAGGGCATATAATCGCCAGGCCTGCCATTGAAAAAATCAAGCCAGGTGACCAGGTGATTGTAACAGGGCCTCTTGGTGAACATAGTCTTGCCGTGATGTTAGCCAGAGGAGATTTTGGCCTTGAATCAAAGGTTAAATCTGACTGCGCTCCCCTGACTTTTCTCTTGCCTTTGTGGAAGAAGGGCATCCTTTGGATGCGAGACATTACAAGAGGAGGACTTGCCACAGTGCTTTCTGAGCTTGCAGAGAAACTTCCTTATCCTATTGTCATCGATGAAGAGCGAATTCCAATTTCCCGTGCTGTGCATGGTGCCACAGAGTTGTTGGGTATCGATCCTGTTTATCTTGCTTGTGAAGGAAGGGCTGTTCTTGTTGTCCCCAAAGAAAAATCAAATGACATTTTACAAGAAATAAAAAACCACGTTCCCGGGAAAAAAGCCAGCATTATAGGAGAAATTCAAAACAAGAGCATCCATTCCGGTAAACTTCTATGTTCCACCCTCTCTGGAGGACTAAGACTTCTTGAGCCCCTGACTTCTGAACTTCTTCCCAGGATTTGTTAAATGAAAAAACAGGTAAAAATATCCTCATTCTCTACTCTTCTGATTATAGCTGCGTTATTCGGAAATATCCTTCTCCAAAATTCCTGTAAGCAAGAATCATATAACAAGATAGATTATTCTTCCCAAATCCGCACGGAAAAAAGAAAGTATGACGTAGAAGAAGGAAAAAGATTCCCTGTCCGCTTGAAATTAAAAAACACAGGAACAAAAACGTGGGAAACAACGGGACCGAACGCCTGCTATCTCTCTTACCATCTCTTGGATGCAAATGGGAATATTCTTGCATTTGACAACCGCCGTTTTCATCTCCCGAAAACAGTGATTCCTAATGAAAGCATCAATATGATCTTATCTATACGAAGCCCCCTTGAGCAAGGCGAATACATTCTTGAATTCGATCTTCTCAGGGAAGGAATTGCATGGTTTAAAGATAATGGCTCCCCGACTACAAAAATTTCAGTTGAAGTTAAAAAAAAGATTTGGCCTGAAGATGAGGTCAACATCGATCTGGATTTTGGAAAATATACCAAGGTTCATTCGACTGTTCCTGAATTCAATAAAACCGCAAAGCTTATCCGTCTCACTCTGGCACATAACGAAGTGTCCTTCCAGGGAAAAACAGGAGAAATTCACGGATTCTCAGCAGGCACAGATTATCCGCAGATATGGCTGAGAGATGCCAATACGATTCTTCCTGCCTCTCAATATTTTTACGAAAAGCCATTTTTGTGTTCCTGGCTGGAAGAACATCTTGCTTATCAAAAATCTAATGGGTCTCTTGAGGACTGGGTCGATTCTGTAGGAAATTCAGATAAAAACACAACAGAGACCGACCAGGAATCGAGCACTGTTCAAGCTGCCCATCAAGTCTTCAAGCTTCTTGGGCCTCAATGGCTTGATGAAAAAACCCAAGGTGAGAGCATCATAAACCGGCTGGAAAATGCGCTTATTTTTGTGCTCAAAAATAGATTTAATACACATTATTGTCTCCTCACAGGAGCACATACGGCTGATTGGGGCGATATCGATTTAATCGATGATGATGAACAGGCAGTTTATGTTGATGAAAGAACTCACTGGACAATTGATATCTATGACCAAAGCATGTTCTATCAAGCTTGCCTTAACCTGTCTGAAATGTTCCGGTCTCTTGGACAAAATAATAAAGCCGACTTCTGGGCCGAACAAGCTTCGACAATAAAAACAAACACCAATAGATGGCTCTGGCAGAAAGAAAGAGGGTTTTATCGTGTGCATTTACACCTGGATTCCCTACGCCATGATTTCGAGGAGGATGACATTCTGGCAATGGGCGGAAACACTGCTGCTATGCTTTCTGGGTTAGCCAGTGAACAACAATGCAGACAAATCATCCAGGAAATCATCAAAAGGCAAAAATCTCTTGGCCTTTCCACAATCAGTGGGACATTGCTTCCTCCATACCCAAAAAACGTCTTTAAGCATCCTCTATTGGATGAGCCCTTCGAATATCAAAACGGAGCTCAGTGGGACTGGTTTGGTGGAAGGTTGATTTGTGTGCTTTTCAAAAATGGATTCAGTTCCATTGCAAAGGAAAAACTCAAGGAAATAATCCATAAAAATTTGACAAACAGAGGGTTCTTTGAATGGGAAAACACGGAAGGAACACCCCGCGGGAGTGATTATTATTGCGGAAGTGCAGGGAGTATTGGAAAGGCATTATTTGAGGGATACTTTGGGATTAAAATGGGATATGATTCTTTATGCCTTGAACCAAATCTCGGTATGGACTCTGGAAAAATCCATGCATATCAACCTTCAAACGGCAAGTTTGTGGCATACTCCTATGATTTCGACCCAAAAAATGATCTCATTACTTTTTGCTTTAACAGTAATTTCACTCAAACTGGAACTATTAAAATCCTGAGCCCATGGTTAATACTGAATCACCCACCCAAGGAAATAAGAAAAAAGATCCATGTTGCAATAGACGGAAAATCCATAGATTACGAAATCATACAGAAATTCAATGATATTTTTATTGTTTTTGAATCAGATTTCAATAATCACACAGTAAAGATTTCTCTTCTGCAATGACATTGATTTAGGTAAACCTATTTATTTCCGGCCGATTGAATAATACTCAAACCCTAATTCTCTCGCTTTTTCAGGGTTATAAAGGTTTCTTCCATCGATTATGATAGGATTTGCCATCGACTTCTTGACTTTTTCCAGGTTCAACTCCTTAAATTCATGCCATTCTGTAACAATCAGCATTGCATTTGCACCTTGTACAGCTTCATATGGAGATGATGAGTATATCACTTGGGGAGATTTTTCAGGAAAAAGTCTTTTCATTTTATCCATCGCCTTTGGGTCATACAGGCAAAGATGAGCTCCTTCGCGCTGCAACTCCTCGATAACATGAATGCTCGGTGCATTCCTGATGTCATCTGTTTCAGGCTTGAACGAAAGTCCTAAAACAGCGATTTTCTTGTCTTTTAGTATCCAGAGTGCCTTTTTAACCTTTTCCACAAACACACGTATGCATCTTGTGTTTATCCTGTCAACTTCTTTAAGTAAGCTAAAATCAACCCCTAAATCCTCTCCTATACGCGTGAGCGCACGGACATCCTTAGGAAAGCATGATCCACCATACCCAAGTCCTGCACGTAAAAAATGAGGCCCTATTCTTGGGTCAAGACCCATACCTTTAGCCACTAACTCCACATCTGCTTCGGTTTTTTCGCAGAGCTCGGAAATAAGATTTATGAAAGATATTTTTGTAGCTAAAAAGGAATTCGAAGCGTGCTTAATAAGTTCTGCTGTGTCAATATTCGTTACAAGGATTCGGTCTCTGAATTTATCATAAATTCGTATTAAAATATCTTTAGCTCTCTCTGTTTCCACACCAATTATAATGCGGTCAGGATTTAGAAAGTCATATACAGCAGACCCCTCTCTTAAAAACTCTGGATTTGACGCTACATCAAAAGATGTGTCATTTTTTTTGTAAAGGGTCAGCACTTTCTTAATCCACATAGAAGTCTTTACAGGAACAGTGCTTTTTTCCACCACCAGTTTATATGAATTCAAGTTTTCAGCAATCCTTCTCGAAACCCCTTCCACATAAGACATATCAGCACTTCCATCCTCTCTTTGAGGGGTATTAACGCAAACAAAAAGAACATCTGAAGCAATGATTGTTTCATCCAGGTTGTGATGAAATGATAGATTTCCGTTTTTTAGATTCTTCTTGAGCAATTCCTCAAGGCCAGGCTCATAAATATGGCAAATACCCTGAGATGCCTTATCGATTTTCTCTGCGACTATATCCGTCCCTAATACACGATGTCCCATGTCTGCAAGCCCAACGGCTGTTACTAATCCTACATATCCAGTTCCAATCACTCCAATCTTCATAGTCAGCTCCTTTTTAATTTTATGCTTTTATGACGTTTGGCTTATAGCCAGGAATCGCATTGCGGGTATCTATCACAAGGAAAGAATTCTTAACAATCCAGTCAAAATCATACATTGAATGGTTTGTTGCGATGATAACCGCATCAAAACTCTTCAATGTTTCTTCACTTAAGGGCACAGACTTTAAATCCAAATCAGGATATTCCCTGTGTCCGAAGGACCTTGGGACATATGGATCGTTATAAGCCACTTTTGCACCTTTTTTTTGAAGCAGCTGGATTAGCTTAAGTGAGGGGGATTCCCTTTGGTCATCTACATCTTTTTTATAGGCAATGCCAAGGACGAGAATCTTTGCTCCGTAAATGCTCCTTTTCCTTTCGTTTAAAGCATCTATTGTTTTGGAAACTACATAATAGGGCATAAATGTGTTTATTTCGCCAGCAAGTTCGATAAATTTTGTAGGGTAGTCCACTTCCTTGGCTTTCCATGTTAGATAAAATGGGTCAACAGGAATACAATGGCCTCCATATCCTGGCCCTGGATAAAAAGGCATAAATCCAAATGGCTTTGTGGAAGCGGCATCAATAACTTCCCAGATATCAATACCCATGCGTTCAAATATCATTTTCAATTCATTTACCAATGCTATATTAACAGAACGAAAGATATTCTCCAAAAGTTTTGATGCCTCGGCCACGCTTGGGGAACTTACTGGAACTGTTTTTACAACAATCTGGTCATAAAGAGTTTGGGCTACTGCCAGGCAATCAGGTGTGACGCCTCCAACAATTTTAGGAATCTTTGTCGTTGCATAAATCTTATCACCAGGATTCTCCCTCTCCGGTGAATACGCAAGATAAAAATCTTTTCCCACTTTCATGCCTGTGGATTCCAGAACAGGAAGCATCTCTTCCTCTGTAGTCCCTGGGTAAGTAGTGCTTTCAAGAACAACAAGCTGGCCTTTTCTTAAATTTTTGGAAATCACTTTAGTCGTATTTAGCACATATGACAAATCAGGATTCTTATGGGCATCCAAAGGAGTAGGAACACATATTAAAGCAGCATCAACTTGTTTAAGCTTGCTTAAATCGCTTGTCGGCTTAAACTGACCCTCTTTCACAAAGGGCTTGATATCCTCTCCTTTGATTTGATGAATATAGCTTTTGCCCTGTTTCAGCATTGAGATTTTTTTCTCATCTACATCAAAACCTATCACAGGAAATCCCTGATTTAAAAATGCTCGCACTAATGGCAGGCCGACATAACCAAGCCCAATAACGCCAACACTGGCTTCCCTGTTTTTTATCTTAAGTTGTAAGTCAGAAACCTTTACCTCCAATTATTCCCTCCTTTGCTGATACCAGTTTATTGTCTTTATAAGCCCTTCATTAAAAGAAGTCAAAGGGCTATATTTTAAATGCATTTTTGCTTCTGTTATATCTGCAAAAGAATGGCGCACGTCTCCCGGGCGAGGTGCTTCGAATGAGGGAGAAATGCTTGTCTTTAATATGTCATTAATTTGTGATACGAGTGAAAGCACACTTATTTTCTCCCCACAAGCAATATTAAAAATCCGACCAGAAGCTCCTGATACTGTTGATGCCAGTATGTTCGCCTCCACAACGTTTGCAACATAGGTGAAATCCCGCGTCTGCTCCCCATCACCATAGATTATGGGTTTCTCTCTTTTAAGCATCCGGGTTATAAAATTCGGGATTACCGCCGCATATTGCGATAAAGGGTCCTGCCTTGGCCCAAAAATATTGAAATATCTGAGGCAGACCGTCTCCAGACCGTAAATAAAACTAAAAACCCGACAATAGTGCTCGCATACACGCTTGCTTACTGCATAAGGAGAAAGCGGCATTCCTTCAACACCCTCTTTTTTCGGAAGATTCGGGTCATCTCCATACACCGAAGAAGAAGAGGCAAACACAAATCTTTTTACATTTGCATCCCTGGCTGCCACTAAAATATTCAGCGTTCCTTTTACGTTGATATCATTTGTTAAAAGAGGGTCTTCAATCGAACGTGGAACAGAAGGCAGCGCTGCTTGATGTAGAATAAAATCCACTCCTTTTACGGCAGAGTGGCAAAGAGAAAGGTCTCTAATGTCCCCTTTGATAAGTTCAATTTTATTTAGAAAAGGTGAAATGTTTTCTCTTTTCCCAGTTAAAAAATTATCCAGAACACAAACTTCATATCCTCTTTTAAGGAGTTCTTCCACAATGTGTGAACCAATGAATCCCGCTCCCCCTGTGACTAAGTATTTAGGCATTTTCTTCACCGGATCATGGACAAAAATCAGCTTACTTTCTTACTTCAAAGCTGCCTTGTAACTTTTTATGGTAAATATCCAAGATCATTCAACCGTTTAATAACTTTTTGTGTACTTTCTTCAATTGTTTCCTTATCTGTCTCAAGAAGGATTTCTGGATTTATAGGTTCTTCATAAGGGTCAGAAACTCCGGTGAATTCCTTAATCTCGCCATTGAGCGCTTTTTTATACATGTCTTTCATATCGCGCTCAATACAAACTTCAACCGGGCATTTAACATAGACTTCGATAAAATTTCCGATTTCTTTTCGTGCACGGGCTCTTACCTGCCGGTAAGGAGAGATAAAAGATGTCAAAACAGCAACTCCGTTTCTTGTCAAGAGCTTAGCAACAAAAGTTACTCTCCGGATATTTTCATCTCTGTCTTCCTTGGAAAATCCCAGGTCTCTTGTCAGGTCCTTCCTCACAATATCTCCATCCAGTCTTTCCACGTTCAGTCCTTGCTCTTTTAATACCTCTGCCACCCGGTCTGCCACAGCAGATTTTCCTGAACATGGCAGGCCAGTAAACCACAACGTAAATCCTTTCTGATTTCGAGATTGAATCGAATCCATTGATGCAATTCTCCTTTTATTATTATATTATTGTATATGATCCAAGATTGCGAGAAAATCAGCCAGAACACTAAATCTCCTTGATGTCCTACAGGCATTCACTGCAAGGCCGTTCCCTCGGATTCTCGACTCTTTACTCAATAATACACCCCTTCATATCATCTTGAACTGGAATCCCCATTAAATTAAGAACAGTTGGAGCAATGTCAATAATCTGCGTGTCTTTCCTTTTATGAGTCTTATTTTTGGGGTCATAAAGGATGTAAATTCCTTCTTGGTCATGAACAGCATCGTCAGGGCCTGTATCGTTTTCTAAAAGATATTTTGTCCCGTGGCCCAATGTCCCGGCAGAACGCCAATATAAATCATCAAAGTAAACCATTAAATCGGGATAATCTCCGTTTAATACTTTAAAATATTCCTGGGGTTTAATCACACGTGTTTTCCATGCTTCCCTATTTGGTCCCTGTAAAGACATTAATTTTTCGACTAATTCATCCCGTTCTTTCTCATAATGCTCTGGGTTAATGATGCCTTGCAGTTCTCTTCCATCTATATTCAGGAAAATGCGTGCATAATATCCTCCCCATCCCCAAGCTTTTGTCCGGCTCCAGTCAATCTCGAGATTATCCAGACTTATAGGAGATTCGGGCTTGTCTTTTACAGCAAGATATCCTTGCTCTATAAGCCATTCATTTATGCAGAATGCCCCTTTCATTCTTTTTGCCCCATGGTCGGATACAACCAAAATGGCTGTATCTTCTGGAACATTAGAGATAAGTTCTCCAAGTTTTTTATCCAAATCTTTGTAGTAATCCATAATAGCATTTTCATACATGTTTCCCTGGACATACAGATGATGAGCAGAATCCATGTACCTCCAGAAAGCATGCTGAATTCTATCCACTCCGATTTCAACAAACATGAAAAAATCCCAGGGCTTGCGCCTTATTAAGTAATTCATCACCTGAAATCTTTTTTCCGTCATGGAATAGATTTGGCTTAAAAGCTTATCTTTTTCCTCTGTCCGAAATACAACATCAAAAATATAAGGCCCAAATTTTGATTCTATTTCCTCTTTCAGTTGTACAGGATAAGTGTATTCCTTTTCCTGCCCCGGTGTGATAAAACATGATATAAGGTTTCCTGCAACAGGTTTTGGCGGATAGCTTGGGGGCACACTAACAAGGGTACTCTGGCCTCCATGCTCGCCAATTATATCCCATACAGTCTTTTCCTTTATTGATTGAGATGTAGCAATCCAGATGTTTTTATACGAATAATCCCGCCGGTGCCGGAATCCATATAGGCCCAACTGGCCAGAATCCATGCCTGTGCACATAACCATCCATGCAGGGATTGTAATTGGAGGGTCTGAGCTCCTTAGATTACCGTAGAGGCCATTCTCAATCAGCTCTCTAAGAACAGGCAGTTCATCCCTGCGCTCAAAGACTATCGATGCGGGAGCACAATCTAAACCTATTACTAAAACTTTTCTTTTCACTATTTTTCCTTTCTTCTTTTTTCCTTTCAGCCTTTAATCCACAAAAGGATGCTCAAAACTTAGAATTACCTGAGCAACCTCAGGCCGCATTAAATCCGAAGGTGGAATTTTTCCTTCGATGAGAATATCTCTTATCTTTGTCCCGCTGAAATTTATATGCTCTGAAGAAGGATGCGGACAAATCTTTTCATTCACTACAGAATTGCACCGTTTGCAAAAATAGAAAGACTTAAAAAACAGAGGAACTATTCCTAAATCTGGAAACTCGTCAAAAATATCCTGTGCAGCATATGGAGAATAATAATTACCGACTCCTGCATGGTCACGGCCGATAATAATATGTGTACAGCCAAAGTTTTTCCTGATAATTGCATGAAAAATGGCCTCTCTTGGCCCAGCATACCTCATTTCCATCTGAAGAATCGCCATAACTGCCCGCTCTTTTAAATAGTAGTGCTTGATAAGCTCATCATAAGAAGCCAATATTACTTCATCCCGGAAATCCCCTCTCTTTTTTCGGCCTATCACAGGATTAACAAAAAGGCCGTCTGTGAATGTAAGGGCAGCTTTCTGGACATATTCATGGCCGATATGTGGAGTATTCCTTGTTTGAAACCCCACAATAGTTCTCCATCCTTTTTCTCTGAAAAGAATTCTTGTTTCTATTGGTTTCAATTTATATTTGAAGTAAGGCGTTGGAGATTCCTGAATTAACTCAATAGGGCCACCAAGAAGAACATCTTTCATCTCCATGACTTTGGCTACACCAGGATGGGCTGTGTCCTTTGTCTGGAAGACTTTCTCTGCCATTTCTTCTTTATTAAATAAATATCTCTCTTCGAGATAAAAGATGGCAACAGGAATGCCGGAAGGGTTGAGAAGCGCAATATCCTGGCCTTCTTTTAATTTTTTGGCATCCTCTATACTAACATCTAATACGATAGGAATTGGCCATGGAAGGTCGTTTGAAAGTCGCATCTGATTTAAAACATTCCTGTAATCCTTCTCTCCCATATACCCTTCAAGAGGGCTAAACACACCAAATGCGATATTTTCTAAATCGCTGACCTGTTCATGATTCAGTTTTATAGAAGGCAATCCTTTGGCTTTCTCGATAACTGATTCTTTTTCCTTCCCCAAGAGATACCGCTCAATTATTTTCCCTCCGTGAGGACCAATCATTCTCTTCTCCTTTCAATACATAGAATCGAGGACTCATCCAAAAAAATAAAAACGTCCCCTGAATTATTATTGTTTAGTCAATATATCCCAGTGCCTTTAACCGTTCCTTTACCTTCTCTTCGTCTTCTTTACTGAAAGCTTCTTGCACTTGCTCTTCTTTTGAAATGCTTTCTCTTAAGACCTTTGTTATATAACTTGCAACTGATGTAATTTCTGAACCTTTAATCTTTTCCTCAATTTTTTTATACAAGGATGAGGGGATAGAAACAGTTGTGAACTCTTTATCCATTTTTATCTCCTTTGTTTTATGCTGTTAAAATCCGAATAAGATTGATATCGCTTCGAATTAACTTCGATTTATACACCAGATTGTGTTTTTTTTCAAGTTTATCCCCACTTCCCTACTCTTCACTATCTAATGAGATTGCCACGTCGCTGC